>NZ_JBFTHX010000001.1:0-452103 GCF_056394465.1 Variovorax sp. 10N432
GCGCACGGCAGCCGCGGTGCCTGCGCCCGCCACGCGCGTCACGCCGCCGCCTTCGCCTCCCGCAGCGTCTGAAGCAGCGCCGCGCGAGGCCGGCGCGGGACGGCCGCGACTGCAGGTGGAGGCGCTGGAGCCGGCACCGGCGCGGGCCGGCAACCTGAGGGCGACGCCCGAACTGACCCTGCCCGACGCGCCGGACCCGGTCCGCCGTGCCGCCGCCGCGGCGCTCTGGAATGCGCTCGATCCCGCCGCCGAAGAAGCGCAGCGCGAGGCCAAGCGCGCCAAGGACACGGAAGCCGCGCTGGCCGCGCTGCGCGAGCAGGCCGCCCAGAACCAGCGGACCCTGCTCGAGATGCGCAGCGAACTGGCCGAAGCGCGCGAAAGCCGCTACGCCAATCCGCTGGTCTATGCCCTCGTGGCGCTCCTGTTGCTGGCATTGATCGGCATGTTCATGCTGTGGCGCCTGGCGCGCCGAGCGAGTGCACCGGCGTGGTGGGGCGAAGCGCCGCCTGGTGTCGACGACCCGCGCCGTCCGCGCCCGCACGGCGGTCTGCTCGACGACGAGATGGACCTGGACTCGGAGCCGCCCGGCAAGCGGCGCAACGTCGGCCCCAGGACCTTCGGGCCGACGCCGTTCGCGCCGCTCGAGCCCGACGACGACCTCGACAGCGGCCCGCACGCACCGCTGCCGCACCCGGCCCAGCTGGCCGAAGGTACCCCTGTGCGGCCGGTCAACACAGAAGAGCTGTTCGACGTCCAGCAGCAATCCGATTTCTTTCTGTCGCTGGGCCAGCACGACCAGGCGATCGCAGTCCTGCGCGAGCACATCGCCGCCAATCCCGGCACCAGCGCGCTGGCCTATCTCGATCTGCTGAGGATCTTCCATTCGCTCGAACGCGAAGACGACTACACACGGCTGGCCGAGGACTTCGAACGCGTCTTCAATGCCGATGTGCCGTCTTTCGCCCACTTCACCGACACCGGCAAAGGCCTCGAGCACTACCGCAGCGCGTTGGCGCGCATCGAGGCGCTGTGGCCCGCGCCGGGGACCCTGGCGCTGATCGAGGAGCTGGTGTTCCGCAGGCCCGGCCACAACGACGAAGCCTTCGACCTGGCCGCCTACCAGGAACTGCTGCTGCTCTATTCGGTGGCCAAGGAAGTCATCGATCCCGCCAGCGCGCCCGCTGCCGCCTTCGAGCCCCATGCCTTCGCCGACACGCAGGTGCGCGAAGGGCCACCGACCGTGACCGCCCCGCCGGACACCGAACTGGCGCCGCCGGCGATCGCTGGCGGCCCGGTGCTGCCGCCCTCTATTTATGGCTCGATCGACCAGGGCATGCAGCACGAGACGGTGATCGACCCGGATGCGCAGCTGTCGCCGGCCGCCCCGGCCCCGACCGTCCGTCCGGCCGTGCTGCCCGACCTGGAGATGGACCTCGGCGCCTTCGACAAGACGGCCTACGAGACGATGCCGACACCGCTCGAGCCGGCCAAGGCGCCGACGCCCTCGAACGATCCGCATGTGATCGACTTCGAGCTGTTCGATCCGAGCACCGAAGCGGAAATCGCCCCGCGGCCGATCAAGCGCTGAATGCGGGCGCGCGGCGCTGCGCGCGGTCGACCGCCATGCTCAGTGCCAGCGCCAGCAGCATGGTGACCAGCCCGGCCCAGTTCATCCACGGGGCGGCGTCGTGGGCCAGCAGCCAGCCCCCGGCCGCCGCGCCCACTGCCTGGCCGACATAGATGCCGGAACTGTTCAGCGCCACCGAGCCCGGCGCCAGTGCCGGCGAGAGCGAGACCAGTCGCGCCTGCTGGGCCGAGTTGGTGGCGAAGCAACCCAGGCCCCAAGGCACCAGGATCAGCGCCAGCGTCGCGAAGCTGACCGCCAGCGGCCACAGCAGCAGGCTCGTTGCGATCAGCACCGTGGTGACCAGCACCATGCGCGCTGCCCCGATGCGGTCGATGTAGCGGCTCACGGCCATGTTGCCCAGCAGGCCGCAGAGGCCGAACCAGCCCCACAGCAGGCCCATCTGCGTCGCGTCGGCGCCCAGGCTCTCTCGCACGATCGGTGCGAAGTAGCTGAACAGCACGAACTGGCCGGCGCCCTGCAGGGCCGTGACGCAGACCACGCCCATCAGCAGCGGGCTCCTGAAGACGCGGCCCCAGGCCTCGCGGGACAGCGCCGCGGGGCGGATGCCGGTGGGCAACTGGCGCCAGATCCAGGCCGCGCTCACCACCGACAGTCCGGCGATCACGCCGAAGGCCGCCCGCCAGCCGAAGTGCCCGCCGACCAGCGCACCGATCGGCAGGCCCAGCACCGAGGCCATCGACCAGCCGAGGAAGACGAAGGTGACGGCGCGGCCGCGCTGCTCGGCCGGCACCAGCAGCCCGGCGCAGGCCGCGGCCTGCGCGGTGAAGACCGCCGGCGCGACGACGGTCAGCATGCGCACCAGCAGCAGGCTGCCGAAATTCGGCATCTGCGTCGCCAGCAGGTGGCCGGCGGCATACCAGAGCATGGTGAAGGCCAGCAGCCGGCGGCGATCCCAGCCGGCGACCAGCGCGGCCAGCAGCGGCGCACCGAGGCACATGACGATCGCGCCGGCGGTGATCAGCTGGCCGGCGGTGGCCGCGCCGACCTGGAGCGACTGGCTCAGCTCGTTGAGCGTGCCCGGCACCACCATCACCCCGGTGCCGATCACGAAATTGCCTGCCAGCAAGGCCCACAAGGTGGCCGGCAGAGCAGGCCGGCTCAACGACGGACCTGCAGCGCGCCGGGATTGACGATGTTGGTCGGGTTGCCCTTGATGAAGCTCACGACGTTGTCGAAGGCCTGGCCGAAGTACATCTCGTAGCTGTCTTGCTCGACGTAGCCGATGTGCGGCGTGCAGATGCAGTTCTCGAGCCGCAGCAGCGCGTGGCCCTGCAGCGGCGGCTCGCTCTCGAAGACGTCGATGGCCGCCAGCCCGGGGCGCCCGCGGTTGAGGGCGGCCAGCAAGGCATCCTGCTCGACCAGCTCGGCACGCGAGGTATTGACGAACAGCGCGGTCGGCTTCATGCGCGACAGGTCTTCGAGCGTCACCAGGCCGCGGGTCTCGTCGCTGAGCCGCAGGTGCACCGACAGAACGTCGGCCGCGGCAAAGAAGGCTTCGCGGTTGGGTGCCACCTGGAAGCCGTCGGAGCGCGCCTTGGTGCAACTCTGCTCACGCCCCCAGATCACGACCTGCATGCCGAAGGCCTGGCCGTAGCGCGCCACCAGCTGGCCAATGCGCCCGTAGCCCCAGATGCACAGGGTCTTGCCCTTCAACACCGAGCCGAGGCCGAAGTTCGGCGGCATCGATGCCGACTTGAGGCCGGCCTGCTGCCAGGCGCCGTGCTTCAGGTTGCTGATGTACTGCGGCAGGCGCCGCATCGCGGCCATGATCAGCGCCCAGGTGAGTTCGGCGGGCGCCAGCGGGGAGCCCGACCCCTCGGCGACGGCGACGCCCTGCTCGGTGCAGGCGTTGATGTCGATGTGCCCGCCGGCCCGGCCGGTCTGCGAGATCAGCTTGAGCTTGGGCAGCTTCTCGATCAGTTGCCGGGTGATCTGGGTGCGCTCGCGGATCAGCACGATCACGTCGGCGTCCTTGAGCCGGACCGACAGCTGGCCGATGCCCTTGACCGTGTTCGTGTACACCTTGGCTGCATAGGCGTCGAGCTTGGCAGCGCAATTCAGCTTGCGCACGGCGTCCTGATAGTCGTCGAGGATCACAATGTTCATGGCATGCCATTGTGCCTTGCACGAACGGCATGCTGTGCCAGCGCGGCGACTTTGTGTCGCGCTTCGGTGCTTCAGTGCAGCTATCAGTGCAGGTGGGCGGCCTGCGGCAGCGCCTGGGCGGCCTCCAGCGCGACCAGGCGGTCGAGCTCGGCGCAGACATCGGCCATGCGTCCGGAGATCACCATGCGGCCGGCCGCGCGGCCCGGCTGCTGTGCGTCGACCATGCGGACCACGCGCAGCGGGCGTGCCGTGGCCCCAGCGGCGGCCGCCGGACCGGCCGTGCCCTGGCGCAGCGGGCAGCTCGGGCGAATCCCGACGTAGCGCAGGCCCGAGGACATCGCCCGGCTCGAGCGGCGCCGGGGCATCCAGCGGTCGGCCAGCGATTGCAACGGCGTCAGAAAGTCAGCGATGCTGAGTAGAGCGATTCCCATGTGAACTCCAGAAAAGTCAGAGGTTGAACACAGGCAGGATTGCTTTCATCGGCCAGGACAGGGTGATGGCTCTTGGCCATACGCCCGCCACCTGTCGCGGCCGGACCGGGTGCGCACGCAGGACCGCGTGCGTGAACGAAAAGGCGGGCTTACATCAGCATCGTGTTGCGGATCAGGCCGACCGCCAGGCCCTCGATCTCGAAGGGCTCGCCGGGCTGGACCACGATGGTGGGGTAGTCGGGGTTCTCGGCGTGCAGCTCGATGACCTGCTTGTTGCGCTTGAGGCGCTTGACCGTGACCTCGTCGCCGAGGCGGGCCACCACGATCTGCCCGTTGCGGGCTTCCTTGGTGGACTGGACCGCCAGCAGGTCGCCGTCCATGATGCCGGCATCGCGCATGGACATGCCGCGCACCTTGAGCAGGTAGTCGGGCTGGCGCTGGAAGAGGGTGTTCTCGACGTAGTAGGTCTGGTCGACGTGCTCCTGGGCCAGGATCGGCGAACCGGCCGCCACGCGGCCGATCAGCGGCAGCGCCAGCTGCGCCATGCCGGGCAGCGACAGCGAGAACTGGTTGTTGCGGGATTCGTTGAGCGAGCGCAGGGCGTCGCCCTTGAGGCGGATGCCGCGGGAAGTGCCGCTGACCAGCTCGATGACGCCCTTGCGGGCCAGCGCCTGCAGGTGTTCTTCGGCCGCGTTGGCCGACTTGAAGCCGAGCTCGGCGGCGATCTCGGCCCGCGTGGGAGGCGCGCCGGTGCGCGCGATGGCACTCTGGATCAAGTCGAGGATCTGCTGCTGGCGGGCTGTAAGCTTGACGGCGAACTGCATGTAGGCTCCTGTGGAGGCACTGGCTAAACGTCCAGTACCTGTATTTTTAACCAGTTTCGAGAAGTTGGCAAGACATGGATCACATCTCGGGGAATTCCGCCCGTCGCGTCGTGGTGCTGGGCACCGGCGGCACCATCTCGGGCCGCGCCGGTGCGGCGAACGACAACATCGGCTACACGGCCGGGGAAGTCGGCGTCGCCGACCTGCTGCACGGCATCGACGCTCCGGCGGGCATCGCGCTCGCGGCCGAGCAGGTGGCGCAGGTGGACAGCAAGGACATGAGTTTCGCGATCTGGCGCACCCTGGCACAGCGCTGTGCCCACTGGCTCGCCCAGCCGGACGTCGCCGGCCTGGTCATCACCCACGGCACCGATACGCTGGAAGAGACCGCGTTCTTCCTGCAGGCCGTGCTCGCGCCTTCGAAGCCGGTGGTCCTGACCTGTGCGATGCGGCCGGCGAGCGCACTGGCGCCCGACGGGCCGCAGAACCTGCGCGATGCGATCGCGGTCGCCACAGCACCGGACGCCCGGGGCGTGGTCGTGGTGTGCGCCGGTACGGTTCACAGCGCCGTCGAGGTTCAGAAAGTCCACACCTACCGTCTCGACGCCTTCGATTCCGGCGATGCCGGTCCGCTGGCCTATGTCGAGGAAGGGGCCGTCAGGCAACTCAGGGACTGGCCGCAGGCGGACCCGACCGCGCGCTCGTCGTTCGATCGGATCGCCGCGGCCACCGCCTGGCCGCGGGTCGAGATCCTGCTGAGCCACGCCGAGGCACGCGGCTCCCTGGTCGAGATGCTGCTCGAGGAGCGCCGCCGTGGCGGTGCCGAGCCGGTGCAGGGGATCGTGCTCGCGGCAACCGGCAACGGCACCGTGCACCAGGCGCTGGAGGCGGCGGCGCTGCGGGCCCAGGCCGAGGGCGTCTCGGTGCTGCGTGCGACGCGCTGCGCCGAGGGGCGGATCCTCCCGAAGCCCGGCCAGCGCCTGCGCGACGCCGGCGCGCTGACGCCGGTCAAGGCGCGCATCTCACTCATGCTGGAACTGCTGGCGGACGCCTCCGCCGGCTGATCCCGTGCTCGAGGCGTTGCGCTCGACCCCCTGGGCCTACCCGGCCCTGGAGGTCGTGCACATCGTCGGCATCGCCTTGCTGCTGGGCAACCTGGTGGCCCTCGAGGCCCGCGTCCTCGGCCGCGCTGCCGTGCTGCCGGTGCAGGGGTTGGCCAGGCTGTCGCTGACCCTCGCGCTGTCCGGCTTCGCGCTGGCGGCCGCCAGCGGATCGTTGATGTTCGCCACCCAGCCGGCCGAGTTGCTCGCGAACCCGGTGTTTCTGGTCAAGATGGGCCTGCTAGGGGTGGCCGGCGCCAACGCGCTGTGGTTCCATGCCCGCCGCTCACTGGCCAAACTCGACCTGCTGGCGCGGGTACAGATGTTGTCGTCCACTGCGATCTGGCTGGCGGTCGTGTTTTGCGGCCGCTGGATCGCCTATTGATGACCTCGCGCAGCCCGAAAGGAGTTCCCGCATGAAACGTCGCAGCCTCATGTTCGCCGCCGTCACCTTGCCGGGCGCCATGCCCTTCGCCTGGGCCCACCACGGGTGGAGCGGTTTCGACCAGGACCGCCCGCTCTACCTGGAAGGGAAGGTGGTGAGTTCGCGCTGGCAGAACCCGCATGCCGAACTGATGATCGAGGTGCCCGCCGATCTGCGCTTGCCTGCCGACCTGCCGAAGCGTGCGCTGCCGGCGCAGAGCGCGCCGGTCGATGGACCCGGCCTGCTCGCCAAGGCGGCGCTGCCGCGGCGCAAGGACCGCCAATGGGAGCTCGAACTGGCGCCGCTCACGCGCATGGAGGCCTGGCAGGTGCGCGAAATCAAGCCCGGGACCCTGGTCTCGGCCATCGGCTTCGGCACCAAGGAAGAGAAAGGCGATGCCGTGATGCGGGTCGAGTACCTGTTCGTCGACGGCAAGGCCTACGGGCTGCGTTCCAGCCCGGCCTGATCAGCTGGACAGGGCGGCCAGGGCGCGCTGCGTGATGTCGTCGACGCTGCCGACGCCGCTGATTGCGCGGTACTTCGGCGCTGCGGCCGGCTCGGCCTTGGCCCAGTTCGAGTAGTAGTCGACCAGCGGACGCGTCTGCTGGCTGTAGACCTCGAGCCGCTTGCGCACGGTTTCTTCCTTGTCGTCCTCGCGCTGGATCAGGTCTTCGCCGGTGAGGTCGTCCTTGCCTTCGGTCTTCGGCGGATTGAACTTCAGGTGGTAGATGCGTCCCGAGGCAGGGTGCGAACGTCGTCCGCTCATGCGTTCGATGATGTCGCTGAAGGGCACGTCGATTTCGAGCACGTAGTCGAGCCGGACGCCGGCCGCGCGCATCGCTTCGGCCTGCGGAATGGTGCGCGGGAAGCCGTCGAACAGGAAGCCCTGGGCGCAATCCGGCAGCGCGATCCGTTCCTTGACCAGGTTGATGATCAGGTCGTCGCTGACCAGCGCGCCGGATGCCATCACGGCCTGGGCCTGCAGCCCGAGCGGCGTGCCGGCCTTGACGGCGGCGCGCAGCATGTCGCCGGTGGAGATCTGGGGGATGCCGTATTTCTGGCAAATGAAGGCCGCTTGCGTGCCTTTTCCTGCCCCGGGGGCGCCCAACAAAATCAGTCTCATGGTGTCCTCGGAAGGTTCTTCGATTTCTGTCGCGCCAGGTCGCGCGCACGAGGCGCAACGAAAAGGCGGAGTTGCTTCGAGGATAGCATGGGGTTCGGGCCGTTTCGGAGCCCCGCACGGGCGAGGTCAGGCGGCGAAGAGGGCGCGGACCCGGGCCAGATCCTCGGGCGTGTCGATGCCGGGGCCGGGGGCGTGGGCGCTGACATGGACCGCGATCCGGTGGCCGTGCCAGAGGGCCCGCATCTGCTCGAGCGCTTCGGTGGTTTCGACCGGCGCCGGCGGCAGGCCGGGAAAGCCGCGCACGAAGCCGGCCCGGTAGCCGTAGATGCCGATATGGCGCAACGGCGCCGGCGCGCTCGGCAGCGAGGTCGGGCCGCTGGCCGCGAAGCCGTCGCGCCACCAGGGGATCGGCGCGCGGCTGAAATAGAGCGCATGGCCACGGGCGTCGAGCACGGTCTTGACCACGTTCGGATTGACGAAGTCCTCGAGCGAGTCGATGGCGTGCGCCGCGGTGCTCATCGCAGCGTCGGGGTGGGCGGCCAGCGTGTCGGCCACCGCATCGATCAGATCGGGCGCGATCAGCGGCTCGTCGCCCTGGACGTTGACGACGATCGCGTCGTCGGCCAGCCCGAGCTGGGTGCAGGCTTCGGCCAGCCGGTCGCTGCCGCTCGCATGGTCGGTGCGGGTCAGCAGCACCCGCACGCCATGGGCACGGCAGGCATCGACGATGCGCGCGTCGTCGGCGGCCACCACCACGCTGGCGGCGCTTGAAAGCGCGGCCTGCTGGGCGACCCGCACCACCATCGGCACACCGGCGATGTCGGCCAAGGGCTTGTCGGGCAGCCGTGTCGAGGCCAGCCGGGCCGGGATCAGGACCGTGAATGCGGTGCGCATGAACAGCTCAAAGTCCGAGTTCTTCGTCGGACAGGGTGCGGGCCTCGGTCTCGAGCAGCACCGGGATGCCGTCGCGCACCGGGTAGGCCAGGCGGGCGCTGCGCGAAGCCAGTTCCTGCTTTTCGGGGTTCCAGGTCAGCGGCCCCTTGGTGACGGGGCAGACGAGCAATTCAAGCAGCTTGGTGTCCATCGTTCGATGATAGCTTTGCGTCGAGGGCGGCGAAGAAGCCCGGCTCGGGTTCGAACACCAGTGGCACGGCCAGCGCCGCCGGGGCCCGGCGCCACAGCTTGACGGCGTCCTTCTCGGTGCACAGCAGGACCTGGCCGGTGTCCGCCGGCGGCTGCCAGCGGCTGAAATCGTCGTGGTCGGGCAGGGCGATGCTCTGCGCCAGCGCCAGTCCGCGCGCGCGCAGCATCTGGAAGAAGGCCTCGGGCTTGGCGATCGCTGCGACCGCGATCAACGGCCGTCCGGCCAGGGAGGCCAGCGGCACCCGGGACCCGTCCTGCCGGAGCGCATGGTCGGCGAGCGAGCGGCGGGCCCGGAAGCCGGCAAAGGCCGGCCGGTCGCCGGTATGGAGGACCAGGTCGCAGCGCCGCGGCCAGGGCTCGCGCAGCAGGCCGGCCGGCAGCAGCCAGCCGTTGCCGACGCCGCGGTCGTCGAACACGCAGATCTCCAGGTCGCGGCCCAGCGCGAGATGCTGCAGGCCGTCATCGCTCACGATGACCTGGGTGGCCGGGTGCCGGGCGAGCAGGGTGCGGGCCGCCTCGATGCGGCGCCGGGCCACGAACACCGGCACGCCGGTGGCGCGGCGGATCAGCGCCGGCTCGTCGCCGACCTCCGCCGGGTCGCTGTCTTCTTGCACCTCCCGGCAATCCCGGGTGCTGCGGCCATAGCCGCGCGACACCACGCCGGTGCGCAGGCCGCGCGCCTCCAGGTGCCGGACCACCGCCATCACCACGGGCGTCTTGCCCGAGCCGCCGGCGATCACGTTGCCGACGATGACCACCGGTACGCCGACGCGCTCGGTGCGCAGCAGGCCCTGGCGGTAGAAGCCTCGGCGCAGCGCGGCCAGGGCGCCGTACAACAGCGACAGCGGCCACAACAAGCGCGCCAGCGCGCCGCGTTGCAGCCAGGCTTGCGGCAACTAGCGCCCCGCCTGCGCGGCCGACTGGGTGGCGAAGGTGATCTGCATCAGGCCGGCCCGGCGCGCTGCTTCCATCACGGTGATGACCGATTGATGGGCGGCGCTGGCGTCGGCGCTGATGATCACGACATTGTCCTTGGCGCCGCCGGCCGCCGCCGCCAGCGCGGCGGTCACGGTCTCGACGCTGCGGTCCGGCAGCACGGTCCTGTTGATCGAATAGCGGCCATCGGCCGACACCGCGACGATGACTTCCTTCGGGTAGTCGCGCTGGGCCTCGACGTCGGCCACCGGCAGCCGCAGCTGCATTTCGGTGAACTTGCTGTAGGTGGTCGACAGCATCAGGAAGATCAGCACGACCAGCAGCACGTCGATGAACGGGATCAGGTTGATCTCGGGCTCGTCGCGCGAGCCGTGGCGGAAATGCATCCTCATCGGCGCAGCGTGTCCAGGTGGCGGGCGAAGCGCTCGCCGGCCAGTTCGAGGTTCAGCAGGTACTCGTCGACCCGGCTGCGGAAGTAGCGCCAGAAGATCAGCGCCGGAATGGCGATGATCAGGCCGAAGGCCGTGTTGTAGAGCGCGATCGAGATCCCGTGCGCCAGCTGCGCCGGATTGCCCGAGCCGACCGCGCCGTTGGCCGGCGACTGGGAGCCGAAGATCTCGATCATCCCGATCACGGTACCGAGCAGGCCGAGCAGGGGCGCCGCCGAGGCGATGGTCGCCAGCGCCGGCAGGTAGCGCTCGAGCCGGTGCGCCACCACGCGGCCGGCGGATTCCATCGAGACGCGCAGGTCGTCCTCGGTGGCCATCGGGTTGGTGTTGAGGGCCCGAAAGCCGGCCGCGAGCACCTCGCCGAGGCCGGAGTTCTTCTCGAGCTTGGTGACGACGTCGGGACCGGGAATGGATGTGCGCGAGACCGTGATGGCTTCGTCGAGCAGCTTGGGCGGCAGCACCTTGGAGGTCTTGAGACTGGTGAAGCGTTCGATGACGAGCGCCATCCCGATCACCGAACAAGCGAGCAGCGGCCAGATCGGCCAACCCGCAGCAACTATGATGGAAAACAAAAAAATCCTCCGGCCCGTGGACTGCAAATGCGCGGCGATTATCCACCGAGGCGGCACCGGGTCACGACATGACTTTCATGTAGGCCCAGACGCACAGAAACTGTGGATAACTTTGTGACTAACACGCAGGGCAACTCGCCCGGAGCCGCACGGGCCGGGCATCTCGTTGGATCGACTGAATTTTGAGCAGCACTTTCTTCAATCAAATCAAAGGCTTGCACGACAACATGTGCCCGTGGTGCCGGCTCCGCCCCTCGGGCAGGGTCATCGGGCCTCTTGTGGACGAATCGTTAGCCGAAAGTGAGATGAGCCATGGCGGAACGTGAGCAACCGCCCTCGTCCGGCGCGAGAGTCTGGGCCGTCGGCGCCTTGTGCCGGGCGATCGCCGACGCGCTCGATGCGCGCTTCAACCCGGTCAGCGTGCGCGGTGAGATCTCTGGCTTTTCCCGGGCGGCCAGCGGCCATTGCTACTTCTCGCTGAAGGACGAATCCGGGCAGTTGCGCTGCGCCATGTTCCGCCGGGCGGCGAGCCTGCTCGATTTCTCGCCGCGCGACGGCGACCAGGTCGAAGTGCGCGGCCGGCTCGCGGTCTATGAGCCGCGCGGCGACCTGCAACTGGTGGTCGAGAGCCTGCGCCGAGCGGGACAGGGCGCGCTGTTCGAGCAGTTCATGCAGCGCAAGGCCCGGCTGGAGGCCGAAGGCCTGTTCGATCCGGCCCGCAAGCGGGCGCTGCCGACGCTGCCGCGTGCGATCGGGCTCGTGACCTCGCTCGGTGCCGCGGCGTTGCACGATGTCGTCACCGCGCTGCGCCGGCGCGCGCCGCACATCCCGGTCGTGCTGGCGCCGGCGGCGGTGCAGGGCGCCGCCGCGCCGGCCGAACTGGTGCGGTCGCTGCAGGGCCTCTACGCGCTCGAACCCAAGGTCGATGTGATCCTGCTGGTGCGCGGCGGCGGCTCGATCGAGGACCTGTGGGCCTTCAACGACGAGACCCTGGCCCGCACCATCGTGCAGAGCCCGGTGCCCGTGATCAGCGGCGTCGGCCACGAGACCGACTTCACGATCGCCGATTTCTGCGCCGACCTGCGCGCGCCCACCCCGACCGCCGCCGCCGAACTGGTCGCCGCGCCGCGCGAGGTGTGGCTCGGCGCACTGGACCTGATCGAAGAGCGCCTGCGCGACGCCGTAGCGGCGCGCGTCGACCTGCTGGGCCAGCGCCTGGACCAGGCCACCGGCCGGCTCGGGCGCCCGTCGGCGCTGGTGGCCCGCCAGCGTCTGGGGCTGGCGCACCAGGCCCAGCGGCTGCACTTCGCGGTGCTGGCGCGGACCGGTCGCTTCGCGCAGGCCCAGCAGGCCCTGGCAGCGAGGGGGCCGCTCGGCCTGCGCGCCACGCTGGCGCGCCACCACGAGCGGCTCGATCGCGCGGCTCTGCGCCTGCAGCTGCTCGACCCGGCGCTGGTGCTGCAGCGCGGCTACGCCTGGCTGACCGATGCCGATGGTCGGCCGGTCATGCACGCCGCCGAGCTGGCGCCCGATGACCATGTGACGGCGCGGCTTTCCGACGGCACGGTGGCCCTGAAAGTGCTGCAATAGCGGGTGCACCGGGGACAAACGCGACCGCGTCCGACGCCCCTTGCCCGAATCCTTCCTAGAATCTTCGATTCCTTCAACCAACCCGCGAGAAAAACACCATGGAACACGTTCTTCCTCCCCTGCCGTATCCGCTCGACGCCCTGGCGCCCGAGTATTCGAAGGAAACGATGGAGTACCACTACGGCAAGCACCACAACGCTTACGTCGTGAACCTGAACAACCTGCAGAAGGGCACCGAATTCGAGAGCATGACGCTCGAGGAAATCGTCAAGAAGTCCAGCGGCGGGATCTACAACAACGCGGCCCAGATCTGGAACCACACCTTCTTCTGGAACTGCATGAAGCCCGCCGGCGGCGGCGAACCCAGCGGCGCCCTGGCCAAGGCGATCGATGCCAAGTGGGGCAGCTACGCGGCCTTCAAGGAAGCCTTCGTGAAGTCGGCCGTGGGCAATTTCGGCTCCGGCTGGACCTGGCTCGTCAAGAAGGCCGACGGTTCGGTCGACATCGTCAATACCGGCGCCGCCGGCACGCCGTTGACCACCGCCGACAAGGCGCTGCTGACGGTCGACGTCTGGGAACACGCCTACTACATCGACTACCGCAACCTGCGCCCCAAGTTCGTCGAGACCTTCCTTGCGAAGCTCGTCAACTGGGACTTCGTGGCCAAGAACTTCGGCTGATCCGGGTTCTGCGCCGACGCGAAAAAGCCGACCCGCGGGTCGGCTTTTTCGTTGGGGCGGCCGCGCCTCAGCGCCGGCCGGCGAACAACTCTCCGCCGAGCTTGCTGCCGGCCTTGATGTTCTTGCGCGCGAACCAGCCCTGGTTCATTTCCAGGACGAAGCGCACCGGCTCCTTCGAGCAGTGCGAATTCTCGGTCATCGGCTGCATGTCGACCAGGTTGACGATGCGGCCATCGTCGGCGACGAAGGCGGCGGTCAGGGGCAGCAGCGTGTTCCTCATCCAGAAGCACTGGGTGGCGGGCTGTTCGAAGACGAACACCATGCCTTCGGTCGGCGGCATTTCCTTGCGGTACATCAGGCCGATTTCGCGTTCCTTTGGCGACTGCGCCACCTGGGCGTCGATCTGGTACATGCCGGCCGATATGCGGGTCCGCGGCAATTGGCTTTGCGGTTCCTGGGCATGGGAAATAGCCGTCAATGAAACAGACAGCGCGAGAAGACTGAAAAATCGCAAGAACATGGGTCGACTTTCGGGGACGGCAACGCAAACAAGAATGCCCGCGCAGGCGGGCATGATCGATTGAACGCAAAGCTTACCTTCTATTGGCCAGGATTGCCTGACCCAAAAGGACAGGATCGCTTCGCCAGGACGAAAAAAAGCGCTCCGTGGAGCGCTCTTTCAATACGGAACGAATCCGATCAGTTCGGCGTGCCGCCTTGCGGGTTCATCTTGCGAACGCTGCCGTCCTTGTTGCGGCGACGGTCGCTGCGGGTTTCGGCGCGTGCCTGGCCGGCGGTTGCGGCACGGCTCGGGGCCAGGCCGCCGCTGCCTTCAGCGGTCTTGGGGGCGTCGCCACCTTGAGGACGCACTTCGCCTTGCGGCTTCGATGCACGGCGCTCGACAGCGCGCTGCTGCGGCTTGGAGTTCGTGATCGGTTGTTGTTCCGACGAGGTGCCAGCCGGATTTTGCGCATAGGCACCAACTGCGAACAGGCCGGCCATCATGACTGCGAGAACTTTGCTCATTACGGATTCCTCAATGGAAATGGTTTGAAAACGCCTCCCGGCCAGCAGAAGGTCTGCCAACAACGGAGCCGGGCCGGCGGTGGTTGACACATCCTTCGGGCTCCTCCGGTTGCGTCTAAAATTCTAAGGGTATTCAGACGATTGCAAACTCATTGTCTTCCCGTCTTTCCTCACCCGGAGTCCTCGTCCCCATGTCCAGGTACCAGCACATCAAAGTCCCGACCGAAGGCCAGAAGGTCACGGTCAACGCCGACAACTCGCTCCAGGTGCCGGACCAGCCGATCATTCCTTTCATCGAGGGCGACGGCACCGGACTGGACATCACGCCGGTCATGTTGAAGGTGGTCGACGCGGCGGTCGCCAAGGCCTACGGCGGCAAGCGGAAGATCCAGTGGATGGAGGTCTACGCCGGCGAAAAAGCGACCCGGATCTACGGTCCCGACGTCTGGCTCCCCGAAGAAACGCTGCACGCCGTGCGCGACTACGTGGTCTCGATCAAGGGCCCCCTGACGACCCCGGTGGGCGGCGGCATCCGCTCGCTCAACGTGGCGCTGCGCCAGGAGCTCGATCTGTACGTTTGCCTGCGGCCGATCCAGTATTTCGAGGGTGTCCCCAGCCCCGTGAAGGAGCCCCAGAAGACCAACATGGTGATCTTCCGGGAGAACTCCGAGGACATCTATGCCGGCATCGAATTCGAGGCCGAAAGCGACAAGGCCAAGCGGCTGATCAAGTTCCTGCAGGAGGAGTTCGGGGTCAAGAAGATCCGCTTCCCGAACACCTCCGGCATCGGCATCAAGCCGGTGTCCCGCGAAGGTACCGAGCGGCTGGTCCGCAAGGCGATCCA
Organism: Variovorax sp. 10N432; assembly: GCF_056394465.1. Taxonomy (NCBI): domain Bacteria; kingdom Pseudomonadati; phylum Pseudomonadota; class Betaproteobacteria; order Burkholderiales; family Comamonadaceae; genus Variovorax; species Variovorax sp. 10N432. Next base: position 14,897 of record NZ_JBFTHX010000001.1, read on the forward strand.
GTACGCGATCGACAACGACAAACCGAGCGTCACGATCGTCCACAAGGGCAACATCATGAAGTTCACCGAGGGCAGTTTCCGCGACTGGGCCTACGGTCTGGCGGCCAAGGAATTCGGCGCCGAACTGATCGACGGCGGTCCCTGGATGCGGTTCAAGAGCCCGAAAACGGGCAAAGAAATAACCGTGAAAGATTCGATCGCTGATGCTTTCCTGCAACAGATTTTGCTGCGACCGGCCGAATACAGCGTCATCGCGACCCTCAACCTGAACGGCGACTACATTTCCGACGCCCTGGCGGCCCAGGTCGGCGGCATCGGGATCGCCCCCGGCGCCAATCTCAGCGACACGGTCGCGATGTTCGAGGCGACGCACGGCACGGCGCCGAAATACGCCGGCAAGGACTACGTGAACCCGGGTTCCGAGATCCTCTCGGCCGAAATGATGCTGCGCCACATGGGCTGGACCGAGGCCGCCGACCTGGTCATCAGCTCGATGGAAAAATCGATCGCCAGCAAAAGGGTCACCTACGACTTCGCGCGCCTCATGGAGGGCGCCACGCAGGTCAGCTGCTCGGGCTTCGGGCAGGTGATGATCGACAACATGTAAAGATGACGGCGGCGGCGGCGTCCGGCCCGACGCCTTGCCCACGCAGCCCCGGGACCCCAGGTGCCGGGGCTTTTTCATGGGCCGGAAAAACCCCTGAGCCAGCAGCCTCCGCGCCTTCGGGGCATGCTGCTTGCATGGGCGTGAACTGCTGATCCGGCCGCATTCGCCTTGAATGTCACAAAGCCGCCACCAGTTGTGTCACATCGTCGAGTGCAACCCGCGGCGGCTCTATAAAATGAATTCCATGGCTACCAGAATCCCTTCGACCCCCAAGACGCCGCCGGCTGCCAAGCCGAGGCGGGACGATGGTGACGCGGTCGTGCTCGAGCGGCGACCGCAGAAGACCGCGCCGCCCCAGATGTTCCAGGTCGTGATGCTGAACGACGACTACACGCCGATGGAATTCGTGATCGTCGTGATCCAGGAGTTCTTCAGCAAGGACCGCGAAACCGCGACCCAGATCATGCTCAAGATCCACCTCGATGGCCGCGGTGTCTGCGGCGTCTACTCGCGCGACATGGCGGCCACCAAGGTCAATCAGGTGATGGAAGCGGCGCATCAGGCGGGGCATCCGCTGCAGTGCGTCAGCGAACCGGTCGAATGAACCAGTTGAATTGGGCGCGCTCCAACCCATCTGAGAAATTATTTACAGCAAGGCAAAAGGAAATCACATGATTGCCCAGGAACTGGAAGTCAGCCTGCACATGGCTTTTGTAGAAGCCAGGCAGCAGCGCCACGAGTTCATCACGGTGGAGCACCTGCTGCTCGCTTTGCTGGACAACCCGAGTGCCGCGGAGGTGCTGCGCGCCTGCTCGGCCAATGTCGACGACCTGCGGGCGTCGCTCACCAACTTCATCAAGGACAACACGCCCCAGGTGGCGGGTACCGACGATGTCGACACCCAGCCGACGCTGGGTTTCCAGCGCGTGATCCAGCGCGCCATCATGCATGTGCAGTCCACCGGCAACGGCAAGAAGGAAGTGACCGGCGCCAACGTGCTGGTCGCGATCTTCGGCGAGAAGGATTCGCATGCCGTGTACTACCTGCACCAGCAGGGCGTGACGCGCCTCGACGTCGTGAACTTCATCGCCCACGGCATCAAGAAGAGCGATCCGCCTGAAGCCGCCAAGGGCAGCAGCGACGCCTCCTCGGGCGAAAGCGAAGAGGGCGGCGGCGAGAAGAACGAGAAGTCGTCTCCGCTCGAGCAGTTCACGCAGAACCTGAACCAGCTCGCCAAGGACGGCAAGATCGATCCGCTGATCGGCCGCGAGTACGAGGTCGAGCGCGTGATCCAGATCCTGTGCCGCCGGCGCAAGAACAATCCGCTGCTGGTCGGCGAGGCCGGCGTCGGCAAGACCGCGATCGCCGAGGGCCTGGCCTGGCGCATCACCCAGAACGACGTGCCCGAGATCCTGGCCGAGTCGAACGTGTACTCGCTCGACATGGGCGCGCTCTTGGCCGGCACCAAGTACCGCGGCGATTTCGAGCAGCGCCTGAAGGGCGTGCTCAAGTCGCTCAAGGACAAGCCGAACGCGATCCTGTTCATCGACGAGATCCACACGCTGATCGGCGCCGGCGCGGCATCGGGCGGCACGCTCGACGCCTCGAACCTGCTCAAGCCGGCGCTCTCCAGCGGCCAGCTCAAGTGCATCGGCGCCACCACCTTCACCGAGTACCGCGGCATCTTCGAGAAGGACGCGGCCCTGTCGCGTCGCTTCCAGAAGGTCGACGTGGTCGAGCCGACGGTGCAGGAAACCGTCGACATCCTGAAGGGCCTGAAGTCGCGCTTCGAGGAGCACCATGGCGTGAAGTACGGCGTGGCCGCACTGCAGGCCGCGGCCGAGCTGAGCGCCAAGTACATCAACGACCGTCACCTGCCCGACAAGGCGATCGACGTCATCGATGAAGCCGGCGCTGCCCAGCGCATCCTGCCCGCCAACAAGCGCAAGAAGACCATCAGCAAGACCGAGGTTGAGGAAATCGTCGCGAAGATCGCGCGCATTCCCCCGGCCAACGTCTCGAACGACGACCGCGGCAAGCTGCAGACCATCGAGCGCGACCTGAAGAGCGTGGTGTTCGGCCAGGACAAGGCGCTCGAAGTGCTGGCTTCTGCCGTCAAGATGGCGCGTTCGGGCCTGGGCCGCGAAGACAAGCCGATCGGCTCCTTCCTGTTCAGCGGCCCGACCGGCGTCGGCAAGACCGAAGCAGCCAAGCAGCTGGCCTACATCATGGGCATCGAGCTGATCCGCTTCGACATGTCGGAGTACATGGAGCGCCATGCGGTGAGCCGTCTCATCGGCGCGCCTCCGGGCTATGTCGGATTCGACCAGGGCGGCCTGCTGACCGAGGCCATCACGAAGAAGCCGCACGCGGTGCTTCTGCTCGACGAAATCGAGAAGGCGCATCCGGATATCTTCAACGTGCTGCTGCAGGTCATGGACCATGGCACCCTGACGGACAACAACGGACGCAAGGCCGACTTCCGCAACGTGATCATCGTGATGACCACCAATGCGGGTGCCGAGACCATGAACAAGGCGACCATCGGCTTCACCAACCCGCGCCAGGCGGGCGACGAGATGGCCGACATCAAGCGCCTGTTCACGCCGGAGTTCCGCAACCGCCTCGATGCGACCGTGAGCTTCAAGGCGCTCGACGAGCAGATCATCCTGCGCGTGGTGGACAAGTTCCTGCTGCAGCTGGAGACGCAGCTGGCCGAGAAGAAGGTCGACGTGACCTTCACCGACGCCCTGCGCAAGCACCTGGCGAAGAAGGGCTTCGATCCGCTGATGGGTGCGCGGCCGATGCAGCGCCTGATCCAGGACACGATCCGTCGCGCCCTGGCCGACGAACTGCTCTTCGGTCGCCTGCAGGAGGGCGGACGCCTGACCGTCGACCTCGACGACAAGGAAGAAGTGCAGCTGGACATCCAGCCGCTGCCGAAGAAGGAAGGCCGGGCCAAGCCCGAGGCCGAAGAAGCGGCGACGGGTTGAGCGCCTTCCGCCCACTGCGGCGGAAGCATCCGATCGGAAGGCCGGTAGCATTGCTACCGGCCTTTTTCGTTTCACCTCGAGATTTCTCCCCTTGATCGTCCCCGAGCTCAGCCAGGAATGGAAGACCGGCCTCTCCCTCGCATGGAGCGGCTACATCGCAGTGCTTTCGGTCTGGATCGTGATGCAGAAGCGCGCACCGGTCTCGACCATGAGCTGGATCCTGTCGCTGGCGCTGCTGCCTTTCGCGGGCTTTCTCATCTACTACTTCCTGGGGCCGCAGCGGCTCAAGAAGCAGCGCCTCAAGCGGCTTCGCAGCCGGGCCAGCGCACTGGCGCCCGCCGACGTTGTGATGCTGCGCGAGGCGAGGGCGCATGCGCCGCCTGCCTTGCGCCAGATGGCCGCGCTCGGGATGGCGGCCTGCGGGCTGCCGGTGTCGAGCGCGACCTCGGCCGTGCTGCTGTCCGGCGGCGCGACCACCTTCGATGCGATCTTCGATGCGATCCGCGCGGCGCGCGACCACGTCCATCTCGAGTACTACATCTTCGAGCCCGACCGGATCGGCACGGCACTGCGCGACCTGCTCATCGAGCGCGCCCGGGCCGGCGTCAAGGTGCGGCTGCTGCTCGATGCGCTCGGCTCCAAGCGGGTCGGGCGGAAGTTCATGGCGCCGATGCAGGCGGCCGGTGTCCATGTGGCGCTGTTCCACGAGACCCGCATCGGCCGGCGGCTGCGGCCGGTGACCAACTACCGGACCCACCGCAAGATCGTGGTCTGCGACGGGCTGGTGGGCTTCACCGGGGGCGTCAACATCACCGACGAGGAAGACGCCCGCACCCGGCCCGACGCCTACCACGACGTCCATCTGCGGATCGAAGGCAGCGCGGTGCGCTGGCTGCAGACCACATTTCTCGAAGACTGGACCTACGCGACCGGCGAGGACCCGCGCCAGATCGACAACGCGCTGCCCCTGCTGCTGCCGGACCTGCCGCTGGGCGAGGCAACCGGCGAGATCCCGGTCCAGATCATCACCAGCGGGCCCGACAGCCCGCTCGAGGCGATCCACCGCATGCATCTCGCAGCGATCCAATCCTCGGAGCGGCGCGCCTGGCTCACCACCCCTTACTTCGTGCCCGGCGAGCCCGCCCTGATGGCATTGACCAGTGCCGCCCTGCGCGGCGTCGACGTCCGGCTGCTGGTGCCGCGGCGCAGCGATTCGCTGGTCGTGAGCGCGGCGGCGCGCTCCTACTACGACGAGCTGATCGCCGCCGGCGTCAAGGTCTGGGAGTACAAGGCCCGCATGCTGCACTCCAAGACGCTGGTGGTGGACGATCACTGCGCGATGATCGGCACAGCCAACTTCGACAATCGCAGCTTCAGGCTCAATTTCGAGGTGATGGCCGTGATCTACGGGACGACCTTGGCCGAACCCCTGGCGGCGCAGTTCGAGACCGACCTCCGAAGCGCCTCGCCGATCCGGGCCAACCGGCGCCAGAAGTTCCTGCGCCGCCTGGCCGACGCCACCGCCCGCCTGTTTTCTCCTTTGCTTTGAACATGCCTCCACACACCTTCCTCTGGCACGACTACGAAACCTTCGGCGCGGTGCCGCGCCGCGACCGGCCTTCGCAGTTCGCCGCGATCCGCACCGACGCCGAGCTCAACGAGGTCGGCGAGCCGTTGATGGTCTATTGCCAGCCCGCGCCCGACTACCTGCCGAGCCCGGAGGCCTGTCTTATCACCGGCATCACGCCGCAGCAGTGCCTGGAGCTCGGCATTCCCGAGCATGAATTCGCGGCCCGCATCGAGCAGGCCTTCTCGCAGCCCGGCACCATCGGCGTCGGCTACAACACGATCCGCTTCGACGACGAAGTGACCCGCTTTCTGTTCTGGCGCAACCTGATCGATCCCTACGCGCGCGAGTGGCAGAACGACTGCGGCCGCTGGGACCTGCTCGACGTGGTGCGGCTGACTTATGCGCTGCGCCCCGACGGTATCGTCTGGCCGACCAAGGCGGACGGCAGCCAGAGCTTCAAGCTCGAGGACCTGGCGCGGGCCAACGGACTGCTGCACGAGGCGGCGCACGATGCGCTGTCGGACGTGCGCGCCACGATCGCGCTGGCCCGGCTGATCCGCGACAAGCAGCCCCGGCTGTTCGACTTCGCGTTCGGGCTGCACCGCAAGGACCGGGTGGCGGCCGAGCTCGGCCTGCCGGCGACGCGCGAGAGCGCTCGGCCCTTCCTCCACGTGTCGGGCATGTTCCCGGCCGAGCGGGGCTGCCTGGCTGTGATGTGGCCGCTGGCCAGTCATCCGACCAACAAGAACGAACTGCTGGCCTGGGACCTGGCCCACGACCCGGGCGAGCTGCGCGACCTCGACGTCGAGACCCTGCGGCTGCGCCTGTTCACGCGCAGCGCCGACCTGCCCGAGGGCGTGCGCCGGCTGCCGCTCAAGGGCATCCACCTGAACAAATCACCGATGGTGGTCGGCAACCTGAAGACGCTGGCGCCGGCGATGGCGGCGCGCTGGGGCATCGACATCGAGGCGGCACTGAAGAATGCCGCGCTCGCGGCTGCCTTGCCCGACATGAGCGCGATCTGGCCACAGGTCTACGAGCGGCCCCGCGAAGGCGCGCCGGACGTCGACGAGGATCTCTACGGCGGCTTCGTCGGCAACGGCGACCGGCGCCGCCTGAACCAGTTGCGTGGGCTGTCGCCGGGCGAGCTCGGGCGTGCCCGCACCGGCTTCGACGACCCGCGGCTGGAAGAGCTGGTGTTCCGCTACCGGGCGCGCAATTTCCTCGATACGCTGAACGAAGACGAGGCCGGGCGCTGGGAGGCGCACCGGGCCGCGCGGCTGCTCGAAGGCGAGGGCGGTGCGCGCAATGTCGATGCCCTGTTCGCCGAGATCGATGCGCTGGCCGAGACCGCGGACGAGCGCGCCGAAGCCATCCTGGGCGCGCTGTACGAGTACGCCGAGGCGATCGCCCCGGAGGTCTGAACGATCATGACCGTGCGCCGACTGCTCCCCGCCGATGCCGCTGCCTACCGGGCCTTGATGCTCGAAGCCTACGCGCGCCATCCGGACGCCTTCACCTCCAGCGCCGAGGAGCGCGCGGCGCTGCCGCTGGCCTGGTGGGAAGCGCGGCTCGACGAATCGCCGCGGGCCGGCCAGGTCGTGCTCGGTGCCTTCGACGGCGACCGGCTGGCCGGTGCCGCCGGGCTCGAATTCGAGTCGCGCGCCAAGGCCCGTCACAAGGCGCATCTCTTCGGGATGTACGTGGCGCCCGATGCCCGGACGGGCGGCCACGGCCGGCAGCTGGTGCAGGGCCTGCTGGACGTGGCGGCCGCCAGGGAGGGCGTCAAGCTCGTCCAGCTGACCGTGACCGAAGGCAATGCCGCGGCGCAGTCGCTCTACGAACGCTGCGGGTTCGCGGTGTTCGGCGTCGAGCCCTTCGCGGTTGCGCTCGATGGCCGCTACCTGTCGAAGTGCCACATGTGGCGGCTGCTCGGGGGCGAGCCCAGCTGACAGGAATGTCATCCTTGCGTCAGCTTGCCGTCCCGGGCGGGTGCCTACAGTGGGCGGCATGCGAATACTGTGTCTGGCCCTGGCGGCATCCCTGGCAGGCTGCGCCGTCGGGCCCGACTACCGGCGACCCTCATTGCCCGAAGGCGTGTCGGCGCCGGCCTTCAAGGAAAGCGGCGCCTGGAAGACCGCGGCGCCCGCCACCGTCGATGCGGCCCATCCCTGGTGGACCGGATTTGGCGACCCGCGCCTCGACGCGCTGATCGAGGAAGCGAACGGCGCGAACCAGAGCCTTCGGCTGGCCGAGGCCCAGTACCGGGAGGCCCAGGCGCTGGTGCAGAACGCGCAGGCGGGCTGGGCGCCGACGCTCGGGCTGGACCTCTCGGGCCAGCGCGCGCGCAGCCAGAATTCGACCGGCGCGCCGGTGCAGGGCAACACGCATGCCTGGTCGCTTCAGGCGGCCTGGGAGCCCGACCTCTGGGGCCGGGTGCGGCGTGCCGTCGAAGGCGCCGCGGACAGCGCGCAGGCCAGCGACGCCGACCTGGCCGCGGCACGGCTCGCGGTGCAGGCCGCGGTGGCCAACGACTACATCCAGCTGCGCATGACCGATGCCCAGCAGCGGCTCTACGACCGGACCATCGAGGCCTACCGCAAGTCGCTGCAGATCACCCGGAGCCAGTACCGCGCGGGCGTGGTGACGCGGGCCGATGTCGACCTGGCCGACACCACCCTGCAATCGACCCAGGCGCTGGCCCTCGACACCCAGCTGACGCGCCGGCAGCTCGAGCACGCGATCGCGGTGCTGCTGGGCAAGACGCCCTCGCAGTTTTCCATCGCGGCGGACGACAGCCTGCCCAGCCTGCCCGCGGTGCCGATGGCCGTGCCGTCGGAACTGCTCGAGCGCCGGCCCGACATCGCGGGCGCCGAACGCCGGGCGGCGTCGGCCAACGCGGGCATCGGCTATGCGCAGGCCGCCTACTACCCGAGCCTGTCGCTGAGCGCCGCGGGCGGCTTCGCCGGTGCCGGCTTCGGCAACTGGTTCGCCGCGCCGGGCAAGGTCTGGGCGCTGGGCGCGGCGGTGGCGCAAAACCTGTTCGACGGCGGCCAGCGCAACGCCCAGGTGGCACAGGCGCGGGCGGCCTTCGATGCCTCGTCGGCCAGCTACCGCCAGACCGTGCTGGCCGGCTTTCAGGAAGTCGAGGACAACCTGGCCGCGCTCGACCTGCTCGCGCAGGAGCGCCAGGTGCAGGACGGCGCGGTCGCCTCGGCGCGCAACGCCGAGCGCGTGTCGTTGAGCCAGTTCCGCGCCGGCACGACCACTTACCTGGCGGTCATCACCTCGCAAACGCTGGCGCTCAACAACGAGCGCACCGCGCTGCAGCTGCAGAGCCGGCAGTTCGCCGCCCAGGTGGCCCTGGTCAAGGCGCTCGGCGGCGGCTGGGACGCCAGCCAGCTGCAGGCCAGCGCCGACGCCAGCCCGGCGGCCGCCTACGCATCTTCGAATTCCAAGTGAACCTCATGGACAGTCCTTCTTCAACATCCCGCCAGCGTCCGCGCTGGCTGCTTCATGCCGGCTGGCTGCTGCTCGCCGTGCTGCTCGCCGCGGGCGCCTGGCGCCTGATGCGGCATCCGGCCCAGCCGGTGGCCGCAGGGCCTGCGGGCGTCCCCGCGACCACCGTCCAGGTCGCCAGCGAGACGGTGCCGATCGCACGCAGCGGCGTCGGCACCGTGCTGCCGGTGGCCTCGGTGACGGTGCGCACGCGGGTCGACGGGCAGCTCGACAGCGTCGAGTTCAAGGAAGGGCAGGACGTCAAGGCCGGCCAGGTGCTGGTGCGCATCGATCCGCGCACCTTCCAGGCGCAGCTCGAGCAGCTGGTGGCGCAGAAGGCCAAGGACGAGGCCACGCTGGCCAATGCGCGCGCCGACCTGCAGCGCTACGGCGAGCTGATCAAGGAGGACGCCACCACCCAGCAGACGCTGGACACCCAGCGCGCGCTGGTCAACCAGCTGCAGGCTTCCCTGAAGAGCGACGAGGCGCAGATCCACCTGGCCCAGGTGCAGCTCGGCTTCACCACGATCGCCGCGCCGATCAGCGGGCGGATCGGCGCCCGGCTGGTCGACCCGGGCAACATCGTGCATGCGGCGGACGCGAACGGCCTGCTGGTGATCAACCAGATCGATCCGATCGCGGTCCAGTTCACCCTGCCCGAAAGCAGCTTCCAGGCGGTCAACAAGGCGCTGAACGGCAGCCATGAGCCGCTGGCGGTCGAGGCGATCGACCGCGACACCCGCGACGTGCTGGCGACCGGCAAGCTGGTGCTGCTGAACAACCAGATCGACACCGCCACCGGCACCATCTCGCTGAAGGCGCAGTTCGCCAATGCCGGCCATGCGCTGTGGCCGGGCCAGTCGGTCGACGCCCGGGTGGTGCTCGGCGAGCGGGCCGACGCGCTGACAGTGCCTTCGGCGGTGGTGCAGCGCAACCAGGAAGGCTTCTTCGCCTACGTGGTCGGGCCCGACGACAAGGTCCGGGCGCAGCCGCTGACGGTGGCCGACACGGTGAAGGGCAAGTCGGTGATCGAGACCGGCCTGGCGGCCGGCGACCGGGTGGTGCTGGACGGCCAGTACCGCCTGACACCCGGCGCACGGATCGTCGAGAAGGCCGCCGTCGTGCCGGTCGCGTCCTCGGGAGCCAAGCCTTGAACATCTCGGCCGCCTTCATCAAGCGCCCGATCGGCACCTCGCTGCTGGCCGCGGCCGTGCTGCTGATCGGGCTGGTCGCCTGGCCGATGCTGCCGGTGGCGCCGCTGCCGCAGGTCGACTTCCCGACCTTGCAGGTGACGGGCCGGCTGCCCGGCGCCAGCCCCGAGACGATGGCGTCCAACGTGGCCCAGCCGCTGGAACGCCAGTTCTCGCTGATCGCCGGGCTGTCGCAGATGACCTCGAGCAGCTCGCTCGGACTGACCCAGATCACCTTGCAGTTCGACCTCGACCGCAACATCGACGGTGCCGCGCTCGACGTCCAGACCGCGATCAATGCGGCGCAGGGCCAGTTGCCCAATAACCTGCCGAGCCCGCCGAGCTTCCGCAAGATCAATCCGGCCGACTCGCCGGTGCTGATCCTCGGCGTGCAGTCCAAGGTGCTGCCGCTGGTGCAGGTCAACGACTACGCCGACAACGTGCTGGCGCAGCAGATCTCGCGCATCTCGGGGGTCGGGCTGGTCAACATCTTCGGCGTCCAGAAGCCGTCGGTGCGGATCCAGGTCGATCCGGCCAAGATCAAGGCGGTCGGCTTGAGCCTGGAGGACGTGCGCGGCGTGATCGCCGCCACCACCGTCAGCGCGCCGACCGGCACCATCGACGGCGAGCGCCAGGCTTTCAACGTCTACACCAACGACCAGCTGCTCAAGGCCGCGCCCTGGAACGACATGGTGCTGGCCTGGCGCAACGGGGCGCCGATCCGGGTCCGCGACATCGGCGTCGCGGTCGACGGGCCGGAGAACAGCAAGGTCGCGGCCTGGGGCTTTGCCGGGCCGGCGGCAGCCGTTGGCAGCGACATCGCCAACGGCCGCGCGATCATGCTGGCGATCACCAAATCGCCGGGTGCCAACGTGATCGAGACGGTCGACCGCATCCAGGCGGCGATGCCGAAGCTGAAGGCGGCGATTCCGCCCAGCATCAGCGTCAACACGCTGGTCGACCGCACGCAGACCATCCGGGCCTCGGTCAAGGACGTCGAGTTCACGCTGCTGCTGTCGATCGCGCTGGTGGTGGCGGTGATCTTCGTCTTCCTGCGCAACGTCACGGTGACGCTGATCCCGAGCGTGACCGTGCCGCTGGCGCTGCTCGGCACCGCGGCCGTGATGTACGTGGTCGGCTACAGCCTGGACAACCTCTCGCTGATGGCGCTGACGATCGCGGTCGGCTTCGTGGTCGACGACGCGATCGTGATGCTGGAGAACATCTACCGCCACATCGAGGACGGCATGGCGCCGATGGAGGCGGCGCTGAAAGGGGCCGGCGAGATCGGCTTCACGATCATCTCGATCTCGGTCTCGCTGGTGGCGGTGTTCATCCCGCTGCTGCTGATGGGCGGCATCGTCGGGCGGCTGTTCCGCGAGTTCGCGGTCACGGTGACGCTGACCATCGTGGTGTCGGTGCTGATCTCGCTCACCTTGACGCCGATGCTCTGCGCGCGCTTCCTGAAGCCGCACGTGCCGAACGAGCGGCACGGCCGGCTCTACCTGCTGCTGGAACGCGGCTTCGACGCCATGCTCGATGGCTACAAGCGCGGGCTCGGCGTGGTGCTGCGCCATCCCTTCATCACCTTGATGAGTTTCATCGCGACGGTGGCGGCGACGGTGGCGCTGTTCATCGTGATCCCCAAGGGCTTCTTCCCGCAGCAGGACACCGGCTTTCTCTTCGGCACGGCCGACGCGGCACAGGACTCGTCGTCCAACGCGATGCGCGACCGGATGCTCAAGATCGCCGACATCATCCGCCAGGACCCGGATGTCACGAGCTTCGGCATGCAGGCCGGCGCGAGCACCTTCAACTCGGGCAATTTCTTCATCGGCCTCCGACCGAAGGACGAGGGCCGCACCGCCAACGCCGACGAGGTCATCGCCCGGCTGCGGCCGAAGCTGGCGCCGGTGCAGGGCATCACGCTGTTCATGCAGGCCGGGCAGGACATCAGCGTCGGCGGCCGGCCCTCGCGCACGCAATACCAGTACACGCTGACCGACACCGACCTGAACGAGCTCAACACCTGGGCGCCGAAGGTGCTGGCGCAACTGCGCGAGCTGCCGCAGCTGACCGACGTGACCTCCGACCAGCAGAACGCCGCGCCGACGGCCCAGGTGACGATCGACCGCCAGCGGGCATCGAGCTACGGCATCACGCCGGCGATGATCGACGCCGTGATCTACGACGCCATCGGCCAGCGCCAGGTGGCGCAGTACTTCACGCAGCTCAACAGCTACAACGTGGTGCTGGAGGTCACGCCGGAGCTGCAGCGCGATCCCTCGCTGTTCGATCGCCTGTACCTGACCTCGCCGATCAACGGCCAGCAGGTGCCGCTGTCGACCTTCGTCAAGCTCGACACCAGCAAGACCGGCTACCTGTCGATCAGCCACCAGGGGCAGTTCCCGGCGGTGACGGTGTCCTTCAACCTCAAGCCGGGCACCTCGCTGGGCCCGGCGGTCGATGCGATCAACGCGGCCCAGGCCCGGATGGGCGTGCCGGCCACCTTGAGCGGCACATTCCAGGGCACGGCGCAGGCCTTCGGCGATTCGCTGCGGACCCAGCCCTACCTGATCCTGGCAGCGCTGATCTCGGTCTACATCGTGCTGGGGCTGCTCTACGAGAGCTACATCCATCCGCTGACCATCCTGTCGACCCTGCCGTCGGCCGGCGTGGGCGCATTGCTGATCCTGATGGCCGGCGGTTACGATCTCAGCGTGATCGCACTGATCGGGATCATCCTGTTGATCGGGATCGTGAAAAAGAACGGCATCATGATCGTGGATTTCGCCCTGCACGCCGAGCGCGACCGCGGCATGTCGCCGCGCGATGCGATCTTCGAAGCCTGCATCCTGCGTTTCCGCCCGATCATGATGACCACCATGTGCGCACTGCTGAGCGGGCTGCCGCTGATGCTCGGCCACGGCGCCGGCTCCGAGCTGCGCCGGCCGCTGGGCTACGCGATGGTCGGCGGCCTGATCCTGTCGCAGATGCTGACCCTCTTCACGACGCCGGTGATCTATCTCTATCTCGACCGTGCCCATCACTGGTACGTGCGGCGCAAGGCGGCGCGCCAGCAGCGCCGGCTGCCGCCGGTGGCGGGCGGAGTGCTGATCGAATGAAGGTCCTGATCGTCGAGGACGAGCGCAAGACGGCCGACTACCTGTATCAGGGCCTGACCGAGCAGGGCTGCACCGTCGACCTCGCCTTCGACGGCATCGACGGCCAGCACCTGGCCTTGCACTACGACTTCGACGTGATCGTGCTCGACGTGATGCTGCCCGGACTGGACGGATTCAGCGTGCTCAAGTCGTTGCGCAGCGTGAAGAACACGCCCGTGATCATGCTGACGGCCAGGGACGGCGTGGCCGACCGGGTGCGCGGGCTGCAGGACGGCGCCGACGACTATCTGGTCAAGCCCTTTTCTTTCCTCGAACTGCTGGCCCGGCTGCAGGCGCTCACGCGGCGCGGCCGCAGCCAGGAAACGACCCTGCTGCGGGTCGGCGACCTGCGGGTCGACCTGCTGAGCCGCAAGGCGATCCGGCAGGAGCAACGGATCGACCTGACGGCCAAGGAGTTCGCGCTGCTGGCGGTGCTGGCACGGCGCCAGGGCGAGATCCTGTCGAAGACGGTGATCGCGGAGCTGGTCTGGGACATGAATTTCGACAGCAACACCAACGTGGTCGAAGTCGCGATCAAGCGCCTGCGCGCCAAGATCGATGCACCCTTCGGCAAGAACCTGCTGCACACCATCCGTGGCATGGGCTACGTGCTGGAGAACCGCATCGGTCCGGAGCCGGAATGAGGAACTCGATCGCGATCAGGCTGGCCGCGATGTTCGCGGCCGCGGCGCTGGTGGCCTTCGCGCTGCTGGGCGGCGCGCTGCACCGGGTGCTGTCGGTCGAGCTGGCGCGCCACCAGCAGGCACAGATCGATGGCCGGCTGGAGGACATGGCCTACATGCTCGAGCATGGGCGTGCCGTCGGCCTCGGCGAGCGCATCCGCGACAAGCTCGACACGCTGGGGGCCGCCGATCCGCGCACCCGTTCGTGGCTGGCCAGCGACGACCCGGCCTTCCGCTACGGCGAGGACCTGCCGCTGGTCGAAGCTGCGATCACGGCCGGGCGCGACAGCGTCGAGCTGCCGGTCGGCACGCCGCCCCGGCTGACCCGGATGCGGATCCGCGGCGGAGAGCTGGCGGCCAACGGGGCCCGGCCCGCGGTGCGCTATATCGCCGGCGTGGATGCCGAGCCCTTCGGCGACACCCTGCGCACTTTCGAGACGGCGGTGGTGCTGCTGACCTTGGCCGGCACGGCGCTGGCGGCGGCGCTCGGCTACTGGATCGCCCGCATCGGGCTCGGCCCGGTCCAGCGGCTGTCGGCCGATGCCCAGCGCATCGGGCCGGACGACCGTGCGCGGCGCCTGCAGCTGCCGGCGCTGCCGCGGGAACTGTCCGATCTCGGCAGCTCCTTCAATGCCGCGCTGGACCGGCTCGATGCCGCCTACCGGCAGCTCGCGACCTTCAGCGACGACGTCGCGCACGAACTGCGCACGCCGCTGGCCAACCTGATCGGCCAGACCCAGGTGGCGCTGGCCCGCGAGCGCAATGCGGACGCGCTGCGCGAGGTGCTGCAGTCGAATCTCGAGGAGCTCGAACGGCTGCGCGCGATCGTCGCCGACATGCTGTTCCTGGCGCGGGCCGAGCAGGGCGTTCGCGCGCGCGACCTGGTGGCGTCGTCCCTCGCGCAGGAGGTCGGCAAGACGGTGGAATTCCTCGACCTGCTGCTCGACGAGGCCGGCATGTCGGTGCAGGTGGAGGGCGATGCGGTGGCGCCGATCGAGACCTCGCTGTTCCGGCGCGCGCTGACCAACCTGCTGCAGAACGCGATCCAGCATTCGCGGCCCGGCAGCCGCGTCGTGGTCCGGATCGGTGGCGACGAGCGTTCGGCGGCGGTCAGCTTCTCGAACCCGAGCGCGCCGATCGCACCCGAACAGCTGCCGCGGCTGTTCGACCGCTTCTATCGCGTCGACTCTTCGCGCCGCAACAGCGGCGAGAACCACGGGCTCGGGCTGTCGATCGTCAAGGCGGTGGCGGTGATGCACAACGGCACCGTGTTCGCGCGCTCGGACAACGGCATCACGACGGTGGGCTTCAGCGTGGCGCTGAAAGCCTGAACCGGATCAGGCCCGCGGGTTCATCCAGCTGGTGGCCGGCGCCCGGCCCGGCAGGTGCAGCGCGGCCGTGGCGGCCGGCGTTTCGGCGATCAGCCTGCCTTTGCGATAGACCTTGAGCCGCGTCGCCCGCAGCCGGATTGCCTCGACCGGATCGCGCGCCTGAAGCAGGACAAAGCTGGCGTCGCAGCCGGCCTCCAGGCCGTAGCCTTCGAGGTGCATCACGCGGGCGGCGTTGACGGTCACGGCGTCGAAGCACTGCCGGATGCCGGCCTGGCTGGTCATCTGGGCCACGTGCAGGCCCATGTGCGCGACCTCCAGCATGTCGCCCGAGCCCATGCCGTACCAGGGGTCCATCACGCAGTCGTGGCCGAAGGCGACGTTGACGCCGGCGGCCATCAGCTCGGGCACCCGGGTCATGCCGCGGCGCTTGGGGTAGCTGTCGTGGCGGCCCTGCAGCGTGATGTTGATCAGCGGGTTCGAGACCACGGCGACGCCGCTCTCGGCGATCAGCGGCAGCAGCTTGCTGACGTAGTAGTTGTCCATCGAGTGCATCGAGGTGCAGTGCGAGCCCGTGACCCGGCCTTGCAGTCCGAGCCGCTGGGCCTCGAAGGCCAGGGTCTCGATGTGGCGCGACAGCGGGTCGTCGGATTCGTCGCAGTGCATGTCGACCAGCGTGCCGCGCTCGGCGGCGATCTCGCACAGCAGCTTCACGCTGGCGGCGCCGTCGGCCATCGTGCGTTCGAAATGCGGAATGCCGCCGACCACATCGACGCCCTTGTCGAGCGCGCGCTTCAGGTTGTCGACGCCGCCGGGCGAACGCAGCACGCCGTCCTGCGGAAAGGCCACCAGCTGCAGGTCGAGGTACGGCGCCACCAGCCGCTTGACCTCCAGCAGCGCGTCGACCGCCAGCAGGCTGGCATCGCTGGTGTCGACATGACTGCGGATCGCGAGCAGCCCCTTGGCCACGGCCCAGTCGCAATAGGCCAGCGCCCGCTCGATCAGGGCCTCGGCCTTGAGCAGCGGCTTGAGCTCGCCCCACAGCGCGATGCCTTCGAGCAGCGTGCCGCTCTGGTTGATGCGCGGCAGGCCGTAGCTCAGCGTGGCGTCCATGTGGAAGTGCGGGTCGACGAAATGGGGGGCGACGAGAAAGCCTTGGGCATCGAGCTTCTGCGCCGCCGGTACATCGAGGCCCGCCGTCACTTCGGCGATGCGGCCGTCCTGCACCGCGATCGACATGCCGGTGCGGCCGTCGGAGAGAGTGGCGTCGTGGACGAGGAGGTCGAGCATCAGCGCTCTCCTTTTCGGTAGGGTTTCATCAGTGCCTGCGGGTAGCTCGCCTTGCGCGCAACCAGCACCAGCGCCAGGATCGACAGCAGGTAGGGCAGCATCAGGTAGAGCTGGTAGGGCAGCACGGCATCGCCCGACTGCTGCAGCCGCAGCTGCAGCGCATCGAAGAAGGCGAACAGCAGCGCGCCCAGCAGCGCCTTGCCCGGCCGCCAGGATGCGAACACCACCAGTGCCACGCAGATCCAGCCGCGGCCGTTGACCATGTTGAAGAAAAAGGCGTTGAAGGCCGACGCCGTGAGGAACGAGCCCGCGACGCCCATCAGCGCCGAGCCGGCGACGATGGCGCCGGTGCGCGTGGCCGCGACCGACACGCCCTGGCCTTCGGCCGCCTGCGGGTTCTCGCCGACCATGCGCACCGCCAGCCCGACCGGCGTGCGGTACAGCACCCAGGCGAGCAGCGGCACCAGCAGCAACGCCAGCAAGGTGAGTGGCGTCTGCGCCGAGAGCACCGGCACCTGAAGCCAGTCCATCGGCGCGAACGGCGTCACGGTCGGCGGCGTGTTGACCTTCGGGAAGCTCACGCGGTAGCCGTAGTAGCTCAGCGCGGTCGCCAGCAGCGTGATGCCCAGCCCCGACACATGCTGCGACAGCGCCAGGCCGACCGTCAGGAACGCATGCAGCAGGCCGAACAGCGCACCCGCCAGCGCCGCGACGCCGACCCCGGCCCACAGCGGCGCGCCGGCGTAGACCGCGAGCCAGCCGGCGAAGGCACCGGCGACCATGATGCCCTCGATGCCGAGGTTCAGCACGCCAGCCCGCTCGCAGAGCAGCACGCCCAGGGTGCCGAAGATCAGCGGCGTGGCGATGCGCAGCACCGCGACCCAGAACGAGGCGTTCGACAGGATGTCGGCGATGTCGGTCATTTCAGGCGCACCCGGTACTGCGTCAGCAGCGTGGCGACCAGCACAGCGATCAGCGAGGCGGCGACGATCACGTCGGCGATGTAGGTCGGCACGCCGATCGCGCGGCTCATCGTGTCGGCACCGACCAGCACGCCGGCGACGAACACGCCCGCCGCCAGCACGCCGAGCGGATGGAGCCCGGCCAGCATCGCGATCACGATGCCGCTGTAGCCATAGCCGGGCGACATGTCCAGGGTGACGTAACTGGTGCGCCCGGCGACCTCGATCGCGCCTGCGAGGCCGGCCAGGGCACCCGACAGCAGCGCCACCCACACCACGGTGCGCGTCACCGGAACGCCCGCGAAGGCCGCGGCGCGGGCGTTGGCGCCGACCGCGCGGATGTCGAAGCCGATCACGGTGTACTTGAACAGCAGCCAGACCAGCACCGCCAGCCCGGCGGCCCACAGCAGCCCGGTGTGGATCCGGGTCTGGACGACCAGCTTGGCCAGCTCCAGCTCCGACTGCAGCGAGACGCTCTGCGGCCAGCCCATCGCGCTCGGGTCCTTCATCGGGCCGTCGAGCATCGCCGAGACCCCGAGCAGCACGATGAAGTTGATCAGCAGCGTGGTCACCACCTCGTCGACGCCGAGCCGGCTCTTCATGAGCGCCGGCCCCAGCAGCAGCAGCGCGCCGGCGAGCGCCGCCGCCGCCATCATGAGCGGGAACAGCAGCCAGGTCGGCAGCTCGAAGCCGGTGCCGCCATGCAGGCCGCCGACCGCCACCGCGGCCAGCGCCCCGGCATAGAGCTGGCCTTCGGCGCCGATGTTGAAAAGCCGGGCCTTGAAGGCCACGGTGGCCGCCAGGCCGGTGAGGATCAGCGGCACGGCGCGGGTCAGGGTCTCGCTCCAGGCGAAGACCGAGCCGAAGCCGCCTTGCAGCAGCAGCGCATAGGTGCGTCCGACCGGCGCGCCGGCCCAGAGCACGAGCAGGGCGCTCACCAGAAGGGTGAACGCGACCGCGCCGACCGGCGCCAGCAGCAGCGCGGCGCGCGAGCTTCGATGCCGGCGCTCGAGCCTCATGAGCCCGCCATCGCCAGGCCGATGGCCTCGCGCGTCCAGGCGGCGGCGGGCCGCGGCTCGCCGAGTTCGCCGCCATGCATCACGGCGACCCGGTCGCCCAGGGTCAGCACCTCGTCGAGGTCATCGGAGATCAGCAGCACCGCCGCGCCGGCATCGCGTGCCGCGATCAGCTGCTGCTGCACGTAGGCGACGGCACCGATGTCCAGGCCCCAGGTCGGCTGGTGCGCGACGATCAGCCGCGGCGTGCGCTGCTTCGCGCTGGCCGAGGCCGGCGCCATCAGCGCCCGGCCGAGGATCAGCTTCTGCATGTTGCCGCCCGACAGGGCCCGGGCCGGTGCGTCGAGGCCGGCGCCGCGCACGTCGTAGGCCTTCTCGACGCTGCGCGCATGGGCCTTCGCGGCGCCGCGCCGGACCCACAGCCAGCGCGAGAAAGCCCGGCTGCGCAGGCGCTCCGAGACCGCGTTCTCCCACACGGGCAGGTCGCCCACCACACCGACCGCATGGCGGTCCTCCGGAATCCGGGCCACGCCGCGCTGCACCAGCCGGGCCGGCGTGGGCGGCAGTTCGCGGCCCATCAGCCGGACCGTGCCGGCGATGGCTCGCCGGGTGCCGCTCAGCAGCTCGGCCAGCGCCACCTGGCCATTGCCGGAGACACCTGCCACCGCGACGATCTCGCCCGCCCGCAGCGAAAGGCTGACGTCCAACAGTCGATCGTGTCCGCTGCCCCCGGTGCGCACGTGGTCGAGCACGCAGACCGCGTCGCCGACCCGGCCGGCCGGCCGGCGTACCGTGTTCTCGATCGCATGGCCGACCATCCACAGCGCAAGCTGCGCCTGCGTGGTGTCGCCGGCGCGGGCCTCGGCCACCAGCCGGCCGCCGCGCAGCACCGCGATCCGGTGCGACACCCGCAGCACCTCGGGCAGCTTGTGGCTGATGAAGATGATCGACAGGCCCTGGGCCGCCATCTGGGCCAGGGTGGCGAACAGCGCCTCGCTTTCCTGCGGCGTCAGCACCGCGGTCGGCTCGTCGAGGATCAGGATGCGGGCGTCGCGGTACAGCGCCTTGAGGATCTCGACCCGCTGCCGTTCGCCGACCGACAGACTGCCGACCCGGGCCTCCGGCTGCACCGGCAGTCCGAAGCGCTTCGCCACCGCCAGCAGCCGGGTGCGTGCCGCATGGCGGCGCGAGAAGGGCTGCCAGAGCGGCTCGGTCCCGATCAGCACGTTGTCGAGGACGCTGAGGTTGTCGGCCAGCGTGAAATGCTGGTGCACCATGCCGATGCCGGCGGCCAGCGCCGCCTTCGGATTGCCGGGCGCGAGTGGCCGCCCGAAGACCTCGATCTCGCCCGCGTCGGCCACGTAGTGCCCGAACAGGATCGACATCAGGGTCGACTTGCCGGCGCCGTTCTCGCCGAGCAGCGCCAGCACCTCGCCGCCCTGCAGCGTGAGCGAGATGCCGTCGTTGGCCACCAGTGTGCCGAAGCGCTTGGTGATGCCGCGCAGCGACAGCACCGCGGCGGGCGGCGTCCCGCCGCTCACTTGGCGGTCGACTTGGGCTGGCTGTCGTCCACCTTGATGGTGGTCTTGCCCGAGAGGATGTCGGCCTGCTTGGCCTTCACCTTGGCGACGATGTCGGCCGGCACCTTGGCCTCGAAGGTGCCGAGCGGGGCGAGCTCCGAGCCCTTGTGCTTCATCATCGAATAGGGGCCGTAGTCCTCGGCCGTGAACTTGCCTTCTTTCACGAGCTTGATCGCGCGGTCGGCCGAGGGCTCGAAGTTCCAGAGCGCGGAGGCGACCACGGTGTCGGGGTACTTGTCCTGCGTGTTGATCACGTTGCCGATCGCGAGCTTGCCCTTTTCCTTGGCCGCATCGCTGACGCCGAAGCGCTCGGCGTACATCACGTCGGCGCCCTTGTCGATCATCGCGAAGGCGGCTTCCTTGGCCTTCGGCGGATCGAACCAGCTGTTGATGAAGCTGACGCTGAACTCGACCTTCGGATTGGTCTCCTTGGCGCCGGCCATGAAGGCGTTCATGAGGCGGTTCACCTCGGGGATCGGGAAGCCGCCGACCATGCCGATCTTGTTGCTCTTGGTCATGCCGCCGGCGACCATGCCCGACAGGTAGGCCGGCTCCTGGATGTAGTTGTCGAAGACCGAGAAGTTGGGCGCCTGCGGCTTCAGCGAGGAGCCCATCAGGAAGGCGGTCTTGGGAAAGTCCTTGGCGACCTTGCGCGCCGCCGCCTCGACGCCGAAGACCTCGCCGAGGATCAGCTGGTTGCCGGCGGTCGCGTACTCGCGCATCACGCGCTCGTAGTCGGCGTTGGCGACGTTCTCGGTGGCCGTGTACTCGATCTCGCCGCGCGCCTCGGCCGCCTTGAGCGCCTTGTGGATGCGCCCCACCCATTGCTGTTCGAAGGGCACGGTGTACACCGCCGCGACCTTGAGCTTGGCCTGCGCCAGCGCGAGGCCCGGTGCCCCCGCGGCGAGCGCGGCTGCGATGGCGACCGAACGGATGATCAGATGGCGGCGTAGGGACACAGTGGACTCCTCGTTCTTGAGTTGAAGTTATTTGGTGCCGAAGATTCTGTCGCCGGCGTCGCCGAGGCCGGGCAGGATGTAGCCGTGGCTGTTGAGTTCGCGGTCGATCGCGGCGGTGTAGATCGGAACGTCCGGGTGCGCGTCCTGCATGGTCTTGACGCCCTCGGGGCAGGTCAGCAGGCAGACGAACTTGATCGACTTGGGGTTCAGCTCCTTGAGCCGTTCGACCGCCGCCACGGCCGAGTTGCCGGTCGCCAGCATCGGGTCGACCACGATCGCATCGCGTTCCTCCATGCCGCCGGGCATCTTGAAGTAGTACTCGACCGCGGTGAGCGTCTTGGGGTCGCGGTACAGGCCGATGTGGCCGACGCGGGCGCCCGGGATGACGCTCAGCATGCCGTCGAGGATGCCGGTGCCCGCGCGCAGGATCGACACCAGCACCACCTTCTTGCCGTCGATCACCTTGGCATGCATGGTCTCCAACGGCGTCTCGATCTCGATGTCCTGCATGGCCATGTCGCGCGTGACCTCGTAGGCCATGAGCATGCTGATCTCGTTGAGAAGCCGGCGGAAGCTGTTGGTGCTGGCCTCCTTGCGGCGCATCAGCGTGAGCTTGTGCTGGACGAGTGGGTGGTCGACGAGGTGGACGTTGCTCATGGATTTGCAGGAAGGCGCGAGGGCGTTCTTGTCGTTGTGAAAAAAGGATGTGAAGTCTAGAAGACGGTGCCGTCGCTCTCGATGCGCAGGGGTGGCGCGCCCTCACGCAAGCGCTGTGCCATGACACGGCCGGCGGCCCAGGTGCCGCCTTCGAGCACGCGGGCCAGGGGCAGGTCTTCTTCGCTGAGTTCCATCACCCGGCGCACCCGCGCCGCGACCTCGTCGAGCAGGGCCACGGTCAGCGCCCGCCACTCGACGATGAACTCGTCGCCGACCTTCCACGAGCGCTGCAGAAACGCCGGGCTGCGCGGCACGATCAGGCCGCTGTCGATCAGCAGGCCGCCGTTGCGGTACTCGGGCAGCGCGGTCAGGGCCTCGACGTGGCGCACCTTGACGCCGGCCCACTCGAAGGGCTCGAGCATCGAGTAGGTGAGCCACTGCGACAGCTTGTGGAAAGGCATCCAGCCGTTCGTGAGGCCGGGCCCGCGCACGGCACGGTGGCGCCAGCAATCGCCCAGTGCCAGCGCCGGATCGCCCGAGCCGATCGCAGCATCGCTGCCGTCGGCCGCGATGCTGTCGATCGCGTTGGCCGCCGGCCAGATGCCCGACAGCGATTCGAGCAGCAGGGACAGGATGTCGTGGGCCGCGATCTCGGCGGTGGGCGGCGCCGCCGGCCCGTACGGCCCGATCAGCGCATCGAACAGGCCCCCAGGCCGGCCGTCGTCGCCGAACACCTCGGGCCGCTCCTGCATCGCTTCGCCGAGCCGGCGCAGCAGCGTGGCCCTGCCCGCCAGCCCGACCAGCGGATTGACCGAGCTGACCTGGAAGGCGTCGCCCAGCCGGTCGGTGACCAGGGCGCGCAGGCCGGCGGCATCGGCCTGCAGCGGATGGGCGGGGTCGGACGAGAACAGTCCGATGGTGAAGGCATGGAAGCTGGCGATGCCCAGGCCCTCGGAGCGCGTGAAGCGCTGGCCGCTGGTGGCCTCGAAGTAGTGCCAGTCGGGGCCGGCACCGGCGTCGAGCAGCACGCTGACCAGCACCAGGTCGAGGTGGGCGCGGGCGCGCTGGCGCGCCGTGACATCGCCGAGCAGCTGGTCGAGGGCCGCCACACGGTTGACGCCGCCGGCCTCGAAATGACGCCAGCGGCTGTGGTAGGGGATCGGGCCCCAGGCATAGCGGTCGCGCGTGACCTCGGCCACCGTGCGGGCCGTGTCCTCGAGGGCATCGTCGTTGCCGATCGTGAACCATTCGGATTCGCCCGCGCGGGCCCGTGCCAGCAGCGCCGCCGCGCGGCTGCGCACCGCCTGCGTGGTGCGCAGGAAGGCAGCGGCACCGGCCGGGTGCGCGGTGTCGCCGACGAATTCGACCGCCGGGTCGACATGGCCTTCGGCGTCGGCGCTCAGCACGCCGGGATTGGCGGTCGGCCGTTCGGGGTCGACCCCGTAGTTGCTGCCGCTCATTGGTCGAGCCCCCGGCCCTTGGCCTTCTTGAGTTCCTCGGCGTCGGGCACCGCGCCGGGCGTGAAGTAGCCGGCCGCCATCTTGGCGTCCATCTCGACCCGGGCGTCGGCCGGGATCAGTTCGTCGGGGATGTTGACCCGGGTGCCGATCTCGATGCCCGAGCCCGTGATGGCGTCGAACTTCATGTTGCTCATCGACACCAGGCGGTGGATCTTGCGGATGCCGAGCCAATGGAAGACATCGGGCATCAGCTCCTGGAAGCGCATGTCCTGGACGCCGGCCACGCACTCCGTGCGGGCGAAGTACTGGTCGGCGGTGTCGCCGCCGACCTGGCGCTTGCGCGCGTTGTAGACCAGGAACTTGGTGACTTCGCCGAGCGCCCGGCCCTCCTTGCGCGAGTAGGCGATCAGGCCGACGCCGCCGCGCTGGGCACCCTGGATGCACTCCTCGATGGCATGTGTCAGGTAGGGGCGGCAGGTGCAGATGTCGGAGCCGAACACGTCCGAGCCGTTGCATTCGTCGTGGATGCGGGCGGTGAGCTCGACTTCAGGGTTGGCGAGGTCCCGCGCGTTGCCGAAGATGTAGAGGGTCTGGCCGCCGATGGGCGGCAGGAACACCTCGAGGTCGGAGCGGGTGACGAGTTCGGGGTACATGCCGCCGGTCTCCTCGAACAGCACGCGGCGCAGGTCGGTCTCGGAGCAGCCGAAGCGCTGGGCCACCGCGGGCAGGTACCAGACCGGCTCGATGGCGGCCTTGGTGACCATCGCCGCGCCGCCGGCGGTCAGGAACTTGCCGTCGGCCTTCAGGCGGCCGCTCTGAAGGGCCTCGATCACCTCGGGCAGGATCACGTGGGCCTTGGTGATCGCGATGGTCGGGCGGATGTCGTAGCCGGCCGCGAGTTCGGTTGCGAAGGCGTCGGCCACCACCGCGCCCCAGGGGTCGAGCGAGACGATCCGGCCGGGCTCGCTCCATTGCGGGTAGGGCCCGATGGCGTCGGTCGGCGAGGTGTTGGTGAGGTCGGCCTTGTGGTGCGGCGAGAGGGCCCCGGCGGCCACGGCCAGCGCCCGGTAGACGCTGTAGGACCCGCTGTGGGTGCCGATGACGTTGCGATGCGCGCGCTTGGTGGTGGTGCCGACCACCGGGCCGCGCTCGGCTGCGGTCGCCGCGCCCCACTGGATCGGCAGGGCGCCGAAACCGCCGGCATGCGAGGTCAGGCGGATGTGGCTGCGAGGGGGAGGGGTCCCGGGAAGGGTCGGGGAGAGCGCGGCCGGCTCGGGCGGCACGGCGTCGGGGGAGGGCTGGGAAGCGGTCGGAACGGAAGCGGAAGAAGGAGTCGGAACGGTGTCTACGGACATTGCGGGCCCTCAAAAAACACAATGTACCGATGGCTCCGGGAACTGGCAAGCTGGCGCATACGCCATTTGCCGTAAACCCGGGGCCTCGCGGTTCGTGCTTGCCGTCACGGCACAATCCGGCGGTCTTCTTTTTTTGGCTGCGCCTGTAACCGGCCGCGGCCGTTGCCCGAATGTCAGAGAGAAGCCCGATGGCGAAAAGCGAAGCGGAGTTGCGGCTGCACGGGTTGTTCGTGCGCGGGCTCGCCGGCGACGCGGCCGCCTATCGCAGCTTCCTGGAGCAGCTTGCCTCGCACCTTCGCGCCTTCCTGGCCCGGCGACTGTTCGGCTGGCCCGACGAGGTCGAGGACCTGGTCCAGGAATGTCTTCTCGCCATGCACAACCAGCGCCACACCTACCAGCCCGACCAGCCCCTGACCGCCTGGGTGCATGCGATCGCGCGCTACAAGATGATCGACCTGCTGCGGGCGCGGGCCGGTCGCGAGGCGCTGCACGACCCGCTGGACGACGACCTCGCCGTGTTCGCCGAGTCGGCCACCGAGGCCAGCGATGCGCGGCGCGACCTGGCGGGCCTGCTGGCGACGCTGCCGGACCGCCATCGGCTGCCGATCGTCCACACCCGGCTCGAAGGGCTGTCGGTCGCCGAGACCGCGCGCCTGACCGGCATGTCGGAATCGGCGGTCAAGGTGGGCGTTCACCGCGGACTGAAGGCGCTGGCGCAGAAGATCAGGGGGAGCCGATGAGAACCGACCAACTGGTCGCCCTGCTGGCGGCGGATGCCGCCCCGGTGCGCCGGCGCGCGGTGTCGCGCCGGCTGGGGGTGGCGCTGGCGATCGCACTGCCGGTCTCGGCGGCCTGGATGCTGATGGCCTACGGCGTGCGGCGCGACCTGATCGAGGCCATGTTCTGGCCGATGTTCTGGGTTCGCCTGCTGTTCGGCGCCGGCATCGCCCTGGCAGCGTTCGTGGTGGTGCAGCGGCTGGCGCGTCCGGGCGTGCGGGTTCGGGGCGCGTGGCTGGGGCTGGCGGCGCCGGTGCTGCTGATCTGGCTGCTGGCCCTGGTGGCGTTGCTCTCCGCGCCGGTCGAAGAGCGCGCGGCGCTGGTCATGGGGCACACCTGGCGCAGCTGCGCCATCGACATCGCCGTGGTGTCGCTGCCGATGTTCGCGGCCCTGCTGTGGGCGCTCAAGGGCCTCGCGCCGACCCGGCCGGCGCTGGCCGGCGCGGCGGCCGGCGCGCTGGCCGGCGGCGCCGGGGCGATGGTCTACGCCCTCCATTGCCCGGAGCTGGCGGCGCCGTACATCGCGGTCTGGTACGTGGCGGGCATCGCGCTGCCGGTGGTCGCCGGCGCCCTGATCGGGCCCCGGCTGCTGCGCTGGTGAGCTGGCCGCAGGCTATCGCCTGGTCTTCGAGCCGAAGATCCCGCCCAGCACCCCGCGCAGGATCTCGCGCCCCACCGTCGTGCCCATGGTCCGCACGGCCGATTTCGCCATGGTCTGCGCCAGGCCGTCGTGCTTGCCGCCGCGTGGCCCGGTGGAGCCGAACAGCAACTCGTTGAGGCTGCCCATGACACCGCCCGACTCCGGCGCCGCCGGCGCGCCGGGCTTGCCGGCGGTGGCGGGCGCATCGGGCGCGGTCGCGGCGCGGCCCTTGAGCTTCTCGTAGGCCGACTCGCGGTCGACGGCTTTCTCGTAGACGCCCGCCACCAGCGAATTGGCGATCAGGGCCTGCCGCTGGGCCGGCGTGATCGGGCCGATCTGGCTGCCCGGCGGCAGCACGAAGACGCGTTCGGTGACGCTCGGGCGGCCCTTGTCGTCGAGGAAGCTCACCAGCGCCTCGCCGACCGCGAGCTCGGTGATCGCCGCCTCGATGTCCAGCCCCGGCTTCTGGCGCATCGTGGTGGCGGTCGCCTTCACCGCCTTCTGGTCGCGCGGCGTGAACGCCCGCAAGGCATGCTGCACCCGGTTGCCGAGCTGGGCCAGGACCGAATCCGGGATGTCCAGCGGGTTCTGCGTGACGAAGAACACGCCCACGCCCTTGGAGCGCACCAGCCGCACCACCAGTTCGATCCGCTCGACCAGGGCCTTGGGTGCCTCGTTGAACAGCAGGTGGGCCTCGTCGAAGAAGAACGCCAGCTTGGGCTGCTCGGGGTCGCCGATCTCGGGCAGCTGTTCGAACAGTTCCGACAGCATCCACAGCAGGAAGGTGGCGTAGAGCCGCGGCGAGTTCATGAGCTTGTCGGCCGCCAGGATGTTGATCACGCCCTTGCCATCCACCGACTGCATGAAGTCGGCGATGTTGAGCATCGGCTCGCCGAAGAACTTGTCGCCGCCCTGGCTCTCGATCGCGAGCAGGCCGCGCTGGATCGCGCCCACGCTGGCGGCGCTGATGTTGCCGTATTCGGTCGTGAACTGGCTGGCGTTCTCGCCCACGTGCTGCAGCATCGCCCGCAGGTCCTTGAGGTCGAGCAGCAGCAGGCCGTTGTCGTCGGCGATCTTGAACACCAGGTTCAGCACGCCCGACTGGGTCTCGTTCAGGTTGAGCATCCGGCCCAGCAGCAGCGGGCCCATGTCGGACACCGTGGCGCGTACCGGATGGCCCTGCTCGCCGAAGACGTCCCACAGCGTGACCGGGCAGGCGAGGGGCGTCGGCAGGTCGAGCCCGCGCTCTTTCAGGATGCCCGCCATCTTGGCGCCGATGCTGCCGGCCTGGCTGGCGCCGGTGAGGTCGCCCTTGACGTCGGCCATGAACACCGGCACCCCGATCGACGACAGCTTTTCGGCGATGGTCTGGAGCGTGACGGTCTTGCCGGTGCCGGTGGCGCCGGTGATCAGGCCGTGTCGATTGGCCAGCCCCGGGAGCAGGGTGCATTCGATGCTGCCGTGGCGGGCGATGAGGAGAGGGTCGGCCATGGGGTTTTCCGGTCGTTCGAAGGGGCCCAGTCTAGCGAAGCCGGCCTCCTATAATCGCGACCCCATGCGAAGCTTCCTCCGGTGTGACCGAAGGCGTCTTCGCGTATCTCTTTGCGACAATTCCCCAAGACCCGGAGTTCTCCTTTGTCATCGACTGCCCAATCCCCCGTTCCCGCCGCTGGCGACGCCTCCGAACAGTCACCCCTCGAGAATGAATTGGCTGTCCTCCTGGTCGAGTCGCTCAACCTGGAAGTGGCCCCGGCCGACATCGTGCCGACCGCACCGCTGTACGGCGAAGGCCTCGGGCTCGATTCGATCGACATCCTGGAAGTCGCGTTGGAGGTGTCGCGCAAGTACGGCTTCCAGCTGCGCTCGGACGACGAGCGCAACCAGCAGATCTTCGAATCGCTGCGCAGCCTGGCCGCGCATGTCGCGGCGCACCGCGGCACGTCCTGATCCATGTCCCGATGGCGCATGGCGCTCCTGCTGCTGGCGGGGGTGAGCTATGCCTGCGTGTCGCACTGGATGATGCTCTATCACGCGGCCGAGCCCTGGGCCGTCGTGGTCTTGCTGGGCCCGCTGTGGCTCACCGCGCTCGGTCTCGCAGGCAGCCGCTTCGGCCGCTGGGGGCTGGCGCTGGCCGGCCTGGCCGGGGTAGCGGGCTTCGCGCTGGTGCTGCTGGGTGAGGCCGGTGACCCGAATCGTCTCTATGTGCTGCAGCATGCCGGCATCAACGCCTTGCTCTGCGGCTGGTTCGGCAGCACGCTGCGGGGCGACCGGCTGTCGCTGATCGGCCAGTTCGCCCAGCGCGTGCATCCGCTGTCGCCGGCGATGCGCATCTACACCGCCCAGGTCACGCGGGTCTGGACGCTGTACTTCGCCTTGATGGTGGTGGCGTCGATCGCGGTCTACGCGAGCCTGTCGTTCGCGGCCTGGTCGGTGCTGGCCAACCTGCTGACGCCGCTGCTGGTGGCCGGCCTGTTCGTCGGCGAGCACCTGATGCGCTACCGGCTGCATCCCGAATTCGAGCGCACCCGCATGATCGACGCGGTGCGCGCCTTCTATGGTGCGCCGGCGGACCCCTCCGCGCGGCACTGAACCTGGCGAATCCCTTGAGTCCCGACACCTTCCTGCCGCTGCTGACGCAGCGCGACCTCGACCAACCCCTGGCCTGGCGCGCCGGCACCCCGGTGAGCGCGCGCGAGTTCCTGGCCGATGTCGCCCGCTTCGCGCCGGCGCTGCTGCCGGGTGGTCCGGTCGTGAACCTGTGCGTCGACCGCTACGCCTTCGCGGTCGCGCTGGCCGCGGCCCTGGTGCGCGGCGAAGCCAGCCTGCTGCCCCCGGATGCGCGCCCCGACACGCTGGCGCGGCTGCACGAGATCGGCGACCCCGCCTATGCGGTGATCGACGACCCGGCGCTCGAGACCCCCGGCCTGCCGCGGGTGCAGGTCGAAGACCGTGCGCCGACGGTCGATGGCCCGGAGCCGCCGCTGCCGTCCTTCGCCGCCGGCATGCATGCGGTGAGCCTGCTGACCTCGGGTTCGACCGGCGCACCGCAGCCGCATTCCAAGACCTGGGGCACGCTGTTCGGCGATGTCCAGGCCGCGGTCGGCCGCCTGGCCGGCCTGCTCGGACGGCCGTCGCTGGCCGGGCTGACGCTGGTCGCCACCGTGCCGGTCCAGCACAGCTACGGCATCGAGTCCTCGGTGCTGCTCGCGCTGCTGGGCGGCGCCGCCTTCGACAGCGGACGGCCGTTCTTTCCCGCCGACGTGGCCGAGGCGCTGGTCTCGGTGCCGCAGCCGCGGGCGCTCGTGACGACGCCGTTCCACCTCAAGACGCTGCTGCTGTCCGGCATCGCGCTGCCGCCGGTCGACCTGATCCTGTCGGCCACGGCCCCCTTGTCGCCCCAGTTGGCGGCCCAGGCCGAGCAGGCGATGGGCGGCGCGCTGATCGAGATCTACGGCAGTACCGAATCGGGCCAGGTCGCGACCCGCCGGCCGACCCAGAGCGAAGTCTGGGAGACCTTCGGCGAGATCCGGGTCCAGGCCGAGCATGACGCGGCCGGCGTAGAGCGCTTCATCTTCTCGGGTGATTTCATTCCCGAGCCGACGCCGATGGCCGACATCCTGGAACTGGTCGACGACCGGCGCTTCCGGCTGCTCGGCCGGGCCAACGACCTGATCCACGTGGCCGGGCGGCGCAGTTCGCTGGGCTACCTGAACCATCACCTGAACAGCATCCCGGGCGTGGTCGACGGCGCCTTCTGGCTGCCGGACGACGTGGCGGACGGCGTGGTGCGGCCGGTGGCCTTCGTGGTCGCGCCCGGGCTCGATGCCGCGGCGATCATCGCGGCCCTGCGCGAACGGATCGAGGCGGTCTTCGTGCCGCGCCGGGTGGTGCACGTGGCGGCCTTCCCGCGCGAGGGCACGGGCAAGCTCACGGCGCGCTCGCTGCGCGAGTTCGCGCTGGCCCAGCTGGCCGCCGACGGCACGCCGGTGCAGGTCACGCGCGAAGTGGCCGCGGACCACCCGGCCTTTGCCGGCCACTTTCCGGGCCAGCCGCTGATGCCGGGCGCCTTGCTGCTGGCCGAGGTTCTGGAAGCGGTGCACGGCGTGCCCGCACTGGCCGCGCGCCTCGGCACCGAGCCGACCCTGGCCGCGGCCAAGTTCCTGGCGCCGGTGCGCCCGGGCAGCACGCTGGTGATCGACCTGGTGCCCGAGACCGGCGCCGCCCGGGGCCTGCGCTTCGAGGTCCGCAGCGGCACGGTGGTGGCGGTCAGCGGACGCTGGGTGCCTGGCGCTACGCTATGAGCGCAACGCCGCCCGAGCCGGGCGATGCGAAGTCGCGC
Organism: Variovorax sp. 10N432; assembly: GCF_056394465.1. Lineage (NCBI taxonomy): Bacteria > Pseudomonadati > Pseudomonadota > Betaproteobacteria > Burkholderiales > Comamonadaceae > Variovorax > Variovorax sp. 10N432. Next base: position 44,965 of record NZ_JBFTHX010000001.1, read on the forward strand.
CAAGCCGACTGGTCGCGCGCGCCCGAGCGCAGCAACATGCTCGCGCTGCGCGTCATCTGCGCCATCGCGATCCTGTGCGGGCGGCCGTTGACGCGGCTGATCCTGCATCCGATCTCGCTCTACTTCCTGCTGTTCTCGCCGACCCCGCGGCGCCACATCAAGCGCTACCTGTTCCGCGCGATCGGTCCCAAGGCCGGCTGGGCCGACGGCTATCGCCTGCTGCACGCCTTCGCCTCCACCGTGCTCGACCGGCTCTATTTCCTGCGCGGGCGGATGGACCTGTTCGACATCCGGGTCTTCGGCAATGCGCCGGTCGAAGTCGAGGTCAACGCCGGCCGCGGCGCCTTCATGCTCGGCGCCCATGTCGGCAGCTTCGAGGCGCTGGGCGCGTGCAAGCACCGCGCCGGTGCGCCGGCCGACCTGCGGCCCGCGATGGTGATGTACCCCGACAACGCGCAGCAGATCAACGCGGTGCTCAACGCCATCAGCCTGCCCGAGCTGCGGCCGCACATGATCGCGCTCGGGCGGCCGCATTCGATGCTGGACCTGCGCGACTGGCTCGATTCCGGGGGCCTCGCCGGCTTGCTGGCCGACCGCACCCTGGCCGGGCCCGAGGAGGCGGGCCAGCAGCGCGGCAGCAGCATCGAGGTGCCTTTTCTCGGCCGACCGGCGCTGTTCAACGACGGGCCGTTCCGGCTCGCCGCCTTGCTGCGCCGCAAGGTCTTCTTCATGGCCGGCCTCTACGTGGGCGGCGCCCGCTACGATGTGCTGTTCGAGCCGCTGGCCGATTTCAGCGAGCGCGCGAGCGACCCGGCCGAACGGGAACGGCGCATCCGCGCGGCGCTCGAAGCCTACGTGGCCCGGCTCGAGGCGCTGTGTCGCGCCTACCCGTACAACTGGTTCAACTTTCATGATTTCTGGCTCGAAGATCCGCATTGAACGCTGGGGCAGGGCGCTGGCCGCGCTGATGCTGTCCTGGCTTTTCGCCTCGTCAGCCTGGGCTTTCGACCTGCCCGAGCTGATGGGCCTGCTGGCGCAGCAGAAGAGCGGCGAGGCCCGCTTCACCGAGCAGCGCTTCGTGCGGGGCCTGGAAGGCCCGCTGGACGCCAGCGGCGTGCTGAGTTTCACGGCCCCCGACCGCCTGGTCCGCCGCACGCTGTCGCCGCGGCCGGAGACGATGAGCGTCGAGGGCAATACGCTGACCCTGTCGCGCGGCGGCCGCACGCGCACGCTGGCCCTGGACAGCATGCCCGAGCTGCTCGGCATGGTCGAGGCCATGCGCGGCACGCTGAGCGGCAACGGCCAGAGCCTGCAGCGCTACTTTCGCAGCACGCTCTCCGGCTCGGCCACCGGCTGGCGCCTGGACCTGGAGCCGATCGACCCGCGGCTGGCGGCCCAGGTGCGCTCGATGCGCCTGAGCGGACGCGGCGGCGAGGTGCTGGGCATCGACATGGAGTTCATCGGCGGCGACCGCTCGGTGATGGCGATCACGCCCGAACGCGGCGCCGGCACGGCGGCCGTTCCGTCCGCCCCCTCCGCGGCATCGGCGCGCACCACCCCGTGACCCGAGCCGCTGCCGCGCCCGGTCGCCGCCGTGTCGCGTTGACCCTGGGTCTCTGGCTGCTGGCGCTGCTGGCCGGTGCCACGCTGATCGCGCGCACCCATTTCAGCGCCGACCTGTCGGCCTTCCTGCCGGCCAGCCCCGACGCGCGGCAGCAGATCCTGATCGAGCAGCTGCAGAGCGGCATCGCCTCGCGCACGATCTTCATCGGCATCGAGGGCGGGCGGGACGCGGCGCAGCGGGCGGTGGTGTCGCGCGCGGTCGCGCGTGCGATGCGCGACAGCCGGCTATTCGACCTGGTCCAGAACGGCGACACCAGCGACTGGAAGGACACCGGCACCTGGGTCTTCGACCACCGCTACCTGCTGGCGGCCGGGCTGACGCCCGAGCGCTTCAGTGCCGCCGGGCTGCGCGACGCGATCCTCGACAGCCTGTCGATGCTCGGCACGCCGGCCGGCAACGCGCTCAAGCCGCTGCTCGACCGCGATCCCACCGGCGAGACCCAGCGCATCGCCGAAGGCCTGATTCCCGCCAGCTCGCCGCGCAGCGAGGAGGGCGTCTGGGTGTCGCGCACCGCGCCGCGGGCGCTGATCCTCGCCACCACGCATGCTGCCGGCGGCGACCTCGACGCCATCGCCCTGGCGATCGCGCGCGTGCAGGGCGCCTTCGACGAGGCCACGCGCGAGATGGCCGGCGACGGTCCGAGCCTCGAGATGACAGGCGCGCCCGTGTTCTCGGTCCAGAGCCGCGACCAGATCAAGGGCGAGGCGATCCACCTGGCGGTGGTCGGCGGCATCGTCATGGGCGCCTTGCTGCTGCTGGCCTTCGCCTCGCCGCGGGCGCTGGTGATCGCGCTGCTGCCGGTCGCCACCGGCGTGGTCGGCGGCACCGCGGCGGTGAGCCTGGTCTTCGGCGAAGTGCACGGCCTGACGATGGGCTTCGGCAGCACGCTGATCGGCGAAACCGTCGACTACGCGATCTACTACCTGATCCAGGCCCGCGGCGCCGCCGTCGCCGGCACCGGCTGGCAGCGCTGGCGCGACATCCATTGGCCCACGGTGCGGCTCGGGCTGCTGACCTCGGTCTGCGGCTTCGCGGCGCTGGTGTTCTCGGGCTTCCCGGGGCTGGCGCAGCTCGGCGTGTTCTCGATCGCCGGCCTGGTCGCGGCGGCGCTGGTCGCGCGCTTCGTGCTGCCGGTGCTGGCCCCCGACGGCGCCACCGGCATGGGCATGCGGCGCCAGATGGCCCAGCTGGCAGGCTTCCTCGTGCGCGGACTGCCGCGCCTGCGCTGGCTGCTCTCGGGCCTCGGCGTGGCGGCACTGGCGCTGGTGCTGTGGCAGGGCGGCTATCTCTGGCGCGCCAACCTCGGGGCGATGAGCCCGGTGCCGAAGGCGATGCAATCGCTCGACGCCGAACTGCGCGAAGACGTCGGCGCCAGCGACGGCGGCACCCTGGTCGTGGTCCATGGCAGCGACATGCAGGCCACGCTGCGCAGCACCGAGGCGGCCGGCCAGCGTCTCGAGGCGCTGGTCGACAAGGGCGATCTGTCGGGCTTCGAGACCGTCACCCGCGTGCTGCCGAGCGAGGCGTCGCAGGCGGCGCGCATCGCCAGCCTGCCGGACGCCGCGACCTTGCGCAGCCGCCTGGCCGAAGCGACGCAGGGCCTGCCGCTGCCGGCTGCGCGCCTCGAGCCCTTCATCGCCGACGTGCAGGCCGCCCGGGCGCTGCCCATGATCCGGCGCGCCGACCTGGCGGGCACGCCGCTCGACGCGGTGGTCGGAGCACTGATGTTCGAGCGCACCGCCGGCGGCTGGTCGACGCTGATCTCGCTGCACCCGGGCGCCAGCTTCGACCCCGCCCGACTGGCGGCCGCGCTCGACGGCCTGCCCGACGTGCAGGTGGTCAATGTCGGCGACGAACTGTCCGGGCTCTACAAGCGCTATCTGCGCGATGCGTTCGTCCAGGTGATGCTGGGTGCTCTCGCGGTGGTGGTGCTGCTGGCCGCCTGGCTGCGCTCGGGGCGCCGCCTGCTGGCTGTCTGCCTGCCGCTGGTGGTCGCCGTGGTGCTGACCCTCGGCGGCATGGCGGCCTTGCACGTGCCGCTGGGCATCCTGCACCTGGTCGGCCTGCTGCTGATCGTGGCGGTGGGGTCGAACTACGCGCTGTTCTTCGACCAGCTGCGCGAGACCGGCCGGGCCGACGAGGACACCCTGGCCTCGCTGATGCTGGCCAACCTGACGACCGTGGTGTCGTTCGGGCTGATCGCGATCTCCGACATTCCGGCGCTGTCCTCGATCGGCCGGGTGGTGGCGCCCGGCGCCTTGCTGGCACTGCTGTTGTCGGCGGCCTTCGCGCGCACCGCCGCTCCTTCCGGGACCGGCCCGCGCTGATGGGAAAATCGACCCCCATGGCTGCCGTCGTTCCTGCTCCTCCTTCCGCGACCCGCTGGTCGTGGCCGCCGCTGGTGCGCGCCAGCATCGGCTGGCACCTGCTCGCCCTCGGGGCCGCGGTGACGGTGCCCGGTGCGCTGCCCTGGGCCATTGCCGCGGTGGTGTTGAACCATGTGCTGATCACCGCCGCCGGGCTGACTCCGCGCAGCAGCCTGCTGGGGCCGAACATGACGCGGCTGCCCGCCGCCGCCGCGGCGCGCCACGAGATCGCGCTCACGATCGACGACGGGCCCGACCCGGAGGTCACGCCCCAGGTGCTCGACCTGCTGGACGCCCACGGCCAGCGCGCCACCTTCTTTTGCATCGCGGAGCGGGTGGCCGCGCATCCGGCGCTGGCGCGCGAGATCGTCGCCCGCGGCCACAGCATCCAGAACCACACGGCGGGGCACCGCCACGACTTCTCGCTCCTGGGGCCGCGCGGTTTCGAGGCCGAGATCGCGCGCGCCCAGGCCCTGCTGTTCGAGGTCACGGGCGAGCGGGCGAGCTGCTTCCGGGCTCCGGCCGGGTTGCGCAACCCTTTCCTGGCGCCGGTGCTGCACCGGCTGGGCCTGTCGCTGGTGAGCTGGACGCGGCGCGGCTTCGACACCCGCGAGGGCGATCCCGTGATCGTGCTGGCGCGACTCGAGAAGGGCCTGAAGGCCGGCGACATATTGCTGCTGCACGACGGGCATGCCGCGCGCACCGAGGGCGGCCGCGCGGTCGTCCTGGAGGTGCTGCCGTCGCTGCTGGCCAGAATCCGATCCGACGGCCTGCGTGCCGTGACCCTGCCCGAGGCCCTGGCTGAACGATGAACCCGGTTTCCACCGACGCCGCGTGGCGTCAGATCCACGAGCACGCGAGCGCGCCGTACCGCAAGGCCGGCAAGTTCGCCTGGCATTTCGCGCGCGGCAAACTGGGCCGCGACCCGGTCTTCCGTGGCCTGGTCGAGCGCGGCCTGATCGGCGCGCATCGCCGCCGGGTGGTCGACATCGGCTGCGGGCAGGGACTGTTCGCGAGCCTGCTGTCGGCCCTCGGCACGCTGCAGTCGCGCCCGGGTGCATGGCCCGCCACCTGGAGCGCAGCGCCGGCCGCGATCCGCTACACCGGCATCGAGCTGATGCCGAAGGACGTGGCGCGCGCCCAGGCGTCGATCGGCCACCTGCAGCCGGCGCCGGAGTTCGTCTGCGCCGACATGTGCCGGGCCGCCTTGCCGCCCAGCGACCTGGTCGTGATCCTCGATGTGCTGCACTACGTCGACCTCGACGCCCAGGAGGGCGTGCTGCGCCGCGTGCGCGACGCCCTGCAGCCCGGCGGACGTCTCCTGCTGCGGGTCGGCGATGCCGCCAGCCGGCGCGGCTTTGCGATCAGTCAGTGGGTCGACCGCACCGTGACCCGGATCCGCGGCCACCGCGCGTCGCCGACCTGGGGCCGGCCGCTCGACGACTGGATGCTGCTGCTGGAGCGGCTCGGATTCAAGGTCCACAGCATCCCGATGAGCGCAGGCACGCCCTTTGCCAACGTGCTGCTGGTGGCTGATATCAAGGAAGCCGAATGACCGCACCCCAGACCCTCGACCGCGGCGGCATTGCGCGGCGCATTCCGCACAGCGGCAGCATGTGCCTGCTCGACCGTCTCGCCGCATGGGACGCCGAATCCATCCACTGCACGACCGCCTCGCATGCGCATCCGGACAACCCGCTGCGCACCGCCTCCGGCCTGCTGTCGCCGAACCTGATCGAGTATGCGGCGCAGGCCATGGCGCTGCACGGCGGCCTGCTGGCGGCGGAGGGCAGCGAGCCCTCCGCCGGGTTCCTGGCGAGTGCGCGAAATGTGCGCCTGAGCGTGGCCCGCATCGACGACATCGCGGGCGAACTGCAGGTGCACGCGCAGCGGCTCACCGGCGATCAGAGCCAGGTCCTCTATCAATTCGCAGTCACTGACGCCACCGGGCGGCCGCTGGCCGAGGGCCGGGCGGTCGTCGTCCTGAACACCCCGCTTGCCATGGAAACCAACGCATGAGTCTCATCGGAAAACGCGCCCTGATCACCGGCGCCAGCGGCGCCCTGGGCGCCGCCATTGCGCAGCGACTGGCGCGCGACGGCGCCACCGTGCTGCTGCACGCCAACTCGCGGCCGGAGTCGGTGGAGCAGCTTGCCGCCACCATCGCGGCCGCCGGCGGCAAGGCCGAGTGCGTGGTCTTCGACCTGCGCAGCGACGACGCCGCGCAGGCGGCCTGCCAGCGCCTGCTCGAGGGCGGACCGGTGCAAGTCATCGTCAACAATGCCGGCGTCCACGACGACGCCGTGTTGCCGGGCATGCGGCCCGAGCAGTGGCACAAGGTGATCGACGTCTCGCTCAACGGCTTCTTCCGCGTCACGCAGCCGCTGCTGCTGCCGATGCTGCGCACGCGCTGGGGGCGCATCATCAACATCTCTTCGGTGGCCTCATTGACCGGCAATCGCGGGCAGGTCAACTATGCGGCGGCCAAGGGTGCGCTCAACAGTGCGACCAAGGCCTTGTCGCTCGAAGTGGCGGCGCGTGGGGTGACTGTGAATGCGATCGCGCCGGGGATCATCGCCTCGCCGATGGCGGATGGCGTGTTCGACGCGGCGATGATCAACCAGATGGTGCCTGCGAAGCGGGCCGGGACGCCGGATGAGGTCGCATCGTTGGCCGGGTTCCTGGCGAGCGACGAGGCGGCCTACATCACGGGGCAGGTGATCTCGATCAACGGCGGGATGATTTAGAGGTTGGCCTTGGCCCATTGGGACGGGCGCCCGGCACGCGGTGCGGGCCGGGCTCAGGGGGTGATCAAAGATCCGTGTCGTCTCCAACGCCGATGCAACCCCGACGTGTCAGCGGTGGCGGGCGGTATGCCCCGGGCTGGCCGTTGAGGCACCGCCGAGCAGCGGAGCGGCAGGCGGATCAGGGCCGCGCGTGTTTGAGTGGAGCGCAGCGGAGCGAGTTTGCGCGGACCCCGCCTGTCGCGAGCAGCGCAGGGAAGCCGCGAAGCGGCCGGTGACGTCGGCCGGCCCGGGGCATACCGCCTGCCGCCGCCGCCCCCGCCATTCGCCGCCCCGCTCAAGCGAGCAAGCAAGCTTACGCCTGAAACGGCGCCACCCCCCGCAGCTTGCGAATCATCAACCCCGGCAGCCGCAGCACGAACTCCACCATCAGCCGCGTGTGCATCCAGGTCAGCAGCAGGTTGTCCCGCCCATAGCGGAAGTGCGACACGCCGCCTTCTTCCGCCGTGAGGTACTTCACCGGCGCATCGATGTTGACCGGCTTGACGCCGCGCCAGGCCAGCCGGACCACCGCTTCGGTGTCGAAGTCGAAGCGGCGCATCCATGGCTGCCGCGCCATGACCGCGATCAGGTCCGCCACCGGGTACACGCGAAAGCCGTAGAGCGAATCGCCCACGCCCGCAAACAGCGTCTCCAGCTGCGTCCAGCCGTTCGAGACCCTGCGCCCGCGCACCCGCAGCAGCGGGGCGCTGGCATCGAAGACCGGACGGCCGAGCACCATCGTCTCGGGCCGCGCCTGCGAGGCCTGCATGAACGTCGGGATCAGGTCGGCCGGATGCTGGCCGTCGGAGTCCATGGTCAGTGCGTGGGTGTAGCCGGCCTGCTGCGCCTCGCGCAAGCCATGCAGCACGGCGGCACCCTTGCCCTGGTTGTGCGGCAACACCCGCACGCGCAGCCCCGGGTCTTCCGCGGCCATTCGCTGCAGCCGCTCGCCGGTGCCGTCGGTGCTGCCGTCGATCACCACCCACACCGGGTTCCATTGCGCACGTGCCGCCTTGACCGTCGAGAACAGGCGTTCTCCTGTGTTGTAGCTGGGGATCAGGACAAGGTGGGTGCGCGAGACGTCTGGCATGCGGGCTGCGCGTCGGGGGCGCGCTGTTCCATGGATTGGCGGTAATAGAGTTCGATCTGCTGCAGCAGCGCGTTGCTGTCCTGCGAGGGCGCGAAACGCTGGCCCAGGCTCAGGCGGAACACGATCGGCAGCGGCGGCACCCGCCACAAGGGCCAGCCCTTGCCCAGGTAAGGCGAGTCGGTGTCGATGAACACGGTCTGGATCGGCGCCTGCGCGAGCTTGGCGATCAGCGTGACGCCCGGCCGGAAGCTGTTGAGCGGGGGCGTGACGGTGCGCGTGCCTTCGGGAAAGATCACCAGCTGGCCGCCGTTGCGCAGGTCGTCGACCGCCAGCCGCACCATCGTGCGCGCCGAGTCGTTGCGGATGTAGCGCGCCAGCCGGGCGCCCGCGCCCAGGAAGATGTTGCGCATCAGGTCGGCCTTCATGATGCACGCGCTCCGCGGCAGGCGGGCCACCAGCAGCAACGCGTCGAGCATCGTCGGATGGTTGGCCACCAGGATCAGGCCGCGTTCGTCGCGCAGGGCGTCGAGGCAATCGGCGTCGATGCGCATCATGCCGCTCAGCGAAGCGGCGGCCCAGAAGAAGCGGTAGGCGAAGGCGATGGCGCGGCGGCCGAGCGCGCGCCCGGTGGCCACCGGCAGCACCGGGTAGAGCAGCATCGCGGCGATGTTCCATGGCAGCGAGATGGCACCGAGCAGCACCAGCAGCGCATACAGCGGCAGCGCGAACGGGATCGACAGTCCCAGACGAAGCAGCCGGTTCATCGATGGCCTCGACCCATCAGGGGAGCAGGGCGCCGCGTGCCACCGCATGGGCCTCGATCTCCACCAGCAGGTCCTGGCGGCAGATATCGGCTTCGAGGTAGACCGCGTGGCTCACCGTGTGCGCCGCCGGGCCCAGCGCCGCTTCGAGCGCCTGACGCACCAGGGGCGCATCGGCGGCATGGCGCACGTAGACCACGCAGTCGAGCGCCGACAGATCGAAGACGGCGCTGGTGCGCGCGTTGGCGGCCGCGATCACGGCGGCGAGGTTGCGCAGCGTCTCCTCGAGCTGCGGCAGCAGCTGGCCCACGTGCACGGTCTCGTGGCCGACGATGCTGGCCGTGCCCGAGATGAAGAGCGCGACGTCGCCGCCGCCGATCTCGGCCAGCGCCGCGCGCGAGAAGGTCGGTGCGCGGGGCCCGTAGGCCGGCGGGTAGCGGTAGGCGGAGACCTGGCGCGGGTTCTCGACCGCCAGCGGGGCCGTGCGGCCGGCGAGGAAGCGGATGCTCAGCGCGCCCTGGTGGATGCCCAGCGCGCAGGCCGCCGGAGCGCCGTCGAAGGCCGCCTGGCCGGCGTCGACGAAGGCCTGCTGCCGGCCGGCATTGAACTGCCGGTAGCGCTCCAGTCCGCCGCCGTCGCCGTTGATCTGCGGCAGGTAGTTCCAGATCCGCAGCAGGTGGGCGCAGCCGGTGGCTTCCAGCGCGGCGAAGAGATCGCGATAGGCGCGCTCGGCCAGGGCGGCGACGCCGCTGCGCTCCACGTTCTCGTCGAGGTCGATGGCGCCGAGCATCCAGTGGCCGTCGCAGCGCCAGCGCACCACGCCGGTGGTGCCGGACTCGATGTGTTCGCTGGCATGCCAGACATCGGCCATCGGGGGGCCGTTGGTCAGCACGCGGGCGTTCACGGTCGGCATCCAGGCGAGCCCGTCGGGCGTGCCGTAGCCCAATGCGCCGAACAGTGCCGGGCTGTCGGCGGCGAGGGCCAGGCCCTGCGCCAGGCTGAGGCGCTGCACGCGCAGGGGCGGGGTGGTCAGGGGGAGTCGTGCGGTCACTGGGCCTCGACGATGTTTTCGCCGGCGAGCGGCCCGAGATCGCGGATGTTGCGCCGGCGGCGCTGCCAGGCGTTCCAGGTCCGGCGCGGATGCGCGGCGCAGACCGCGAAGTAGATTGTCTTGAGGACGCGCAGCGAGCGCCAGATGGGCGTCTTGCCGTAGATGTCGCCGGCCAGCAGCGACATCAGCGCCTCCTTGACGCGCAGGGGGTTCGATGGATACATGAAGAACTCGCGCATGGTCGGGTTCGTGACGCGGAAGATGAACCACGAGAACTCCCGCGGACCCTTGCGCATTTCCGCCTCGAAGCGCCGCCGTTCGGCCGCGGCTTGGACGGGCTGGTCGAGCGCCGTGGCGACCACCTCGGCGCCGACGAAGGCACTGTGCATCGCCAGGTAGACGCCGGAGGAGAACACCGGATCGATGAAGGCATAGGCATCGCCCAGCATCAGGTAGCGCTCGCCGCTGCAATGGGTGCTGGTGTAGGAGTAGTTGCCGGTGGCGTAGACCGCGTCGTCGACCAGCGCGGCGTCTTTCAGGCGCTGCACCAGCGGCTCGCACATCGCGATCGTGTCGGCGAAGAAATCCTTCAGCGGCTTCTTGCGCGACTTCAGGTAGTAGGGCCAGCAGACCGCGCCCACGCTGGTGCTGCCGTCGGCCAGCGGGATGTACCAGAACCAGCCGTGCTGGAACCAGAAGATCGTGATGTTGCCTTCGAGCTTGCCCGGCGCCCGCTCGGCGTTGGTGAAGTGGCCGAACAGCGCCGAGCTGTTGTGCTTCGGGTTCTTCTGCTTGGCCTTGAGCTTGTTCGACAGGAAGGTGTCGCGGCCCGAGGCATCGACGACGAAGCGCGCGCGCCACCGGCGCTGCGCGCCGTCGTCCAGCACCGCCAGCACATCGGCGCCGTCGGCGTCAAAGGCGACCTCGCGCACCCGGCAGCCTTCGACGGCCTGGGCGCCCTGGGCGGCGGCATGGCGGAACAGGATCTCGTCCATCTCGGAGCGCCGTACCTGCCAGGCATAGGGCATGGTCTTGTCCCAGGCCTCGGAAAACTCGAGCCGGGTGATGTGGTCGTGGTCCGGCGAGACGAACTCGACGCCCCATTTGGGCATGCCGATGCGCTCCAGTTCGTCGCGCAGGCCGAGCTTGTCGAACAGCGCCACGTTGGCCGGCAGCAGCGATTCACCGATGTGGAAACGCGGATGGTGCGCCTTCTCGAGCACCACGACGCTGCGGCCCTGGCGGGCCAGCAGGGCGGCGGCCGTGGCGCCGGCCGGGCCGCCGCCGATGACGAGCACGTCGCACTGCGCGGGTTCGGGCGAGCCGGGATCGGCGGTCGGCGGGGGATTGTTCATGCGCGTGGGCTGGAAGACTGGAAAAGAGGGTCGCGCAGACGCGCATCAGGCTCGGATTATCCCCAAAAGGCACTGGCGCTCCTGTCGGACGGTCCCGGCAGTTGCGTCCGCCGGACAGTAAACTCGCTGCCTGGTTTGAAAACACAAGATTGCGAGAGATAGAGCCATGGCCGGACATAGCAAATGGGCGAACATTCAGCACCGGAAGGGCCGTCAGGACGAAAAGCGCGGCAAGCTCTGGACCCGCGCCATCCGTGAAATCATGGTCGCCGCGCGCACCGGCGGCGGCGACCTGGGCGGCAACCCGCGGCTCCGGCTGGCGGTCGAGAAAGCCAAGGCGGTCAACCTGCCGATCGACACGATCAAGCGCAACATCGACAAGGCCACCGGCAACCTCGAAGGTGTGAACTACGAGGAAATCCGCTACGAGGGCTACGGCATCGGCGGCGCCGCGATCATCGTCGATACCATGACCGACAACCGCGTGCGCACCGTCGCCGAGGTGCGCCATGCCTTTTCCAAGCATGGCGGAAACATGGGCACCGAAGGCTCGGTGGCCTTCCAGTTCAAGCATTGCGGCCAGCTCGTGTTCGGGCCCGGCACCAGCGAGGACAAGGTGATGGAAGTCGCGCTCGAGGCCGGCGCCGAGGATGTCGTCACCGACGACGACGGCGCCATCGAGGTGCTGACCGCGGTCGGCGATTTCGAGGCCGTCAAGAACGCGCTCGAGGCCGCCGGCCTGAAGCCCGAGGTGGCCGAAGTCACCATGCGGGCCGAGAACACCATCGAGCTCGCCGGCGAGGAAGCCGCCCGCATGCAGAAGCTGCTCGACGTCCTGGAAGACCTGGACGACGTGCAGGATGTCTATCACAACGCCGCGCTGTCCGAATGACGGCTTGGCGAACGAAAGCCCGCGAATGAAGGTACTGGTGATTGGAGGCGGCGGCCGCGAGCACGCCCTGGCGTGGCGACTGGCGCAGTCAGACCGGGTCAGCCGGGTCTACGTGGCGCCGGGCAACGGCGGCACCCGCTCCGATACGCGCTACGAATGCGTCGACATCACGGCGCCGGCTGACCTGCGGGCCTGGGCCCAGAAGGAAAAGATCGGCCTGACCGTGGTCGGCCCCGAAGCGCCGCTGGCGGCTGGCGTGGTCGACGAGTTCCGTGCCCACGGCCTGCGCATCTTCGGTCCGACCCAGGCCGCGGCGCAGCTCGAAAGCTCGAAGGCCTTCTCGAAGGCCTTCATGAAGCGGCATGCGATCCCGACCGCCGAATACGAGGCCTTCACCGACGCCGCGGCGGCGCATGCCTACGTCGACGCCAAGGGTGCGCCGATCGTGGTCAAGGCCGACGGCCTGGCCGCCGGCAAGGGCGTGGTGGTCGCGATGACGGCCGCCGAGGCGCACGAGGCGATCGACTTCATGCTGCTCGACAACAAGTTCGGCGTCTCGCACAACGAGGGCGGGGCGCGCGTCGTGATCGAGGAGTTCCTGACCGGCGAAGAGGCCAGCTTCATCGTGCTGTGCGACGGCCAGAACGTCACGGCGCTGGCCACCAGCCAGGACCACAAGCGCCTGCTCGACGGCGACGAAGGCCCGAACACCGGCGGCATGGGCGCCTATTCGCCGGCCCCCGTGGTGACGGCCGAGGTGCACGCCCGCGCGATGCGCGAAATCATCCTGCCGACCATCCGCGGCATGGAGAAGGACGGCATTCCCTACACCGGCTTCCTCTACGCCGGCCTCATGATCGACGCCAAGGGCCACCCCAAGACGCTCGAGTTCAACTGCCGCATGGGCGACCCCGAGACCCAGCCGATCATGCTGCGGCTCAAGTCCGATCTGTTCGAGGTCTTCTGGCACGCCACCGACGGCACGCTCGACCAGGTTGAGCTCGAGTGGGACCGCCGGGTCGCCCTCGGCGTCGTGATGGCCGCGCACGGCTATCCGCTGGCGCCGCGCAAGGGCGACCGCATCACGGGCATTCCGCCGGAGGCGCCGGACGCCGTGGTGTTCCACGCGGGCACCACGCTCGACGGCGGCGAGCTCACGACCAGCGGCGGCCGCGTGCTCTGCGTCACGGTGCTGGCCGACAGTGTCAAGCTGGCGCAGCAGCGGGCCTATGCGGTGGCGGCGCGGATCCAGTTCGACGGCGCCCAGTACCGCAAGGACATCGGGCATCGCGCGGTCCAGGCGCGCGGCCGCGAGGCCTGATGCCAGCCGCCGACGACAGCCGACCCGAGGCGGTGGCCGCCTACCTGCGCGGGCTGCAGAGGCGCATCGTGGAGGCGGTCGAGACCGCCGACGGCGGGCGCTGCGTCCGCGACCCGTGGCACAAGGCGCCGGGCGAGCCGCTGCAGGGCAGCGGCCTGACCTGCATCCTCGAAGGCGGCGCGCTGTTCGAGCGCGCCGGCTGCGGCTTCTCGCAGGTGCGCGGGCCGCGGCTGCCGCCCTCGGCGACCCAGCACCGGCCCGAGCTGGCCGGGGCGCCGTTCGAGGCGATGGGCGTGTCGCTGGTCTTTCATCCGCGCAACCCCTACGTGCCGATCGTCCACATGAATGTCCGCATGCTCGCCGCGCTGCCGGCCGATGGCGCGCCGGTGTGCTGGTTCGGCGGCGGCATGGACCTGACGCCGTGCTACGGCTTCGAGGAGGACGTGGTGCATTTCCACCGCAGCTGCCGCGATGCCCTGGCGCCTTTCGGCGACGACAAGTACCCGCGCTTCAAGTCCTGGTGCGACGACTACTTCACGCTCAAGCACCGCAACGAGCAGCGCGGCGTCGGCGGGATCTTCTTCGACGACTTCGCCGAGCCGGACTTCGACCAGAGCTTCGCGCTGCTGCGTTCGGTCGGCGATGCCTTCCTGCCGGCCTACCTGCCGATCGTCGAGCGCCGCCGCAACATGCCCTACGGCGAGCGCGAGCGGGCCTTCCAGCTCCACCGCCGCGGCCGCTACGTCGAGTTCAACCTGGTCTGGGACCGCGGCACGCATTTCGGCCTGCAGTCGGGCGGGCGCACCGAGTCGATCCTGCTGTCGATGCCGCCGCTGGCCAGCTGGGCCTATCGCCTCCAGCCCGAGCCGGGCAGCCCCGAGGCGGCGCTCTACAGCGACTTCATCGTCCGGCGCGAATGGCTCTGACTCCGCTGCGCGTCGGTGTCTTCGGCGGGGCCTTCGACCCGCCGCACAACGCGCACGTGGCCCTGGTGCGATCGGCGCTGGCACAGCTGGATCTGGCCGAGCTGCGCATCTTCCCGACCGGGCAGGCGTGGCACAAGGCGCGTCCGTTGAGCGCCGCGGCCGACCGCCTCGCGATGGCGCGGCTGGCCTTCGAGGGCATCGAAGGCGCCGTGGTCGACACCCGCGAGATCGAGCGCCCCGGGCCGACCTACACGCTCGACACGCTGCGCGAGTTGCAGCGGGCGCATCCCGGCGTGCAACTGGTGCTGATCGTGGGCGCCGACCAGGCGCGTTCGCTGCCGCGCTGGCACGGTTACGAAGAGATTCTCGCGACCGCTATAATTTCGGTAGCTGATCGCGCACTGCCCACGGGCCCCTCCGGCCCATTCGATCCCGGAACGCTGGCACCCCTGCCGTCCGGCGCGCGATTCGAGCAACTCCAAATCCAGCCGATGGACACCAGCGCGACCGACATCCGGGCGCGCGCTGCGCGTGGCGAGGACCTCGATGGTCTGGTTCCGGCGGCGGTTGCACGCTATATTGACAGACACCACCTCTACCGACCCGCCTGATGACCACTGAAGCCGCCGCAAAAAAAGACATCCAGAAACTCCAGAGGGCCATCGTCGACGGACTCGAGGACGTCAAGGCGCAGGACATCCAGGTTTTCGACACTGAACATCTGTCGCCGCTGTTCGAGCGCGTGATCGTCGCCTCGGGCACCTCCAACCGCCAGACCAAGGCGCTGGCCTCCAGCGTGCGGGATGCGGTGCGCGATGCCGGCTTCCACAAGCCGCGGGTCGAGGGCGAGGCGAACGGCGAGTGGATCATCGTCGACTGCGGCGCAGCCGTGGCCCACATCATGCAGCCGGCCATCCGGCGCTACTACCACCTCGAAGAGATCTGGGGCGACAAGCCGGTTCGCACCAAGCTCGGTGCCGCCAAGCCGGCCGTGGCCCAGGCCTCCGAAGAGAAGGCGCCCGCGGCCAAGAAGGTGCCGACCTCGCTGCGCCGCTCCAGTGCCGCCAAGACAGCGATCCGCTCGGCCGAGCAGGCCGCCAAGGCGGAAAAGCAGAAGCCCGCCGCCAAGAAGACCGCCGCCCGCAAGACGACCGCGGCCAAGTCCCCCGTGAAGACCGTGGTGGTCAACAAGGCGCCGGCCAAGAAGGCTGCCGCCAAGAAGGCCGCGCCGGCAGCGAAGAAGGCCGCACGCAAGACGACCTCGCCGAGGTCATGAAACTGCTGGTGGTCGCGGTCGGGCAACGCATGCCCGACTGGGCGCAGACCGCCTGGGACGACTACGCCAAGCGCTTCCCGCCCGAGCTCAAGCTCGAACTGCGCGCGGTCAAGACCGAGCCGCGCGGCTCCAAGACGCTCGAAACCCTCTATGCGGCCGAGCGCGAGCGCATCGAGGGCGCGATCGCCAAGGGCATGCGAATCGTCGCGCTCGACGAGCGCGGCACGGCGCTGACCACCAAGGCCCTGGCGGCGCGGCTTTCGGCCTGGCAAGGCGAGGGCGACGACGTGGCGCTGGTGATCGGCGGCCCCGACGGCCTCGACCCCGCATTCAAGGCGGCTGCGCACGAGCGCATCCGGTTGTCCGACCTCACCCTGCCGCATGCGATGGCGCGCGTGCTGCTCGTCGAGCAGCTGTATCGCGCGTGGTCGGTCAATGCCGGCCATCCGTACCACCGCGAATGAGTCCTCAGCCACCGTTCATCTATCTGGCCTCGCAAAGCCCGCGCCGCGCCCAGTTGCTCGGGCAACTCGGCGTACGGCACGAGCTGCTGCTGGCCACCGCCGAGGAAGATGCCGAGTCGCTGGAGGCCGTGCTGGCCGGCGAATCGCCGACCGCCTACGTGCAGCGCGTCACGGCGCTGAAGCTCGATGCCGCCGTGCGGCGCCGCCTGGAGCGCGGCCTGCCGCCGGCGCCGATCCTGTGCGCCGACACCACGGTGGCGATCGGCCGCACCATCCTCGGCAAGCCGGAGGACGCTGCCGATGCCGCCCGCATGCTGGCCTCGCTGGCCGGGCGCACCCACCGCGTGATGACCGCGATCGCGCTGCAGCATGGCGATCGGCGGCTGGCGGCCTTGAACGTCTCGCATGTCCGCTTCGCGGCGGTCGGTCCGGCGCGCATCGCCGCCTACGTCGCCAGCGGCGAGCCTCTGGGCAAGGCCGGCGCCTACGGCATCCAGGGCCGTGCCGCGGCCTTCATCGAACACATCAGCGGCTCGCATTCGGGCATCATGGGCCTCCCGATGTTCGAGACCGCCGAACTGCTGCGCCAAGCCGGCTTCGAGAGCTATTGAGACCTTGCAGGACAGACCAGGAAACTGCGCGGCAGTTTTTGCTCTGTCCTCAACTGACTAGAAAACATGCAAGACATCCTGATCAACTGGTCCCCCCAGGAGACCCGCGTCGCGCTGGTCGAGCACGGCGCGGTGCAGGAGCTCCACGTGGAGCGCACGCTGGAGCGCGGGCTGGTCGGCAACATCTACCTGGGCAAGGTGTCGCGGGTGCTGCCGGGCATGCAGTCGGCCTTCATCGACATCGGCCTCGACCGCACCGCCTTTCTGCATGTGGCCGACATCGTCGCCCCGTTCACGCCCGGCTCGCGGCCGAGCACCCAGGTGGCCGACCGCGACCATCGCAACGGCGGCGCCATGGTGCCGATCGAGAAGCAGGTGTTCGAGGGCCAGTCGCTGCTCGTGCAGGTCATCAAGGACCCGATCGGCACCAAGGGCGCGCGGCTGTCGACCCAGATCAGCATCGCCGGGCGGCTGCTGGTCTTCCTGCCGCAGGACAACCACATCGGCGTCTCGCAGAAGATCCCGCCCGACCTGCGCGATGCGCTGCGCAACCGCATGCAGGCCCTGATCGAGGCCGCCGCGGCCGCCGACAGCGGCGGCGTGGTGCCGGCCAACACCGGCGGCTTCATCCTGCGCACCAACGGCGAGGATTCGAGCGATGCCGAACTGGCCGAGGACATCGCCTATCTGCGCAAGACCTGGACCCGGATCCGCGAACTGTCGGCGCGGATGCCGCCGATGTCGCTGCTGCACCAGGACCTGAGCCTGCTGCAGCGCGTGCTGCGCGACATGACCAGCGAGGACACCCAGACCATCCGCATCGACTCGCGCGAACAGTTCGATGTGCTCCTCAAGTTCGGTCTCGAATTCATGCCGCAGGCGGCCGGCAAGCTGCAGCTGTACAAGGGCGAGCGGCCGATCTTCGACCTCTATTCGATCGACGAGGAGATCGCCAAGGCGCTGGGCCRCCGGGTCGACCTCAAGTCCGGCGGCTACCTGGTGGTCGACCAGACCGAGGCCCTGACCACTGTCGACGTCAACACCGGCGGCTTCGTCGGTGCGCGCAATTTCGACGACACGATCTTCAAGACCAACCTGGAGGCGGCGCAGGCGATCGCCCGGCAATTGCGGCTGCGCAACCTGGGCGGCATCGTGATCGTCGACTTCATCGACATGGCGCGCGACGACCACCGGGAGCAGGTGCTGGCCGAATTCCGCAAGCAGCTGGCGCGCGACCGGGTCAAGACCACGGCCGGCGGCTTCTCGCAGCTGGGCCTGGTCGAGATGACGCGCAAGCGCACGCGCGAGTCGCTGGCCCACATGCTGTGCGAGCCCTGCCTGGCCTGCAACGGCCAGGGCATCGTGAAGACTGCGCGCAGCGTGGCCTATGACGTGCTGCGCGAGATCCTGCGCGAGGCCCGGCAGTTCACGCCGCGCGAGTTCCGCATCGTCTCGTCGCCGCAGGTGATCGAGCTTTTCCTCGACGAAGAGAGCCAGCACCTGGCCGGCCTGAGCGATTTCATCGGCAAGCCCATTTCGCTCCAGGCCGAGCCCGCGATGGGGCAGGGCCAGTACGACATCGTCTTGCTCTAGCGGCCGTTCAGAGAATGGCCGGCTGGCCCGCCGGCGCGGTGCGCACGGCATTGTTCTGCAGCCGCGCATACAGGCCGTCGAGCGCCATCAGCTGTTCGTGCGAGCCGTGCTCGGCGATGCGGCCATGCTCCATCACGACGATGCGGTCGGCATGCTGGATGGTCGAGAGGCGGTGGGCCACGATCAGCGTCGTGCGGCCCTGCATGAGCCGCTGCAGCGCCTCCTGCACCTGCCGCTCGGATTCGGTGTCGAGCGCCGAGGTGGCTTCGTCGAGCAGCAATATCGGCGCGTTCTTGTAGAGCGCGCGCGCGATCGCCAGGCGCTGCCGCTGGCCGCCCGACAACTGGGTCGCGTTGTGGCCCAGCACGGTGTCGATGCCCTGCGGCAGGCCTTCCACGTGGACCGCCAGGTTGGCGGCAGCGACGCATTCGAGCACGCGCTCGCGGTCGATCGCGGCACCGAGCGCGACGTTCGCCGCCAGGCTGTCGTTGAGCATCACCACGTCCTGGCTGACCATCGCGAACTGCGAGCGCAGGCTCGCGAGCTGCCATTCGCCGACCTCGTGGCCATCGAGCAGCACCTCGCCGGCGCTCGGCAGCACGAAGCGCGGCAGCAGGTTGACCAGCGTCGTCTTGCCCGAGCCGGAGGGCCCGACGAAGGCAATCACCTCGCCGGGCTCGATCGCCAGGCTGACGCCGTCGAGCGCGCGCGCCTCGTCGTCGCCTCGGTAGTTGACGCAGACGCGGCGCAGTTCGATGTGGCCGGCCGCGCGTTCGAGCACGAACCGGCCCTGCGTTTCCGACGGAACCTCGTCGATCAACGCGAGGCCGCGCTCGAGCGCCGCCAGTCCGCGTGTGATCGGATTGGCCATGTCGGCGAGGCGCCGGATCGGCGCGATCAGCATCAGCATCGCCGTCACGTACGAGATGAAGCCGCCGACGGTCAGCCCTTTCTCGCCGGCCTGCCAGAGCGCGATCATCACCACGATCGACAGCGCGAAGGCAGCGAAGAGCTGCGTCAGCGGGGTCATCGCGGCCTGGGCGATGGTCGATTTCACGGCCAGGCGGTTGAGGCTGTGGCTCAGGCGTTCGAAGCGCTCGCTCTGGCTGGCTTCGGCGCGGTGCAGGCGCACCATCTTGTGGGCGAGGACGTTCTCCTCGACCACATAGGCCAGTTCGTCGGTGGCATGCTGCCCCAGGCGTGTCAGGTGGTAGAGCCGCTTGGACAGCACCTTCATGATCCAGGCCACGCCGGGCACCATCACGCCGACGATCAGCGTCAGTTTCCAGTTCAGGTAGACCAGGTAGAACAGCAGCGCAATCGTCACGAAGCCGTCGCGCGACAGGCTCAGCAGCGCCTGCACCAGCAGCATGGCGCCGGTCTGCACCTCGTAGACCACCGTGTTCGACAGGGTGCTGGCCGACTGGCGCGAGAACAGCGCGAGTTCCGCTTCGAGCAGGCGCTTGAACAGCATGCGCCGCAGTCCCTGCATGCCTTCGTTGGCGATCCGCGCAAGGGCATATTGCGAGATGAACTGCGCCACGCCGCGCACCAGGAAGAGCAGGATGATCGCCACCGGCACGATCCACAGCGCCAGCTGTCCGCGCGTGAAGCCGCGATCGAAGAGCGGCTTCAGCATCGCGGCCAGCAGGGGTTCGGTGAGCGCGGCGACCGCGGCGGTCGCGATGCCCAGCGCCCACCAGCGGCGCGAACTGCCGAACCAGGTCATCAGGCGCGCGAGTCGTCGCGTCAGGGGGAGGCGCACCGTGTCGGTGGCGGGGGAGGGCTGCATGGCGGCGAATTCTACGGGCCGGAACCTGTAGGACCCGACCGCCTCATACACGTTTTGTGACGACAGGGCCATCGCAACATGTACCATGTGCACTGTTTTTGTCCGAGACAAGAAACTTAAACCTCGGAAACCTCTCCGAACTGCATGAAAAAGCCGTTGCAAGACTTTCCCCCAACCCCTTCTTCATCGTTCTTCGCACGCCGCGCCTTGGTCGCGGCCCTCGCTGCCACCCCCGTGATTCCCGCCCTGGCTCAGTTCCGGGTCGAGGTCTCGGGTGTGGGCGTGACGCAGTTGCCGATCGCGATCGCGCCCTTCCGGGGCGAGGAGTCCTCGCCGCAGAAGATCTCGGCGATCGTGCTGGCCGACCTCGAGCGCAGCGGACAGTTCCGCGGCGTCGACGCGTCCGGCCAGGCCCTCGATGAAAGCTCCCGCCCCGACCTCAGCTTCTGGCGCCAGCGCACCGCCGATTCGCTCGCGGTCGGCAGCGTCACTCGGCTGGCCGATGGCCGTTTCGACGTCCGCTTCCGCCTCTGGGACGTGGTGCGCGGGCAAGACCTCGGCGGCCAGAGCTACACCGTGCCCCAGGGCGACCTGCGGCTGGCCTCGCACCGCATCGCCGACTACATCTACGAGAAGCTGACCGGCGAGAAGGGCATCTTCTCGACCCGCATCGCCTATGTCACCAAGGGCGGGAGCCGCTACACGCTGTGGGTGGCCGACTCGGACGGCGAGAACGCCCAGGCGGCACTCGCCAGTCCCGAACCGATCATTTCGCCGCGCTGGTCGTCCAACGGCAGCCAACTCGCCTACGTGTCCTTCGAGTCGCGCAAGCCGGTGGTGTACGTCCACAACGTCGCCAGCGGCCAGCGGCGGCTGGTGGCGAACTTCCGCGGCTCCAACAGCGCGCCGGCCTGGGCCCCGGACGGCAGCACGCTGGCCGTCACCCTGAGCCGCGACGGCGGCTCGCAGCTCTACACCATCTCGTCCAGCGGCGGCGAGCCGCGCCGTCTCACGCAGAGCAACAGCATCGACACCGAGCCGGTGTTCTCGGCCGACGGCGGCACGATCTACTTCGTCAGCGATCGCGGCGGTGCGCCGCAGATCTACAAGATGGGCGCCGGCGGCGGCAACCCGACCCGGGTCACCTTCAGCGGAACCTACAACATTTCTCCGTCGATCAGCGGCGATGGCCGGTGGTTGGCCTACATCTCGCGCGTCGGCGGGGCGTTCAAACTCCATGTGATGGAGTTGGCGACCGGCAACGTGCAGGCGATCACGGACACCACGGCCGACGAGCGCCCGAGTTTTGCGCCGAACAGCAAATTGATCGTCTACGCCACCAAGCTGCAGGGCCGCGAGGCACTGATGACCACGACGCTCGACGGCAAGATCAAGGCGCGGTTGGCGGGGCAGGCCGGAGACATCCGGGAACCGGACTGGGGTCCGTTTCAAAAGCAATGATTAACTTGAGGAGTCCGAAAATGTTGAAACGTACGATTTATTCGCTGGCCATCGTGGCCCTGATCGCTGGCTGCTCGTCCGGCACCAAGCTGAACGACACCCCGGTGGTCGACCGCGGTGCGGCGGGCCAGGGCGGCGGCGCTGCCAGCGGCGTGGCGCCGGTCACCATCGACCCGAATGCGCAGAACGCGCAAGGCCCGGTCGGCGTGGCACGGATCATCTATTTCGACTTCGACAGCTACACCGTCAAGCCCGAGTTCCAGCAACTCATCGACGGCCATGCGCGCTTCCTCAAGGCCAATCCGAACCGTCGCGTGTCGATCGAAGGACACACCGACGAACGCGGCGGCCGCGAGTACAACCTCGCACTCGGCCAGAAGCGCTCCGAGGCCGTGCGCCGCGCACTGGTCCTGGTCGGTGTCAGCGATTCCCAGATCGAGGCCGTGAGCTTCGGCAAGGAAAAGCCGGCGGCGCAGGGCAGCGGCGAGGACGTCTGGGCGCAGAACCGCCGCGCCGAGATCACGTACCGCTGATGATGCGCGGCCTTACTTTGCGAGGCACAGTCCTCGCAGCCGCGTTGCTGTGCGCTTCGCTGGGGGCCCAGGCCGCGCTGTTCGAAGACGACGAGGCGCGGCGCGCCATCCTCGACCTGCGCCAGCGGGTCGAGACCATGCGCCAGCAGGCCGAGCAGCGTCAAAGCGAGGAAAGCGCGCAACTGCGCCGCAGCCTGCTCGATCTGCAGAACCAGATCGAGCAGATGCGCGGCGACATGGCGCGCTTGACGGGTCAGAACGAGCAGCTCACGAAGACCGTCACCGATCTTCAGCAGCAGCGCCAGACCGACACCGACAGCCGAGCCAAGAGCAACGAGCCGTCCAAGGTCGCGGTCGACGGCCGCGAGTTCAATGCCGATCCAAAGGAAAAGGCCGACTTCGACGCGGCCCTCGGCATCTTCCGTGCGGGCCAGTTCGCGCAGGCGCAGACGGCGTTCGCCGACTTCGTCAAGCGCTATCCGCAGAGCGGCTACAACGCCTCGGCGCTGTTCTGGCTCGGCAATGCGCAGTACGCGACGCGCAACTACAACGAGGCCATCGCCAATTTCAGGTCGATGCTCTCGCTGGCGCCCGACCATGCGAAGGCACCCGAGGCCGTGCTGTCGATCGCGAATTGCCAGATCGAGCTGAAGGACACCAAGGCCGCACGCCGCACGCTCGAGGACCTGACCAAGGCCTATCCGCAGTCGGAGGCAGCGCAAGCCGGCCGCGAACGGCTGTCGCGGCTGCGCTAGCCCCTTGACCGCCGCGAGCCCCGTCGTCGCCACGGACGACGCCGACCTGGCCCGCCGTTTCGGCGGGCTGGAGCGCTTGTACGGGGTGGCGGGCGCGGCCCGCATCCGCGAGGCGCACGTGCTGGTGGCGGGCATTGGTGGCGTCGGCTCATGGGCCGTCGAGGCGCTGGCGCGCAGCGGAGTCGGGCGGCTGTCGCTGGTCGACCTCGATCACATCGCCGAATCCAACATCAACCGCCAGATCCATGCGCTCGATTCGACCGTCGGCCAGGCCAAGGTGGAAGCCATGCGGGATCGCATCGCGCACATCAATCCGGCCTGCAGCGTGCTGGCGATCGACGAGTTCGTCGAGCCCGACAACTGGCAGGCCCTGCTGGCCACCGCCGAGGCCGCCAACGGGCCGGTGACCGCGGTTCTCGATGCCTGCGACCAGGTGAAGGCCAAGCTCGCGATGGCCGCCTGGGCACGCGGCGCGGACGCAGGCTTCGTCACCGTCGGCGCCGCCGGGGGCAAGCGCCTGGCGCACCGGGTCGAGATCGACGATCTAGCCCTGGTCACGCACGACCCCTTGCTGGCGCAGCTTCGCCAGCGACTGCGCAAGGCTCACGGCGCACCGCGCGAAGGCCGCAAGATCGGCGTCGCATGCGTCTTCAGTCGCGAGAGCGTCGCGCCGCCGGACGCCTCCTGCGCGATCGAGGGCGACGGTTCGCTCAACTGCCATGGCTATGGATCGGTGGTGGCGGTGACCGCCACATTCGGTCAATGTGCGGCAGGGTGGCTCCTCGATCGGATTGCCCGAAATGTCACGCTATAATTTCAGGCTTTGCCGGATTCGACGCCGGCCAAGAACACTGGTATCGGGACGTTAGCTCAGTTGGTAGAGCAGCGGACTTTTAATCCGTTGGTCACAAGTTCGAATCTTGTACGTCCTACCAATCGTTGCAAGAAGAGTCCGCTATCTAATCGATAGCGGGCTTTTTCTTTTTGGGGGCCAAGTAGCCTCCAAACGCATCTGCCATGATCGAGCACTCAGTTTCAAGGAAGCACCGTGCTGACCGTCCACCATCTCGGCAAATCGCAATCAGAGCGAATCGTGTGGCTTTGCGAGGAGCTCGGCCTGACGTACGAGCTGAGGCACCATGTGCGGGATCCGGTCACCGCGTTGGCCCCACCAGAACTCGTCGCGCTGCATCCGCTCGGCACCGCGCCCGTGATCAGCGACGGGGATGTCCTGCTTGCCGAGTCGGGCGCCATCGTCGAATACATCATCGCGAAATACGGCCATGGCCGGCTCGCGCTCGGCCCGGACCATCCGGACTACGTCGACTACATCTTCTGGTGGCACTACGCCAACGGGAACTTCCAGCCGAACATGGGGCGCAACATGCTCCTGCGGAGACTGCACCTGCCGCCTGACAATCCCATCGCTGCCCGCCTGAACGGCCGGCTCGAGGGGGCGTTCGCGCTGATCGAGAAGCGCCTCGGCGACGTGCCGTTCCTGGCCGGAGAGAACTTCACCGCGGCCGACATCATGACGTTCTTCTCGCTGACGACGATGCGGTACTTCATGCCCTTCGACCTCACGCCTTATCCGAACATCCTGGCCTACCTGCAGCGCATTGCAGGGCGAGACGCCTACCAGCGCGCCATGCGCAAGGGCGACCCGGGCATGCCACTCTTGCTGACCTGAAGACCGGCATTCAGCGCGCTGCCATGCGCACGAGTCGGGCCGCCTCTTCGGCGCGCGCGTCGTCGACCTCGCGCAGTACGCCGCCCAGATCCACCGGCCCGCTCGGGCGCACGAAGCTGCCTGTCAGCGCCGAGCCGGTGTGCAGCTCGCCACGTTCATAGAGGTTCCATATCTCCTCGCCATAGCGGGTGGAACGCAGCTCGGGCGCCACCTGACCGAAGAAGTCCGCGAGGTTCGCGACGTCGCGCAGGAGCATCCGCCGCGCGTGATTGTTGCCCGCGGCATCGACCGCCTGCGGCAAGTCGATGATCACAGGGCCATCGGCGGCCAGCAACACATTGAACTCCGAGAGGTCGCCATGCACCACGCCCGCACACAGCATGCGGACCACTTCCGCCAGCAGCGTCGCGTGGTGCAGCCGCGCGTCCTCGGGCGAGAACACCACGTCGTTCAGGCGCGGTGCGGCATCGCCCTGGGCGTCCGCGACCAATTCCATCAGCAGCACGCCGTCGCAGAAGTTGTAGGGCTCGGGCACGCGGACGCCGGCCGCGGCCAGCCTGTAGAGGGCGTCGACCTCGGCGCTTTGCCACGCGGCCTCGGTCGCCTGCCGTCCGAATTTCGTGCCCTTGGCCATCGCGCGCTGTAGGCGCGTGTTCTTGACCTTGCGATTCTCGGTGTAGTCGACGGCCTGGCGAAAGCTGCGCTGGGTCGCTTCCTTGTAGATCTTGGCGCAGCGCGTGTCGTCGCCGCAGCGCACCACGTAGACCGTCGCTTCCTTGCCGCTCATGAGCTGGCGAACCACGCTGTCGATCAGTCCTTCGTCGATGAGTGTCTGTAGTCGAGGGGGTGCTTTCATGGCGCATTCTGCCTGTCCGGCGCTTCGCCTCGCGCCAATGAGGCCGACGCCTGTTTCGGTGGCAAGGGCGCTGAGGGCTTGTCCAGGTCGAGTCCGGACACCCATGACGCGACGGCATAGATGCGAAGCAGGCAGGCCGAGTACGCCGCCCACGCGGCGCGGTGCCGGTATTCCAGCGCATCGAGGGCCGCGACCTCCTTCTCGCTCGGGGCCGGGCTCCCGGTGCACAGGTGGTCGCCGGCCTGTTCGATCAGGCGCTCCCGCTCGGCGGCTGCGCTGGCCCTGCACTCGAGCCACGCCGCCCAGAGGCGGGCGAGTTCAGCCCGGTCATTCGAGTCCACGGCGCGTCCTTTAGTGACATTGCAAAGTAATACATTTGGGTTACTTTGTCTGTAGGCAACGCATGACGCGCGAATGGAGGCGGTGTCAGGGTCGGTTGCGTGGGTTTACGCCAGCTTTGCAATCCCTCGGTGCACGCTGTTCGACGCACCGGCGTTGAATGTGCACGGGGCAATTGCCTCGAACAGGAGATTCACATGCAGGCAGGTCGTTCAGTGTTGGTCAAGTTGGCAGCGGTCGGCGTCCTCGCCGTCGCAGCCCTCGCAGGTGCCGCTTCAGCCAGCGCAGGCACCAACTGGTCAGTGGGCATCGCAGTCCCCGGCGTGGTCGTCGGCGCGGGCGAGCCGGCGCGCTACTACGAGCCGGCGCCTGTCTACGCGCCTCCGGCGCCGGTGTACTACCAGCCGGCGCCGGTGTATCGCGCGGCCCCGCCTGTGGCCTACGCGCCGGCGCCCGTCTACTATGAGCCGGGGTATCGCGGCGAGGGGCGGCGCTTCTATCGCTCCGAGTGGAACGATGGTCGCCGCTGGGACCATCGCGACTGGCGGCATGAGCGCCGTGAAGAGCGTCGGGGATGGGGCGATCGCGACTGATCGAGACCTGAAGCCGCACAACAAAAAGGCCGTTCGAGACGGCCTTTTGCTTGCTTGATCGGGG
Source organism: Variovorax sp. 10N432 (assembly GCF_056394465.1). NCBI lineage: Bacteria > Pseudomonadati > Pseudomonadota > Betaproteobacteria > Burkholderiales > Comamonadaceae > Variovorax > Variovorax sp. 10N432. The sequence continues at coordinate 71,164 of NZ_JBFTHX010000001.1, forward strand.
CCTAGGCGGCGTCGCTGCCGTCCAGCGCGGCGGAGTGGCGCGAGCCCGCGATCGACGACACCACGCCGACGGCGCTGGCACGCAGCAGTTCTTGCCGCAAGGCGGCCTCGAGCAACCTGCGCGCCGTGTCCGGCCGGTCGTGGTCGTACTCTTCGTCCAACTCGCAATGCAGGTAGTAGTCGACCCTGGCCATGAGCCTCTCGACCGACGCTGCGAGGTCTGTCTCGTTCATATTCCGCTCCTCCGAACCAGTCGCGCGGATACGACCTTGGTTTGATCTCGACTTCCCTTTTGTCACACGCTTGACGCATCCGGCAGCCAAGTGTGCAAGTCATCGCATTATCCGCCTGCTTGCGCAATAGCTCCCCATCCGATGTCGTCGCAGGCCAACAACTCGTTCAGATTGATAATTTTCGAATTCTTTGGTATTAGGGTGAAAACGCCCCTAGCGAAGCCGGAGTCGATTCCATGCGCTGCTCAATCTGGAAGGGCGCACGGGCGGCGCCGGTCGCTCGCCCTGCGGCGACGGCAACTGATGCCGCACGGCCTGCGCCACCCGGACGCAGTCCTTGATGTGCAGTTCGCCCAGCGAGCGGAGCGCGGCATAGCTGAGCGTGGCAGAGACCACTTGCCCGGCAAGGGGAACGAAACGGGCCGCCTGGCTGGCGGTCAGCTTGACGCCGGCATGGCGCGCCAGCGCGACCAGCAGGTCGCGGGTGACCAGGCGCCCGACCAGCAGGGCGCCGACGGTGGCCGCGGCCTTGCGGATGCGCTCGCGCTCGTGCGGCGCCAGGCGCTCGACCTGGGTCACCGAAAGCCCGAACTCGGTGCTGATCTGCGGCACCACGCGGGCCAGCAGGGCCGCGTCGGCAGCCCAGTCGAGGCCCGGAATGGGCATCGCGCCGACGGCGGCCGCCATCATCGCCTTGCGGCCCAGCAGGCGGCGACTGCGCCGGATGGCGGCAATCAGTTGGGGGTCACCTTGCGCGAGTTCGATGGCGGAAGACATTCCGCCCCATTATGAGGTGGCGAGGGCCTCGAGCTGGTCCGACAGCGCCAGCCAGCGCTCCTCGAGGCTCGCGATCTCGTCGCCGAGCGCCTTCAGGCGCTTGCCTGCCTCGGCGATTTCGGGCGCCGGCAGGGCCTGGGCGAGCCGTGCTTCCAGCGTCGCCTTCTCGCTGCTGGCGGCCGCCAGGCGCTGGTCGACCTGGGTCAGCTCGCGCTTCAGGGGCTTGGCCTGGTCGCTGCGCTGCTGGCGATCCTGCGCGTCCTGCTTGCGCTGGTTCTTGCCCCCGGGGGCGCTGTCGGCCGCCCTGGGCGCCGGTGCGCTCGCCACCGGGGCTTCGGCCGGAGCGGCGGCGGCTTCGACCGCCGCGGCATCGCGGGTCGCCACCTTGGCCTCCTCGCGCAGCCGCTTGGCCTCGTCGAGCAGGTAGCGCTGGTAGTCGTCGAGGTCGCCGTCGAAATCCGTGACCACGCCCCGGCCGACCAGCCAGAACTCGTCGCAGACCGAGCGCAGCAGCGCGCGGTCGTGGCTGACCAGCATCAGGGTGCCTTCGAACTCGTTGAGCGCCACGGCCAGCGCCTCGCGCGTCGCCAGGTCCAGGTGGTTGGTGGGCTCGTCGAGCAGCAGCAGGTTGGGGCGCTGCCAGACCATCATGGCCAGCACCAGCCGCGCCTTTTCGCCGCCGCTCATGGTGCCGACCGGCTGCTTGACCATGTCGCCGCTGAAGTTGAAGCTGCCGAGGAAGCCGCGCAGCGCCTGCTCGCCAGTGCCTTCCCGGGCGGCGCTGCCGAGTTCGCGCGCCATGCGCACCATATGCTCCAACGGGTTGTCCTGGGGGCGCAGCACGTCGAGTTCCTGCTGCGCGAAGTAGCCGATGTTGAGGCCCTTGCCCTCGGTGACGGTGCCGGCGAGCGCGCCCATTTCGCGCGCGATGGTCTTCACCAGCGTCGACTTGCCCTGGCCGTTGGCGCCCAGGATGCCGATCCGCTGGCCGGCCAGCACCGAGCGGTTGACGCCGCGCAGGATGGTCTTCGGCGGCTCGTCCTCGATCTCGTAGCCGAAGCTGGCGTCGCTGATCGACAGCATCGGATTCGGGATGTTGCCCGGCTCCTTGAATTCGAAGGTGAAGTCGGCCTCGGCCAGCAGCGGCGCGACCCGCTCCATGCGCTCGAGCGCCTTGACCCGGCTCTGTGCCTGCTTGGCCTTGCTGGCCTTGGCCTTGAAGCGGTCGATGAACTTCTGCAGGTGGGCGATCTTGTCCTGCTGCTTGCTGAAGGCGACTTGCTGCTGCTCCATCTGCAGCGCGCGCATGTCCTCGAACTTGCTGTAGTTGCCGCCGTAGCGCGTGAGCTGGGCGTTGGCGATGTGCAGGGTGACATCGGTCACGGCGTCGAGGAACTCGCGGTCGTGGCTGATCACGATCATGGTGCCGGCATAGCGCTGCAGCCAGGCTTCGAGCCAGACCAGCGCGTCGAGGTCCAGGTGGTTGGTGGGTTCGTCGAGCAGCAGCAGGTCGCTCGGGCACATCAGGGCGCGCGCCAGTTGCAGCCGCATGCGCCAGCCGCCCGAGAAGCTGTTGACGGGCTCGTCGAGCTCGTGCGACTTGAAGCCCAGGCCGAGGATCAGTGCCTGGGCGCGCGGCACGGCGTCGTGCTCGCCGGCGTCGGCCAGGTCGGTGTAGGCGTGGGCCAGCTCCATGCCGATGTCGGGGTCGTCCGGGTTGGCTTCGTAGGCGGCTTCGATGGCCGCCAGCGCCGCGCGCAGTTCGCCGAGCCGGGTGTCGCCGCCGACCACGAAGTCGGTTGCCGATTCGTCGGTCTCGGGCATGTTCTGCGCCACCTGGGCCATGCGCCAGTGCCTGGGCACGGAAAAGTCGCCGCCGTCCTCGTGCAGCGTGCCGTTGAGCAGGGCGAACAAGGTGGACTTGCCGGCGCCGTTGCGCCCCACCAGGCCGACCTTCTCGCCCGGGTTGAGGGTGACGGTGGCGCCGTCGAGCAGGACCTTGGCGCTGCGGCGAAGAATGACGTTTCTGAGAGTGATCATGGATAGGGGACCGTAGGGGCGATTATCCCGTGCGCGTCCAGGCGGCCTGGCGCGAGGGGGCATAGGGGACAACAGCCCGATGAAGGGGGGCGCAGCCGAGGCTGCGGGGAAGGCGGCGAAGGACGGGCGCCGCTAAGGCTGGCCGGCACCCGCCAGCAGGGCCTCGCGGGTCACCAGCAGGACCTGGTCCTCGCCGGCCGAGCTTTCGAGCCAGACGACTTCGAGCTGCGCAAACGCGGCTTCGAAGTTCGCCCGCTCGTTGCCGATCTCGAGCACCAGCACGGCCTGCTCGCTCATGCGCGACGGCGCGTCGGCGAACAGCCGGCGCACGAAGTCCATGCCGTCGCTGCCGCCGGCCAGCGCGAGTTCGGGCTCGGCCCGGTATTCGGCCGGCAGGGCGGCCATGCTCGCGCTGTTGACGTAGGGCGGGTTGCACAGCACCAGGTCGTACGGACCGGGCACTTCGGCCAGGCCATCGGAATGGATCAGGCGGACGCGGGCGTCGAGCTGGTGCCGGGTGACGTTGATCGCCGCCACCTCGAGCGCCTCGAGCGACAGGTCGGCGGCGTCCACGCTCACCTCCGGATAGGTCAGGGCGGCGAGGATCGCGAGGCTGCCGTTGCCGGTGCACAGGTCGAGCACGCGCCGGGTGTGGTCGCCGAGCCAGTAGTCGATGGAGCCGTCGGCGATCAGTTCGGCGATGAAGCTGCGCGGCACGATGGCGCGTTCGTCGACGTAGAAGGGAACGCCCTGCAGCCAGGCCTCCCGGGTCAGATAGGCCGCCGGCTTGCGGGTCGCGATGCGCTGCGCGAACAGCTCGCCGATGCGCGCCGCGTCGGCGGGCGACACCGGCCGCTCGGCCACCGCGTCGAGTTCGTCGAGCGGCAGGCCAAGGCGCCACAGCACCAGCCAGACCGCTTCGTCGAAGGCGTTGTCGGTGCCGTGGCCGAACGCCACGCCGGCTTCGGCCAACTGCCTGGCGCCGGCCTGGATCAAGGCGATGACCGTGCTCATACGGTCAGCGCTTCGAGCCGTTCGAGCGTGCGGCGGTAGATGTTCTTGAGCGGCTCGATGTCGGCCACCGCGATGTGCTCGTCGATCTTGTGGATGCTGGCGTTGACCGGGCCGAGTTCGACCACCTGCCGGCAGATCTTGGCGATGAAGCGCGCATCGCTGGTGCCGCCGCTGGTCGACAGCTCGGTCTGGAGGCCGGTCTCGTCGCGGATCGCCTGCTGCACGGCTTCGACCAGCGCGCCGGGCACGGTGAGGAAGGGCAGGCCGCCGATCGTCCAGGCCAGTGTGTAGTCGAGGCCGTGGGCGTCGAGCACCGAGGCCACGCGCTGCTGCAGCGACTCGGGGGTCGACTCGGTCGAGAAGCGGAAGTTGAAATCGATCACGGCCGCGCCCGGGATCACGTTGCTGGCGCCGGTGCCCGCATGGATGTTGCTGATCTGCCAGCTGGTCGGCTGGAAATGATCGTTGCCGGCATCCCAGCCGCCCGCCGCGTTGAGCGCGACCAGTTCGGCCAGCGCCGGCGCGAAGGCGTGCACCGGGTTCTTCGCCAGGTGCGGGTAGGCAATGTGGCCCTGGACGCCGTTGACCGTCAGCCGGCCGCTCATGGTCCCGCGGCGGCCGTTCTTGATCATGTCGCCGCAGCGCTCGACCGAGGTCGGCTCGCCGACGATGCAGTAGTCGATCGACTCGCCGCGCGCCGCCAGCTGGTTGCAGACCACCACCGTGCCGTCGATGCCGGGGCCTTCCTCGTCGCTGGTGAGGAGCAGCGCCAGGGTGAGACGCGGGTCGGGCGTGGCGGCCAGGAACTCCTCGATGGCGACCACGAAGGCGGCCAGCGAGGTCTTCATGTCGCAGGCGCCGCGGCCGTAGAGGCGGCCGTCACGGTGGGTCGGGGTGAACGGGTGGCTGCTCCACTGCTCGATCGGACCGGTCGGCACGACGTCGGTATGGCCAGCGAAGGCCATGGTCTTCGGCTGGTCTGCGCCGCCTGGCCGCACCGCCCACAGGTTCGTGACGCGGAAGTCGGCAGGGCCGCTTTCGATGGTCTCGAGCCGGAATCCGAGCCGCGCCAGGCGCTCGCCGAGGATCTGCTGGCAGCCGCCGTCGTCGGGGGTGACCGAGGGGCGGGAGATCAGTTGTTCGGCGAGCTGGAGCGTTCGGGACATCGACAGGGGCAGGTGGCTCAGGGACGCACGTCGAGCGTGATGTCCGTGAAGGTGGGTTCCTCGACCTGGTCGAGGAGGGAGCGTTCTTCGTTGCGCGCGGGCGGCGCCTTGCGGTTCTGCAGGCGCCACATCAGGTTGGTCGGCGAATCGGCCTGGGACAGGCCTTCCTCGCGCGTCACCAGGTCTTCGGTGATGAGCCGCGCGATGTCTTCCTCGAAGGTCTGGGAGCCTTCGGCCATCGATTGTTCCATGGCTTCCTTGACCGCCGAGAAGTCGCCCTTGCCGATCAGTTCGGCCACCAGCGCGGTGTTCAGCAGCACTTCGAGCGCCGGCACGCGGGCACCGCTGGGCGTGCGCAGCAGGCGCTGGGCCACGATGGCGCGCAGCGCGCCGCCGAGGTCGCCCAGCAGCGTGGCGCGCACTTCGACCGGGTAGAAGCTCAGGATGCGGTTCAGCGCCCGGTAGCTGTTGTTGGCGTGCAGCGTGGCCACGCACAGGTGGCCCGACTGTGCGTAGGCGATCGCGGCGGTCATGGTCTCGCGGTCGCGGATCTCGCCGATCTGGATCACGTCGGGCGCCTGGCGCAGCGCGTTCTTGAGCGCGATCTGCAGCGACTGGGTGTCGCTGCCGACGTCGCGCTGGTTCACCATCGACTTCTTGTTGGTGAAGGTGAATTCGATCGGCTCCTCGACCGTGAGGATGTGGCCGGTGGCGTTCTCGTTGCGGTAGTCGAGCATCGAGGCCAGGGTGGTGCTCTTGCCGGCGCCGGTCGAGCCGACCATGAGGATCAGGCCGCGCTTTTCCATGACCAGGGTCTTGAGGATCTCGGGCAGGTTGAGATCCTCGAAGCTCGGGATGGTCGAGGCGATGTGCCGCACGACCACCGCGTAGCTGCCGCGCTGGCGCATGGCGCTGATGCGGAAGTTGCCGGAGCCTTCGAGCGCGATCGCCATGTTGAGCTCGCCGGTGCGCTCCAGTTCGGCGATGCGGTTCTCGTGCACCACCTCGGACAGCAGGCTGAGCGGTGCCTCGGGCGGCAGCACCTGGGCGTTGATCGGCATGCAGTTGCCGTTGATCCGGATCAGGGCCGGGGAGTTGGCCGAAAGATAGATGTCCGATGCCTTGCGCTCGGCCATCAGACGAAGAATTCGCTCCATCGTGTTCATCGGCTCTCTCTCCTCGGCGTTGTGGTTCTGGATCGGGTGGCTCACAGGGGCCGCCCCCTCAGGCGGCCCGGGTGGTCAGTCGCGCAGCAGGTCGTTCAGAGAAGTCGACGAGCGTGTCTTGGCATCGACCTTCTTCATGATGATGGCGGCGTAGGTGCTGTACTTGCCGCCCGGCTTGGGCAAGGTGCCGGCGACGACCACCGAGCCCGCCGGAACGCGGCCGAAGCTGACGGTGTCGGTGGCGCGGTCGTAGATGGGGGTGCTCTGGCCGATGAAGACGCCCATCGACAGCACCGAGTTCTCTTCGACGATGACGCCCTCGACCACCTCGGAACGGGCGCCGATGAAGCAGTTGTCCTCGATGATGGTCGGGCCGGCCTGCAGCGGCTCGAGCACGCCGCCGATGCCGACGCCGCCCGACAGGTGGACGTTGGCGCCGATCTGGGCGCAGGAGCCGACCGTGGCCCAGGTGTCGACCATCGTGCCTTCGCCGACGTAGGCGCCGATGTTGACGTAGGAGGGCATCAGGATCGCGCCCTTGGCGATGTAGCTGCCGCGGCGCGCCACGGCCGGCGGGACGATGCGAACGCCGGCTTCCTTGAGCTCGTTGGCCGACAGGTGCGAGAACTTGGTCGGCACCTTGTCGTAGAAGCCCAGCGCGCCGGCCTGGATCTGTTCGTTGTCCTTGAGGCGGAAGGACAGCAGCACGGCCTTCTTGATCCACTGGTGCACGGTCCACTGACCGACGGCTTCGCGGGTGGCGACCCGCAGGTGGCCGTTGTTGAGCTCGGCGATCACGTGGTCGACGGCGTCGCGCACTTCCTTGGAGGCGCTGGAGGCGGAGATGTTGGCGCGGTCTTCCCACGCGGCGTCGATGGTCTGCTGGAGTTGTTGGGTCATGGAAAAACTCAGTTCTGGATGAAATTCACGATGCGTTTCGCGGCCTCGGTGCATTCGGCCGTGTCGGCGACCAGCGCCATGCGGATGCGCCCGCGGCCCGGGTTGGCGCCGCCGACCTCGCGCGCGAGGTAGCTGCCGGGCAGCACCGTCACATTGTATTGAGCGTAGAGCGCCCGGGCGAAGGCGGCGTCGTCGCCTTGCCACGCGGGCGGAATGCCGGCCCAGAGGTAGAAGCTGGCGTCGGGCAGGCGGACGTCGAGCACCGGCTCGAGCAGCGGCGTCACGGCGGCGAACTTGGAGCGGTACTGGGCGCGGTTGTCGACCACGTGGAGCTCGTCGTTCCAGGCCGCGATGCTGGCGGCGGCCACGGTGCCGCTCATGGCGCTGCCGTGGTAGGTGCGATAGAGCAGGAAGGACTTGATGATCGCGGCGTCGCCGGCCACGAAGCCGCTGCGCAGACCCGGCACGTTGCTGCGCTTGGACAGCGAGGTCAGGGCGATCAGGTTGCGGAAGTCGCTGCGGCCGAGCCTGGCTGCGGCCTCGAGCCCGCCGAGCGGGGGTTCGTCGCGGAAGTAGATCTCGCTGTAGCACTCGTCGGCCGCGATCACGAAACCGTGCCGGTCGGACAGGGCGAAGAGCTTTTCCCACTCGCCGATCGGCATCACGGCACCGGTCGGATTGCCCGGCGAGCAGACGAAGACCAGTTGCGTGCGGGCCCAGATCGCATCCGGCACGCTGTCCCAGTCGACCGCGAAATTGCGCGCCGGCACGCTCGGCACGTAGTACGGCTCGGCGCCCGAAAGCAGCGCCGCGCCTTCGTAGATTTGATAGAACGGGTTGGGCGACAGCACCACCGGCGCCGGCGTCCGGCTGGCGTCGACCACGGTCTGGGCCAGGGCGAACAGGGCCTCGCGCGAGCCGTTGACCGGCAGCACCTGGGTGGCCGGATCGAGCGCCAGGCCATAGCGACGCTCCAGCCAGCCGGTGAACGACTGGCGCAGCGGCAGGTCGCCGGCGGTGGCCGGGTAGGTCGCGAGGGCGCCCATGCCGGCCGCCAGCGCATCCTGGATGAAGGCCGGGGTCGGGTGCTTGGGTTCGCCGATGCCGAGGCTGATCGGCGCGAATGCGGGGTTCGGGGTGACGCCGGCGAACAGTTGTCGCAGCCGCTCGAAGGGGTAGGGCTGCAGTTTGGCGAGCAGGGGATTCATGATCCTCGATTATCGTGGCAGCGCCGGAACCAGGAGCGGGCGATCATCGTGTTGATTCCTAGAGTTTCTTCACCAGCACCTGGCTCTTGCGGTCCCAGTTGTACTTGCGCTTGCGGGCCTCGGGAAGCCAGTCGGGGTTGACCTGCTGGAAGCCGCGCTTGAGGAACCAGTGCATGGTGCGGGTGGTGAGCACGAAGATGCTGTCCAGTCCCGACGCCTTGGCGCGCTGCTCGACCCGTTTCAGGATGCGCTCGCCGTCGCCCTGGGCCTGCGATTGCGGGGACACGGTCAAGGCGGCCATCTCGGCGGTGCGCGCCTCGGGGTAGGGGTACAGCGCGGCGCAGCCGAAGATCACGCCGTCGTGCTCGATCACGGTGTACTGGCCGATGTCGCGCTCGATCTCGGTGCGGCTGCGCTTGACCAGCGTGCCGTCGCGCTCGAAGGGCTCGATCAGCTGCAGGATGCCGCCGATGTCGTCGGCGGTGGCCTCGCGCAGCGATTCGAGCTTTTCGTCGATCACCATGGTGCCGATGCCGTCGTGCACGTAGACCTCGAGCAGCAGCGAGCCGTCGACCGAGAAGGGCAGGATGTGGTTGCGCTCGATGCCGGCCTCGCAGGCCTTGACGCAGTGCTGCAGGTAGAACGCGGTGTCGGTCGGGCGCTGGGCGGGCGGCAGCGCCGCCAGCAGCTTGCGGGCGGCGTCGAGCGGCAGTTCGGTGTCGATGGGGTTGTCCTCGCTGATCGGCAGGGCCGGGTCCTGGGCGATGCCCGGCACCTCGGTCATGAAGATCAGCTTGTCGGCCTGGATCGAGATCGCCACGCTGGTCGCGACTTCCTCCATCGTGAGGTTGAAGGCCTCGCCGGTGGGCGAGAAGCCGAACGGCGACATCAGCACCATCGAGCCGAAGTCGAGCGCGCGGCGAATGCCGGCGGCGTCGACCTTGCGCACCAGCCCCGAATGCTGGAAGTCGACGCCGTCGACCACACCGACCGGCCGGGCGGTGATGAAGTTGCCGGAGATGACGCGGATGGTGGAGCCGGCCATCGGGGTGTTGGGCAGGCCCTGGCTGAAGGCGGCCTCGATCTCGTAGCGCAGCTGGCCGGCCGCCTCCTGGGCGCAGTCGAGCGCCACCTCGTCGGTGATGCGGATGCCGTGCGAGTACTTCGCCTCATGGCCCTTGGCGCGCAGCTGCTCGTTGACCTGAGGCCGGAAGCCGTGCACCAGCACGACCTTGACGCCCATGCTCTGGATCAGTGCCAGGTCCTGGGCGATGCTGGCCAGCTTGCCGGCGGCGATCGCCTCGCCGGCCATCGCGACCACGAAGGTCTTGCCGCGATGCATGTGGATGTAGGGCGCGACCGAGCGGAACCAGGGGACGAAGGTGAAGTTGAAGACAGTGGACATGAAGGGACTGTGAATGAGGCGTGTGTCAGGTCGGCGAGAACGGATTCTCGACGACAAGCTTGCCGAAGCGCTGGCCGTGCTGGCCGTTCTGCGACACCAGGACGTCGGCGTTGCCGCGAATCGCGGCTTCGAGGATCAGCGCATCCCACCACTGGAGGCGGTGCTTCTGCGCCAGTTCGGAAGCGGCTAGCACGCTGTCGGCGCTCGATCCGACGACCTCGAAGGCGCACAGCTGGGACAGCTGGCCGGCCGCTTCGCGCGCGCTCAGCGGCGGCTTCAGCTTGCGGGTCGTGATGTTGTAGAACTCCTGCAGCACCTGGGTGCTGAGCATGACCGTGTCGTCCTTGACCGCCCGGGCGAAGCGGTCGATGGCGATTTCCTTGCGCACCGGATCGCCGGCATCGACGGCGTACACCAGCACGTTGGTGTCGAAGAAAATGTTCATTCGGCGGGGTAGGGCCGATCGTGGGCATCGTCGCGCGACCAGCTCGCGCCCTCGCTGTTGGCCTTGCTGCGCCGCGCCGCGGCAATGAAGGCCTCGCCGGCGATCTGGCGGCGGTCATTGCCCTGCGCATAGTCGGCCAGGAATTCGCGCACGCGCGCGCTCACGGAGGTGCCTTCGTTGATGGCGCGCACGCGCGCCTTGCGCACGATGGTCTCGTCGATGGCGATGGTGAGGTTGGTCATGTCAGACGACTCCGGAAGGCTCCACGAGAACAAGTGTAGCACGTGAACCCGTGAAGTGCGATAATGCGCCTTCCCATGAGTTCCCTCCCGCCAGAAACCCGCCGCGCCAGTCCGCTCGCCATCGAATTCCCCGAAACGCTGCCGGTTTCGGCTCGCCGAGACGAAATCGCCAAGGCCATCGCTGCCCACCAGGTCGTCATCGTCTGCGGCGAGACCGGCTCGGGCAAGACCACGCAGCTGCCSAAGATCGTGCTGGAGCTCGGCCGCGGCAAGCTGAACGCCCCGCCAGGCAAGGGCCGGCTGATCGGCCACACCCAGCCGCGCCGGATCGCCGCGACCTCGGTCGCCAAGCGCATCGCCGAGGAGCTGAAGACGCCGCTGGGCGAGGTGGTCGGCTACAAGGTGCGCTTCCAGGACCGGTTGTCCCGCGAGGCCTCGGTCAAGCTGATGACCGACGGCATCCTGCTGGCCGAGACCCAGACCGACCCGCTGCTCAAGGCCTACGACACGATCATCATCGACGAGGCCCACGAGCGCTCGCTGAACATCGACTTCCTGCTCGGCTACCTGCGCGAGATCCTGCCGCGGCGGCCGGATCTGAAGGTGATCGTGACCTCGGCCACCATCGATGCCGACCGCTTCGCGCAGCACTTTGCATCCGCGAAGGGGCCGGCGCCGACGATCATGGTGTCGGGGCGGACCTTCCCGGTCGAGCAGCGATACCGTCCCTTCGAGGAGTCGCGCGACCACGACCTCAACGACGCCATCGCCGACGGGGTCGACGAACTCTGGCGCGACCCGCACAACGCCGGCGACATCCTGGTCTTCCTGCCCGGCGAGCGCGAGATCCGCGAGGCCGCCGACCATTTGCGCCGCCACCTCAGCCACCAGCCGCTGATGCGCAGCGCAGAGGTGCTGCCCCTGTTCGCGCGGCTGTCGCAGGCCGAGCAGGAGCGCATCTTCGACAGCCACAGCGGTCGGCGCATCGTGCTGGCCACCAACGTGGCCGAGACTTCGCTGACCGTGCCGGGCATCCGCTACGTGATCGACACCGGCACGGCGCGGGTCAAGCGCTATTCGTTCCGCAGCAAGGTCGAGCAGCTGCTGGTCGAGCCGATCAGCCAGGCGGCGGCCAACCAGCGCGCCGGACGCTGCGGGCGGGTCGCCAACGGCATCTGCATCCGGCTCTACGACGAGAAGGACTTCGAGGGTCGGCCGCGCTTCACCGACCCGGAAATCCTGCGCTCCTCGCTGGCCGGCGTGATCCTGCGCATGAAGTCGCTGCACCTGGGCGATGTCGAGCGCTTTCCGTTCCTGGAGGCGCCGCAGCGGCGCGCGATCGCCGACGGCTACCAGCTGCTGAACGAACTCGGCGCGGTCGACGATGCCAACGAGCTGACGCCGATGGGCGCCGAGCTGGCCCGGCTGCCGCTCGACCCGCGGGTCGCGCGCATGATCATCGAGGCCCGCACGCGCGGCGCGCTCGAGGAGGTGCTGGTGATCGCCAGCGCCCTGTCGGTGCAGGACGTGCGCGACCGGCCGATGGAGATGCAGCAGCAGGCCGACCAGGCGCATTCGAAGTTCGACGACGAGAAGAGCGAGTTCAGCGGCTACCTGCGGCTGTGGAAGTGGATCCTGGATGCGCGCGGCGGCCATGGTGACACGCACAAGCTCAGCAACCGGCAATACGAGCAACTGCTGCGCCAGAACTTCATCAACATCCGCCGGGTGCGCGAGTGGCGCGACATCCATTCGCAGCTGCTGACGGTGGTGACCGAGCACAAGTGGCGCATCAACACCCAGCCGGCCGGCTACGAGCCGCTGCACCTGTCGATGCTCTCGGGCCTGCTCGGCAACATCGGCTGGAAGCTCGAGGACGACGAGGCCTACCTGGGTGCGCGCGGCATCAAGTTCTACCGCCATCCGGGCGCCCACCTGAAGAAGAAGCCGGGCCGCTGGATCGTCGCTTCCGAGCTGGTCGAGACCACGCGGCTGTTCGGCCGCGGCATCGCCAACATCGAGCCGCAGTGGCTCGAACAGGTGGCGGGCCACCTGCTGAAGAAGCAGCTGCTCGACCCGCACTGGGAGAAGAAGGGCGCCCAGGTCGCGGCGCTGGAGCGCGCCACGCTCTACGGACTGGTGGTCTACAGCGGGCGCCGGGTCGATTTCAGCAAGGTGGATCCGGTCGCGGCGCGCGAGATCTTCATCCGCGAGGCGCTGGTCGGCGGGCAGTGGGAAAGCAAGCTGCCGTTCCTCGCGGCCAACCGCAAGCTGGTGCGCGAGGTCGAGGGCCTGGAGCACAAGTCGCGGCGCCAGGACGTGCTGGTCGACGACGAACTGATCTACGCCTTCTACGACGCCCAGCTGCCGGCCGACGTGTCGAGCGGCCTCACCTTCGAGAACTGGTATCGCGGCCAGTCGCGCGAACAGCCCAGGCTGCTCTACCTGACGCGCGACGAGCTGATGCGCCACCAGGCGGCCGGCATCACGACCCAATCCTTTCCGCCGACCGTGCGCCTGGGCGGCGTCGATTGCGCGGCCACCTACCTGCACGAGCCGGGCGATGCCAAGGACGGGCTGACCGTCAGCGTGCCGCTGTTCGTGCTGAACCAGGTCAGCGACGAACGCTGCGAGTGGCTGGTGAGCGGCATGCTGAAGGACAAGATCCAGGCCCTGCTCAAGAGCCTGCCGCAGAAGCCTCGCGCGCGGCTGGTGCCGCTGCCCGAATCGGCCGCGCGCTTCACCGAGGTGCTGTCGGCGCCCGAGGTCTTCGGCCACGGGTCGCTGACCGACGCGCTCCTGAAGCGGGTGCGCGACCAGACCAGCCTCGACGTCAAGCGCGCCGACTTCAAGCTCGACATGCTGCCGCCGCACCTCTTCATGAACCTGCGGGTGGTCGACGAGCATGGCCGGCAGCTCGGCATGGGGCGCAACCTGGGCGCGCTGAAGGCCGAGCTGGGCACGCAGGCGCGCGGTGCCTTCCAGGCGCTGGCCGGGCTCAACGTGCGGGCTTCGCCGGAGCCGGCCCAGGCCGGCGCAGGCGGACAGGCCCGGCCCGCAGCGAAAGCCGCGGTCGAGGCGCCGGCGACGCCCGCCCTCCCGGCCGGCCAACGCTACACCGCCTGGACCTTCGGCGAGCTTCCCGAGCTGATGGAAGTCCGGCGCGGAGCGCAATCGCTGATCGGGTTCCCGGCGCTGGTCGACGGCAGCGACGCGGTGACGATCGAGGTCTTCGACGAGCCGGCCGTTGCCGCCGCGAAGCATCGGGCGGGCCTGCGCCGGTTGTTCGCCCTGCAGCTCAAGGATGCCCTGAAGTACCTCGAGAAGAACATCCCCGACCTGCAGAAGATGGCGGTTGCCTTCATGCCGCTCGGCACCGCCGAGGAACTGCGGGCGCAGATCATCGAGGTGGCGATCGACCGCGCCTTCCTGCAGGAGCCGCTGCCGACCGACGAGTTCGCCTTCAAGCGGCGGCTGGAGGAGGGCCGCGGGCGCCTGACGCTGATCGCCAACGAGGTGGCCCGGCTGGCCGGCACGATCCTGGTCGAATACGGGTTGGCGCTGCGCAAGATCAAGGACACCAAGGTGCAGCCCGAGGCCACTGGCGACGCGGCGCAGCAACTGCAGCGGCTGGTGGGCAAGCGCTTCATCGCCGACACGCCCTGGCCGCGGTTGCAGCACTTCGCGCGCTACCTGAAGGCGATCACCCTGCGGCTCGACAAGCTGCGCGCCGACCCGGCGCGCGATGCCCAGCGACTGGCCGAACTGCGGCCGCAGGAGCAGCGCTACTGGCGCCTGCTCGCCGAGCGCAAGGGCGCGGCCGACGAGCGCATGAGCGAGTTCCGCTGGCTGCTCGAGGAACTGCGCGTGAGCTTCTTCGCCCAGGAGCTGCGCACGCCGCAGCCGGTCAGCGTGAAGCGGCTGGACAAGCTCTGGGCCCAGCTGGGGCATTGAGCCTTTGCAGCCAGACAGCAAAAAGCCCGCCGAAGCGGGCTTTCCGTGCGGCAGGCGCCGAGGGCTATATCCGACCCATCAGCAGCAGCACGATCACCACAAGCAGCACCAGGCCAAGACCGCCGCTGGGCCCATAGCCCCAGCTGCGGCTGTAGCCCCAGCTCGGCAGCGCGCCCACCAGCAGCAGGATCAGGACGATCAGCAGAATCAACGAGAGGGACATGGACTTCTCCTAGGGCGGTATGTTTTGAAGCCCTCATCCTCTGCCCCCGGGCGCCCGGCGATCGCGGGAAGCGGCCCCCTCCCGCGGTCAGGACTCTCCTACCGTTCGTGTCAGAGCCGGGCCAGTCGGCCGATCGCGGCCTGCAGGGTTTCGTCCTTCTTGGCGAAGCAGAAGCGCACCACGCGCTGGTCGAAGCCGTCGCCGTAGAAGGCCGACAGCGGGATCGCCGCGACCCCGATCTCGCTCGTGAGCCACTGGCAGAAATCCGATTCGCCGAGCGCGCTGACCTCGCTGATGTCGACGCACTGGAAATAGGTGCCGGCGCTGGGCAGCAGCTTGAAGCGCGTCTTCGCCAGGCCCTCGGCGAACAGGTCGCGCTTGCGCTGGTAGAAGGCCGGCAGCTCCAGGTACGGCGTCGGATCTGCCATGTAGCGGGCCAGCGCATGCTGCATCGGCGTGTTGACCGTGAAGACGTTGAACTGGTGCACCTTGCGGAACTCGGCGCTCAGCGCGGCCGGCGCCGCCACGTAGCCGACCTTCCAGCCGGTCACGTGGTAGGTCTTGCCGAAGCTGCTGACGATGAAACTGCGCGCCGCCAGGCCCGGGAAGCGCGCCGCGCTCTCGTGGCGGGCACCGGCGTAGACCATGTGCTCGTAGACCTCGTCGCTGATCACCGGCACCTCGGTCGGCGCCAGCAGGTCTTCGAGCTGGCGCATCTCGGCCTCGGTCCAGACCGTGGCGCTCGGGTTGTGCGGCGTGTTGACGATGATGGCGCGGGTGCGCGGCGTGAGCGCCGCCGCGATCTTCGCGAAGTCGGGACGGAAGCTGCCCGGCGTGAGCGGCACGCGCACAACGGTGCCGCCGGCCAGGTCGATGTTCGGCACGTAGCTGTCGTAGCAGGGTTCCAGCACGATCACCTCGTCGCCTGGCCGGACCACGGCCAGGATCGCCGTGATGATGGCCTGGGTGGCGCCGGCGGTCACGGTGATCTCGGTCTGCGGGTCGTAGCGATGGCCGTACAGGGTTTCGATCTTGGCCGCGATCGCCTCTCGCAACGCAAGGATGCCGGGCATCGGCGGATACTGGTTGTGGCCCGCCGCCATGGCGTCGGTCACGGCCTGCAGCAGTTGCGGATCGCAATTGAAATCCGGGAAGCCCTGGCCGAGGTTGACCGCGTTCTTCTCGGCGGCGAGTGCCGACATCACGGTAAAGATCGTCGTGCCCACGGCGGGCAGCTTGGTTTGCACTTCGGGAGTGCGGACGGTCGCTCGGCTCACAGTTCGTAGTCCTGGTGTTGACCGCTCAAGGCCTTGGCGATCAGGTTGCGATCGAGCCGGTCGGAGAGCAGCTCGGCGAATTTGAAGACGAAGTTGCGCAGATAGGCGCTGCGCTTGAAGGCGACGCGGGCGATGTTGACCCCGAAGATGTGGCCCATCGGCCGCACCACGAGGTCGGCGTTGGTGTCGTCGCGCACCGCCATCTCGGCCACGATGCCGACGCCCAGGCCGAGCCGCACATAGGTCTTGATGACGTCAGAGTCGATCGCCTCGAGCGCGATGCGCGGGGTCAGCTTCTTTTGCGCGAAGGCGTGGTCGATGCGGGTGCGCCCGGTGAACGACGGGTGGTAGGTGATGATCGGCTCGTTGGCCAGGTCCTCGAGCGAGATGCGCTCCTTGTCCGCGAGCGGATGGCCCTGCGGCAGCACCAGCACGTGCTGCCATTCGTAGCAGGGCATGGTCACGAGCTCGGCGTAGTCGGCCAGCGATTCGGTGGCGATGCCGATCTCGGCCACCTCGTCGATCACCATCCGCGCCACCTGGTCGGGCGAGCCCTGGTGCAGGCTTACGTTGACCTTCGGATAGGCTTCGCGCAGCTTCGCGACCGGCACCGGCAGGACGTAGCGGGCCTGGGTGTGGGTGGTGGCGATCGACAGGGTGCCGCTGTCCTGGGCGCTGAACTGCTCGCCGATGCGCTTGAGATTGCCGACTTCGCGCATGATGAGTTCGATGCTGGCCAGCACATGCTGGCCGGGTTCGGTGACGCGCTTCAGGCGCTTGCCGTGGCGGGCGAAGATCTCGACGCCGAGTTCTTCCTCGAGCTCGATGATCGCCTTCGACACGCCCGGCTGCGAGGTGTGGAGCGCCTTGGCAGCTTCGGTCAGGTTCAGGTTGCGCCTGACGGCTTCCTGAACAAACTTGAACTGATGAAGATTCATAACAGATTCCGTATTATTTTCGGATTCATTATGCCTTCTTGGTCTATGAAAATCACCGCAAGTTCAGGATTCGAATGCTTTCTTTGCCAGCAGGGCGATCACTTCGGGGTCCTCGCCAACGGCCTGGCGAAGCGAGAACGCGACGTCCGGATGGAGGGCCTGGAGTTCGTCGACCAGCCGCGGCAAGTCTTCGCGCACGTGCCGGCCCATGCCCAGGAACAGCGGGACGATCCGGATGCGCCGGGCGCCGGCGGCGATCAGCGCCTGCACCGCGGTGCGCAGGTCGGGCGCGACCAGTTCGAGATAGGCGCAGGCGACCCGGGCCGTGGGGTCGAGCACGGCCACCTGGCGCGCCACCGCCTCCACCGGCGCTCGCCAGCGTTCGTCGCGCGAACCGTGCGCGAACAGCACGATGCCCAAGGGTGTCTGCATGGCGCTTCGGTCGCTAGCGTCTCAGCACCAGCCAGGTGAAGGCGCCGAGCGACATCACGGAATAGATCAGGCCGGGTGCCGCCGCCGTGATCCATGGCCACCAGTTGCCGAGGTTGCCCAGGTAGCCGAAGACGTTGTTCAACAGGAAGAAGCTGATGCCGATCATCACCCCGCCGAACATGTAGGTGGCGATGCCGGTCTGCCGGAAGTGCAGGTAGGCGAAGGGCAGGGCCAGAACGATCATCACCAGGCAGGACAGGGGATAGAAGACCTTGCGCCAGAACTCGATCTCGTAGCGTTGCGCGGTTTGTCCGTTGGCGTCGAGGTGGCGGATGTAGTCGAACAGGTCCAGCGTGCGCATGCGCTCCGGGCGCAGCAGCGCGACTGACACCATCTCGTTGCTCAGCGAAGTCGGCCACTCGAGCACCGGCACCGTGGTGCGGACGATGCGCGGGGCCCCGGGGCCCCGCGTTTCATACAGCTGGCGCTCGGCGTTGATCAGGGTCCAGTGGCCGCGGTCGACCGTTGCGCCGGGCGCGGAGGTTTGCGAGACCAGGAAGCCCTGGCCGTCGAACTCGAGGATCCGGGGATCCTTCAGGATGCCGTTGCGCCCCATCGACACCACGTTGACCGCGAAGGAGGTGTCGCCCTGGCGCTCCTTGAGCCAGGCGCCGGTGTTGCCGATCAGCGCGAGCGGACCCTGGTAGCGGGCCTTGAGCAACTGGGCCGCGCGGTCCGTCACGGGCGCCACGTAGTCGCCGACCGCGAAGGTCAGCACCACGAAGGCGGCCCCGAGCAGCAGCAGCGTGCGCAGGGCCCGCCAGGGGCCGAGGCCGCTGGTGCGAAGGATCGTGAATTCGGAGCTCTGAGCCAGCCGGGCCATGACGAAGATGGTGCCGATCAGCACCGCGATCGGCAGCAGTTCGTAGAGATGGCTGGGAATCAGCAGCGCCACGTAGAGGAGCGCCTGGGGCGCGCCGTAGCCAAGTGAATCGGGACTGGCGATGGACTGCAGCTCGTCGACGAAGTCGAAGAAGAAGAACAGGCTCAGGAAGCCCAGGGCGACGAAGGCGACCGACTTCAGCACCTCCGCGTAGATCAGGCGGCGGATGGTTTTCACGCGTTCGATGTGGTTGCAGGCTGCGCCGGGACGCGGCGCGTCGGGAAGCCCCAGTTGAAATGTCGCTTGGCGAGCCAGAGCAGGCCCAGCACCAGGACGCCGCCGTGCAGTGCGAGCAGGAAGCCGCCGACGCCGAAGCGCCCCGCCCCGACCCAGCTCTGGCCGAGATTGAGCAGGTTGAAGTAGAGGACGAAGGCGAACAGCGCGAACAGCAGGTTGCCGCTGCGGCCGACGCGCGGATTGACGCTCGACAGCGCCAGCGCCAGCAGCACGAAATTGGCGCCCGCGAACAGCAGGCCGATGCGCCAGGCGAGCTCGGCGCGGTTGACCGGATTCGGCTCGCGCAGCAGGGCCAGCGTGGTGCGGGCGCGCACCGGCATCACGTCCAGCGGGTCGCCCGAACGGCCGCCGACCCGGGCGCCGTAGGTCTCGAATTCGCTGACCTTGATGCCGGTCGGCTGCAGCGGCTCCTCGATGCGCTGGCCGTTGCTCAGCATCAGGTAGCGGATGCCGTCCAGGTCCTCCATGCGGCCGCTGCGCGCCGAGGTCACGATGCGCAGGTTGCGCTCGATCGACGAGATGAACACGTTGCTGGCGGTGGCGCTGTCCGGGGCGTCCTTGTCGATGAAGAAAACCCGCAGCCGGCCGGCCGATTCGCGGAACTCACCGGGCGCGACCCGCTCGATGTCGCTGCGCCGCTCGTAGCGCTCGCGCATGTTCTGGGTCTGCGAATTGGCCCAGGGCCAGCCGACCAGGGAGAACAGGGCGATCAGCAGCAGGATCGGCCAGGCGAAGCCGAACAGCGGGCGCAGGAACTCCGCCAGGCCGCGCCCGCTCGAGAACCAGATCACCATCTCGCTGTCGCGGTACATGCGCGACAGCGTGCCGACGATCGAAATGAACAGGCAGAGGCTGAGGATGGTCGGCATGTAGCCGAGCACGGTGTAGGTCATCACGAGGAAGACCTCGGAGGGATTCACGCTGCCCTTGGCCGCCAGTCCGAGGGTGCGGATCAGCATCATCGTCATCACGATGGTGACCAGCACCACCAGCGTGGCGCCGAAGCTGCGCGACAGCTCCTTGCGTAGAGAGGAATGGAATAACATCGTCGAGGGAAAAAAAGGATTATGGACTTTCAACTCAAGACCCTCTCCATCGCCCAGGCCGCCACCGAGAAAGCCGATGTCCTCATCGTGCTGGTGGCCGCCGGAACCAGCAGCGCCAAAGATGCGCTCTCCACCCTGGCAGCCGAGGCCCGCAAGGCCGGCGACCTGCCCGACAAGGCGGGCAAGCTGCTCGCGCTGTATCGGCCGGCCGGCATCGCGGCGGCGCGCGTGCTGCTGGCGGCCGTGGGGGACGGCGGCGCGCCTGCGGTCCGGACCGCGGTCCTGGCGGCGGTCAACGCCGCCAAGGGCGCGAGCCCGAAGCGGGTGGCGATCGTCTTCGCCGGCGCGCCCGACGCGGCCAGCCTGGGCAGCGCGGTGCTGGCCTCGGCCGACGCCAGCTATGTCTACACCGAGACCAAGTCCAAGCCCGAGCCGCGCACGATCCGCCAGTTGACCGTTGGCGTGCCGGACGCGGCCGCGCTGCGCGAGGCCTTCGACCAGGCCACCGCGACGGTCGCCGGGGTCGAACTGGCCAAGGAATGGGGCAACCGACCCGGAAACTACTGCACGCCCACGATGCTGGCCGATGCCGCGAAGAAGCTGGCCGAGCTGCCGAACGTGAAGTGCGAAGTGCTGGGCCCGAAGGAAGTGGCCAAGCTCGGCATGGGCGCCTTCGCCGCCGTGTCGCAAGGGTCGGCCGAGCCGCTGCGCTTCATCGTGCTGAACTACCACGGGGCCCCCAAGGACCAGGCGCCCGTGGTGCTGGTCGGCAAGGGCATCACCTTCGACACCGGCGGCGTCTCGCTCAAGCCGGCCGCCGAAATGGACGAAATGAAGTTCGACATGTGCGGCGCCGCCAGCGTGCTGGGCGTGTTCCGTGCCCTCGGCGACATCCAGCCTCCGATCAACGTGGTCGGGCTGGTGCCCTCGTGCGAGAACATGAACGACGGCCGGGCGATCAAGCCGGGCGACGTCGTCACCAGCATGAGCGGCCAGACCATCGAGGTGCTCAACACCGACGCCGAGGGGCGCCTGATCCTGTGCGATGCGCTGACCTACGCCAAGCGCTTCGCGCCGGCGGCGGTGATCGACATCGCCACCCTCACCGGGGCCTGCGTGGTGGCCCTGGGCGGCGTGCGCAGCGGGCTCTTCTCGAGCGACGACGCACTGGCCGGCGCCCTCGAGGCGGCCGGCGAGGCGTCGCAGGACCGCTGCTGGCGGATGCCGCTCGACGACGACTACGCCGAAGGGCTCAAGACCCATTTCGCGGACGTCGCCAACGTGGCCGGACGGGCGGGCGGTGCCGTCACGGCGGCCAAGTTCCTGCAGCGCTTCGCGGGCGACTACCCCTGGGCGCACCTGGACATCGCCGGCACGGCCTGGAAGAGCGGTGCCGCCAAGGGGTCCACCGGCCGGCCGGTGGGCCTGCTGCTGAGCTATCTCCTGACACAGGGCGCCAAGGCGGCGCCCGCCCGGACGCCGAAGGCCGCCAAGCCGCGGTCGCGCAAGTGACCGAGATCGACGGCCACTACAACATGCCCGACAAGGTGGGCTACGCCTGCCGGCTGCTGCGCAAGGCGGTGAGCGCCCATGGCGCGCGGCTGGTGGTGGTGGCGGACGCGGCCCTGCTGGAGGCGATCGACACGGCCTTGTGGACGCTCTCGCCGACCGATTTCGTTGCCCACTGCCGCGGCGACGATGCGCCCTCCATCGTCGAGCGTTCGCCGGTGGTGCTGGTGGACAGCGCCGCGGGCGCGCTGCCCGACCGGCCGATCCTCGTCAATCTCGGCGCCGAGCTGCCCGCACGCTTCGAGCGCTTCGAGCGGCTGATCGACATCGTCGGCAGCGACGACGCCGACCGCCAGGCCGGCCGCGCCCGCTGGCGTCACTACAAGGACCGCGGCTACGCGATCCGCACCCATGCCTACGCGGGGGGTGCGAACACATGAGCTCCCGCCCGGCCGTTCCGAAGGGGGCTCGCACCGCAGTGCGAAGCACGGAGGTTGCCCTGTGACCGGTGCGCCCCGTACGCCGCCGCGCTTCGTGCCCACCTTGACGACGGTGCTCGAGCCGGCGCCGCCGGATGCAGCCGCCGAGTCGCCGACCGCATCCGTCGCCGCGCAGGCGACCGTGACCGAGCCCTCGCAGGCCGTCGCGCTGAGCCCCGAAGCCAAGCTGTCGGAGGCCGAAGCCTTCCGCCTCGAAGAGCAATTGCTGCACCGCGTGCTGCAGCGCGTCGACCTGTCGCTCGAGGAGCGCGTGAGCGATGCCGTGTCAGCTGCCGTTCAGCAGCACCTCGACACGATGATCCCCGGTCTGCGCCGTGAAATCGAGGCCGTTTTGCGTGCTTTGGTGAGCGAAGCGCTGGCCCGCGAGCTTTCGGACAACCCCGGGTCTACGCCAGCATTCGGACGCGAAACCTTGGGCTAAACTGCGCGCCGGGTCGAAAAGCGCGGGGGCGCTGCGCATCCGCGGCGCGATACTTGCTCAAGGGTTGTGCCCGGATCCAAAGACCGGTTTTCAACTCTCACTTCATCAATGTTCTGGAGGTTTCCCATGCAATTGAAATGGACTGCTGTCGCCCTGGCCGCTCTCGCGCTCGTGGCCTGTGGCAAGAAGGAAGAAGCCGCGGCACCCGCGGCGCCTGCACCGACCGCAGCCGCTCCCGCTCCCGCCGCACCCCCGGCCGATGCGCTGGTCGTCAAGATCGGCCACGTCGCTCCCACCAGCGGCGCCATCGCCCACCTCGGCAAGGACAACGAATTCGGCGCGCGCATGGCGATCGAGGACCTCAACGCCAAGGGCATCAAGATCGGCGACAAGGTCGCCAAGTTCGAACTGCTCGCCGAAGACGACGCAGCCGATCCGAAGCAAGGCACGGCCGTGGCCCAGAAGCTGGTCGACAGCAAGGTCAACGGCGTCGTCGGCCACCTGAATTCCGGCACCACCATCCCTGCATCCAAGCTCTACAGCGACGCTGGCATTCCGCAGATCTCGCCGTCGGCGACCAACCCCAAGTACACCCGCCAGGGCTTCAAGACCACGTTCCGCGTGGTGGCTGACGACACGCAGCTGGGCGGCACGCTCGGCAAGTACGCCGTCGAGACGCTGAAGGGCAAGAACATCGCCGTGATCGACGACCGCACGGCCTACGGCCAGGGCGTCGCCGAAGAATTCGAGAAGGCCGCCAAGGCCGCCGGCGGCACCATCGTCGGCCACGAGTTCACGACCGACAAGTCGACCGACTTCAACGCCATCCTGACCAAGCTGAAGGGCGCCCAGCCCGACATCCTGTTCTTCGGCGGCATGGACGCCGTCGGCGGCCCGATGCTCAAGCAGGTCAAGCAACTCGGCATGAACGTCAAGTTCATGGGCGGCGACGGCCTGTGCACCGGCGAACTGGCCAAGCTGGCCGGCGACGCGATCGGCGAAGACATGGTGGTCTGTGCCGAAGCCGGCGGCGTGGACGGCGACTTCAAGGCGCCGCTGGAAGCCTGGAAGACCAAGTTCAAGGAAAAGAACGGCGTCGATGTGCAGATCTATGCACCGTACGTCTACGACGCCGTTCAGGTGCTCGCAGCGGCGATGGCCAAGGCCGGCTCGGCCGATCCCGAGAAGTACCTGCCCGAAGTCGGCAAGGTCCAGTACAACGGCCTGACCGGCCCGATCGCCTTCGACGAAAAGGGCGACATCAAGAACGGCGCGCTGACGCTCTACACCTACAAGAACGGTGCGCGCACGCAGATCGCAGTGGTGCGCTGAGCGCTTCGCGCTCGCAACGAAAAGGGGCCTTCGGGCCCCTTTTTTCTTGGACGCGATCAGGCGGCAGCCGATTGGGTGCAGTACTCGAAGAAGGCCTCGAGATCCCTGGACTTGTCGAACACCGCGTCGGCACCGAGCGCCATGCAGCGGGCACGGATGTCCGAGCTGACGAAGTTGCTCAGCACCACCGCGCGCTGTGCGGCCCGCCGGTCGAGGCATGCCTTGAGCACGCCCAGGCCGGAGCCTTCCTTGAGGAACAGGTCCACGATCAGGAGCTGCCACTCGTCGGCATGGGCCGCGAGCCAGGCGGCGGCGTCGGTTTCGGTCTCGGCCATGCCGAGCACGCGCGCGCCGGCCAGATCTTCGAGCGCCGGAATCAGGTTGTCTCGGATGGTCCGGTTGTCTTCGACGAGGTAGGTGAGTTGCGACATGCCGGGTCTTGCGAGTGCCAATCTGCAAGCCTAGCCGTCCGGGGCCCCGCGGCCATGGCCACAGGGCTTGCGATGGCGTAGGAGAAAGCGGACGGGGTCGCTGGCGCGGGCGCCAGGCACAAAAAAGCCCCGACATGCGGGGCTTTCAGGACGTGTCCATTTCGATGTGAAGGGCAGTTGGAAGCTGCCGGAGACGATTTTTCTGGCGGAGCAGGCGGGATTCGAACCCGCGGAGGGCTATTAACCCTCACACGCTTTCCAGGCGTGCGACTTAAACCGCTCATCCACCGCTCCGAGCCTCAGATTGTAGCAGTGACAGAGGGCGATTTCGCCCGCCGACGGGGGCGCCGGACACGGGCGCGAACGCCCGGTCGTCAACTTCTCCGGCCGGCTGACCGGATCCTTCATCTGAATTCCGTACACTTCGCGCCTATTTGCCAGTCCGGAGCCTTGCCCCATGAAATTCCGCTTTCCCATCGTCATCATCGACGAGGACTTCCGCTCCGAGAACACGTCGGGCCTGGGTATTCGCGCCCTGGCG
Organism: Variovorax sp. 10N432; assembly: GCF_056394465.1. Lineage (NCBI taxonomy): Bacteria > Pseudomonadati > Pseudomonadota > Betaproteobacteria > Burkholderiales > Comamonadaceae > Variovorax > Variovorax sp. 10N432. The sequence goes on from NZ_JBFTHX010000001.1 coordinate 95,543, forward strand.
CAGGCCTTCGAGAGCGAAGGCTTCGAGGTGTTGGGCGTCACCAGCTACGGCGACCTCAGCCAGTTCGCGCAGCAGCAAAGCCGCGCCAGTGCCTTCATCCTGTCGATCGACGACGAGGAGTTCACGGTCGGCCCGGACCTCGACCCGGCAGTGCTGAGCCTGCGCAGCTTCATCGGCGAAGTGCGGCGCAAGAACGCCGACGTGCCGATCTACATCTACGGCGAGACGAAGACCTCGCGCCACATCCCGAACGACATCCTGCGCGAGCTGCATGGCTTCATCCACATGTTCGAGGACACGCCGGAGTTTGTGGCGCGCCACATCATCCGGGAAGCGAAGAGCTATCTGGAAGGCGTGCAGCCGCCGTTCTTCAAGGCGCTGATCGACTACGCCGAAGACGGTTCGTACTCGTGGCACTGCCCCGGCCACTCGGGCGGCGTCGCCTTCCTGAAGAGCCCGGTGGGCCAGATGTTTCACCAGTTCTTCGGCGAGAACATGCTGCGCGCCGACGTCTGCAACGCGGTCGAGGAACTCGGCCAGCTGCTCGACCATACCGGCCCGGTGGCCGCCAGCGAGCGCAACGCGGCACGGATCTTCAACGCCGACCACTGCTTCTTCGTCACCAACGGCACCAGCACCAGCAACAAGATGGTCTGGCACCACACCGTGGCGCCGGACGACGTGGTGGTGGTCGACCGCAACTGCCACAAGTCGATCCTGCACGCGATCATCATGACCGGCGCGATTCCGGTCTTCATGAAGCCGACGCGCAACCACTTCGGCATCATCGGCCCGATCCCGAAGAGCGAGTTCGAGCCGGCGGCGATCAAGGCCAAGATCGCGGCCAACCCGCTGCTCTCGCACGTCGACGCCAACAAGGTCAAGCCGCGCGTGATGACGCTCACGCAGTCGACCTACGACGGCGTGATCTACAACACAGAGACCATCAAGAACATGCTCGACGGCTACGTCGACACGCTGCACTTCGACGAGGCCTGGCTGCCGCACGCGGCCTTCCATCCGTTCTACGGCGCCTACCACGCGATGGGCAAGCGCCGGGTCCGGCCGCGGGACTCGCTGGTGTTCGCGACCCAGTCGACGCACAAGCTCCTGGCCGGCATCAGCCAGGCCAGCCACGTGCTGGTCCAGGATTCGCAGAACCGGGCGCTCGACCGCGACCTGTTCAACGAGGCCTACCTGATGCATTCGTCGACCAGCCCGCAGTACGCGATCATCGCCAGCTGCGACGTCGCCGCCGCGATGATGGAGCCGCCCGGCGGCACCGCGCTGGTCGAGGAGAGCATCCTCGAGGCGCTCGACTTCCGCCGTGCCATGCGCAAGGTCGAGGCCGAGTTCGGCAAGGACGAGTGGTGGTTCAAGGTCTGGGGCCCCGAGAAGCTGGTCGACGAGGGCATCGGCCGCGCCGACGACTGGATCATCAAGGGCGAGTCGCGCACCGCCAAGTGGCACGGCTTCGGCAAGCTGGCGGACGGCTTCAACATGCTGGACCCGATCAAGTCGACCATCGTGACGCCGGGGCTCGACCTCAACGGCAAGTTCGCCAAGACCGGCATCCCGGCCAGCATCGTGACCAAGTTCCTGGCCGAGCACGGCGTGATCGTCGAGAAGACCGGGCTCTACAGCTTCTTCATCATGTTCACGATCGGCATCACCAAGGGCCGCTGGAACACGCTGTTGACGGCGCTGCAGCAGTTCAAGGACGACTACGCGCGCAACCAGCCGATGTGGCGGATCATGCCGGAGTTCTGCCAGGCGCATCCCAAGTACGAGCGCCTGGGCCTGCGCGACCTGTGCCACCACATCCACGAGCTCTATGCGCGCTTCGACGTCGCGCGCCTGACCACCGAGATGTACCTGAGCGACCTGACGCCGGCGATGAAGCCGAGCGATGCCTTCGCCCACATCGCGCACCGCAAGACCGAGCGGGTCGAGATCGACCACCTCGAAGGCCGCATCACGACCAGCCTGATCACGCCGTACCCGCCGGGCATTCCGCTGCTGATCCCGGGCGAGGTCTTCAACAAGAAGATCGTCGACTACCTCAAGTTCGCGCGCGAGTTCAACACCGAGTGCCCGGGCTTCGAGACCGACATCCACGGGCTGGTCGGGCGCATCGACGAGACGACCGGCAAGAAGCGCTACTACGCCGACTGCGTGCGGGCCGAGCCGCCGGTGGTGGTGGCCAGCGTCAAGCCAGCCGCAAAGCCATCACGCCCGCGACGATGACCACGGTGCCGACGGCACGCTGCCAGCCGAAGGGCTCGCGCAGGAAGAGGGTGCCGATGACCGCGGCGAACAGCACCGAGGTCTCGCGCAGCGCCGCGACGACGGCGACCGGCGCCTGGGTCATCGCCCACAGGGCGATGCCGTAGCTGCCCAGCGACGCCGCCGTGCCGACCAGCGCGATCTTCCAGCGCCCCGCCATGTAGGCCAGCGCGGCGCGCCGCCGGCCGGGGCGCCGCCACAGCACGAGCAGCAGGTAGGGCAGGCCGTCGAACACGAACAGGCCGGCCACGTAGGCGAGGGCGTCGCCCGAGGCGCGCACGCCGATGCCATCGACCACGGTGTAGAGCGCGATGATCGCGGCGTTCGCCAGCGCGAAGCCGAGCGCCTTGCGGCGCTGCCTTTCGTCGCTGTCGCGCAGGGCCGAGCGCGACAGGCCCAGGGTCACCACGCCGGCGCAGATCACGATCACGCCGGCCCAGCCCGCCGCCGAGATGCCTTCGCCGATGAAGGGCAGGCTGCCCATCGCCACCAGCAGCGGCGCGCAGCCGCGCATCACCGGATAGGTGAGCCCGAGGTCGCCGTGCTTGTAGGCCCCGGCGAGCGCGATGTAGTAGCCGAGGTGGATCACCAGTGAGGCCGCCATGTAGGGCCAGGCGGCGGGCGCCGGCAGGCCGGTGTGGTACAGCAGCGGAACGGAGATGAAGAAGCCCAGGCTGTGGATCAGCGCGGTGTCGAGCGACTTGTCGCCGCCCGATTTGATGAGCGCGTTCCAGCCCGCATGCAGCAGCGCGCCGAACAGCACGGCGCCGACGATCGAGGCGCCCAGCGTCACTTGAGCATGCAGCGCTGCGCGCGCGCCAGGAAGTGCGCGAGCGGCGGCGTGGGGCAGTCGGCTTCCTTGGCGAGGTCGTCCCACAGGCGCAGCCGGACCGCCTCGGCCGCATGGGGCTGGCCGATGAAGCGCTCGGCCTGGTCGGCGGAGAAGACGCCGCCTTGCAGTTCGAGGCTGCGCTTCGAGTCGGCCGACAGGCCGGCCCAGTAGTGCTCGCGGGTGGCGCAGAGGTAGCGCTTGGCATCCACGTGCCACTGGATCGGCGTCAGCACCCGGTCGCTGAACACACCGCGCAGGAAGGGCAGGGCGTAGTACTGGTGCAGGTCGTCGATGCCGCGCAGGCTTGGTGATTCACCCTGTTCGTTGAGCAGGTGGCCAAGGTCGTGCAGCAGGGCCGCCGTGACCAGTTCGTCGTCGGCGCCGTCGCGTTCGGCGCGCAGCGCGGTCTGCAGCGCATGCTCGCGCTGGGTGACCGGCTCGCCGCTGTACTGCTCGCCGCCACGGCGCGCGAAGAGAGTCTCGATATCTTCCAGGTTCAAAGCCACAGGGTTTCCTCAAGCTGGGATCTTGCTTTTCTCGTGGTTGCGCAGCGTGCGTTCTCGGCTGTTCATCACGTGCTGGTACATCGCCAGGCCCGCGGCCTCTGCATCGCCGGCGGCGATCGCCTTGACGATCTGGCGGTGCTCGCGCGCAGAGACGGTCATCGCCTCGTCGGTGAGGTTCTTGCGCCGGAACAGCGACAGCTCCTTGATCAATTTGCGGTAGGTGGCGACCAGCTTGGCATTGCCCGCCAGGGCCAGCAGCCGATCGTGGAACTGCAGATTGATCCGATGGTAGTCGGGTGCGTTGCCGGCCTTGGCCGAGCGGTCCATCGCATCGGCAAGCTGGCGCAGCTCGCGCACCTCGGCCGGACGAAGGGTCTGGGCGAGCTTGCGCCCGACATACAGGTCCATCGCGGCACGGACCTCGAAGATCTCGAGTGCTTCCTCGATCGGTACGTCGCGCACGAAGACGCCGCGGTTCTTCTCGGTGCGCACCAGCCCGGCTTCCTCGAGCATCCGGAAGGCCTCGCGCACGGGACCGCGAGAGACCCCGAGCGGGTCGGCCAGCGCGGCTTCGGTGAGCTTTTCGCCGGGGCCGATCTCGCCGTCCAGGATCATGCGTTCGATCTCGGTCTGCACCAGGTTGGCGAGCGAGTTGCCCTGCAGTTGTGCGATGGCAGCCTGGGTCGATGGCGTCGGGGACATCCTTCGATCGTATGCCACACTTTGTAGATTGTCTACGATGAACAATACCGCAGGCGGCGCCACGACCTCGGGCCCCGAGAGCCCGTTGCGAGCTCAGTCGCCCAGGTCCGGGCGCTCGCGCAGGAAGCGCGCGAAGCGCGGCAGCCCGCTCGGATTGGTGCCGTTGTAGCGGTAGCTCACCCAGCTGCCGATCGCCGGTGGCTTCTCGCGATCGGCGTCGCTGAAGCCGGTGCCGAGCTTGAAGCGCTTGCCGTCCTCGGTCTCGACCCACATCGCGCCCATCCGCGCGGCATGCTTGCCGCGGCCCGGCACGTAGGAAACGACGCGCGCATCGGCGTCCTCGAAGGGCTTGACCTTGATCAGGTCGGTGTTGCGCTCGGCGCGGTAGAGCGACCCTCCGCGATGCAGCATCAGGCCTTCGCCGCCCATGCGCACCGTCTTGTCGAGCAGCGCCTGCAGGTCTTCGTCGGTGGTCGCGCGCAGTTGCGGCACCGCCACGATCCAGGGCGCCTCGGTAATCGGCAGCAGCTTGCGCAAGGCCGCGAGCCGGGTCGTGAAGTCGCCGGGCGACGCGGGCAGGTCGAACACCATGAAGCGCATCTCGCGCCAGGCGGCATCGACCGGCTTGTCGCTGCGCGCGGTGGAGACCGCGTGGGCGAAGCGGCCACGACCCGCCCACAGCTCGCCATCCATGGGCATCGCCGGCAGTGCCGCGGTGAACCAGGCCGGTGCCGCGATCCGCTCGCCGCCGCGGGTCCACAGCTGCTTGCCGTCCCAGTAGGCGCGGACACCGTCGTACTTCTCGCTGACCCAGTAGTCCGCCAGCGGCAAGCCGCGGCGATACACCTCGGCCAGCATCAACGGCGGCGCCTTGCCGGCCATTGCCGCGGGCGCCAGCAAAGCCAGCGCCGCGAGAACGAAAGCCCGTCGATCCATCCTGCGTCCCCGGGCCCGACCTGCCGCTAGCCTTCCGACACGCCGCCCACGACCTGGCTGAAGCCGCCGTCGACGTAGGTGATCTCGGCGGTCACGCCGCTGGCCAGGTCGCTCAGCAGGAAGGCGGCCACGTTGCCGACCTCGTCGATGGTCACGTTGCGGCGCATCGGCGCGACCTTGGAGATCGCCGACAAGAGCTTGCCGAAGTCCTTGATGCCGCTGGCCGCCAGCGTCTTGATCGGGCCGGCGCTGATGCCGTTGACGCGCATGCCCTTGGGGCCCAGCGACTCGGCCAGGTAGCGCACCGAGGCCTCGAGCGAGGCCTTGGCCAGGCCCATGGTGTTGTAGTTGGGCAGCGCACGGATGGCGCCCAGGTAGGTCAGCGTGAGAAGGGCCGACTTGTCGTTGAGATAGGGCAGGGCCGCCTTGGCCATCGCCGGGAAGCTGTAGGCGCTGATGTCGTGCGCGATCTTGAAGCCTTCGCGCGACAGGCCCTCGAGGAAGTCGCCTGCGATGGCCTCGCGCGGCGCGAATCCGATGCTGTGGACGAAGCCGTCGAAGGTGGGCCAGGTCTGCGCCAGGTCGGCGAACAGCTTCTCGATCTGGGCGTCGTCGCCGACATCGCAGTCGAACACCAGCTTGGAGCCGAAATCGGCCGCGAACTCGGTGATCCGGTCCTTGAAGCGCTCGCCCACGTAGCTGAAGGCCAGTTCGGCGCCTTGCGCGTGGCAGGCCTTGGCGATGCCGTAGGCGATCGAGCGGTTGCTCAGAACGCCCGTGATCAGAAGTTTTTTGCCGGAAAGAAAGCCCATGGGACGACCTCGTGTAAATCTTGGGCAGAATTCTCGCATGCGAGCCTGGCTTCTTTTCGTGTTGGCGTTGTGGGTCGGTCCCACCTGGGCGGCGCATGCCTACGCCCAGTTCGGCGACATCAAGTACCCGCCGGGCTTCACTCATTTCGACTACGTCAATCCCCAGGCCCCCAAGGGCGGGGAGATCCGCATGGTGCCGCCGACGCGGCCGACCAACTTCGACAAGTTCAATCCTTTCACGCTCAAGGGCACGGCGCCGTACGGCATCGGCGGCCTGATGTTCGAGAGCCTGCTGACCGGCAATTCGGAGGAGCCGACGACGGCCTACGGCCTGCTCGCCGAGGATGTCGAGGTGGCTGCCGACAAGAAATCGGCCACCTTCAGGATCAACCCCAAGGCACGCTTCAACGACGGCAGCCCGGTGCTGGCGGCCGACGTGGTCCATTCGTTCACGACGCTCACCGGCAAGCTGGCCGCCCCCCAGTTCAAGACGATCTACGCCGAAGTCAAAGGCGTCACGGCGGTCGGCGAACGCACCGTGCGCTTCGATTTCAAGAACCCCAACCCCGAGTTGCCGCTGGTGGTCGGCGGCATGCCGGTGTTCAGCCGGGCCTGGGGCGGCGGCAAGCCTTTCGATCAGATCACCACCGACGTGCCGATCGGCTCGGGCCCCTACAAGCTGGTCAACCCGCGCATGGGACGGGACATCACCTACACCCGCGATCCGAACTACTGGGGCGCCGACCTGCCGGTGCGCAAGGGCTTCTTCAATTTCGATCGCGTGACCTACCGCATCTACCTGGACGAGACCGCCAAGTTCGAAGGCCTCAAGGCCGGCGAGTTCGACTACATGCGCGAGTTCACTTCGCGCAACTGGGCGCGGCAGTACAAGGGCAAGCAGTTCGATTCGGGCGAGATCGTGAAGCGCGCCTTCGAGAACAAGAATCCTGGCGATTTCCAGGGCTACGTGTTCAATGCGCGCAATCCGAAGTTCAAGGACATCCGGGTGCGCCAGGCGATCGGGCTGGCGGTGGACTTCGAATGGCTCAACCGGCAGCTGTTCTATGGGCTGTACAAGCGGGTCGAGGGCTATTTCCCGAACAGCGAGTTCCATGCCGAAGGCCTGCCGACGCCCGAAGAACTGGCGCTCCTCGAACCCTTGCGGGACAAGCTGCGGCCCGAAGTCTTCGGCCCGGCCGTGGTGTCGCCGAGCACGGCGCCGCCGGGCAGCCTGCGCGACAACCTGCGAAAGGCACGCGAATTGCTCGCGCAAGCCGGATGGACCTACCGGGACGGCGCCTTGCGCAATGACAAGGGCGAACCGTTCACGATCGAGTTCCTGAACGACCAGCCGTCGCTGATCCGCGTCGCGACGCCGTTCCAGACCGCGCTGCAGAAGCTCGGCATCCAGATGACCTTCCGGACGGTCGATTTTTCGCTCGCCCAGCAACGCATGGACAACTTCGATTTCGAGATGACGACCGTGCGGCTGCCGGGCAGCACGGCGCCCGGCGGCGAACTGCTGGAGTTGTTCGGCTCCGAGGCGGCCACCACGCCGGGGTCGCGCAACATCTGGGGCATTTCCGACCCCGCCGTCGACGCGCTGGTGCAGAAGGTCGTGAGCGCCACGACCCGGCCCGAGCTCAGTGCCGCGATGCGGGCGCTGGACCGCGTGCTGTCGCATGGCTACTACTCGATCCCGCAGTACTACGGCGGTGCGTTCCTGATCGGCTACCGTCCGAAGCCCTTCGTCCTGCCCGACGTGATTCCGCCCTACTACGATGCGGATGGTTGGGCCATGAGCACCTGGTGGGCATCGCCCGCCAACAAATAGGAAGGCCATGGCCAGCTACATCCTCAAACGCCTGCTGCTGATGGTGCCCACGCTGTTCGGCGTGCTGCTGCTGACTTTCGTCGTGATCCAGTTCGTGCCGGGCGGCCCGGTCGAGCAGATGGTGTCCCAGCTGCAGGGGCGCGATTCCGGCGGCGAGCGCGCGGCCACGAGCGGTGCGGGCTACCGTGGTCGGCAAGGGCTCGATCCGCAGCGCATCGAGGAGATCAAGCAGCTGTACGGCTTCGACAAGCCGCCGTTGGCGCGCTTCTGGCAGATGCTGAAGTCCTATGCGCGCTTCGACCTCGGCACCAGCTTCTACCAGCGCAAGGCGGTCTGGGACCTGGTCAAGGAAAAGATGCCGGTGTCGATCAGCCTCGGGCTCTGGACCTTCTTCATCAGCTACCTGATCGCCGTGCCCCTGGGCGTCGCGAAGGCGGTGCGGGCCGGCACCCGATTCGACTTCCTGACCACGCTGGTGGTGCTGGTCGGCTATGCGATCCCGGGCTTCGTGCTCGGCGTCGCCCTGCTCGTGATCTTCGGCGGCCAGCTGCAGTGGTTCCCGCTGCGCGGACTGACCTCGCCGAGCTGGGAGTCGATGGGGTGGGGCGCGCGGATCGTCGACTACCTCTGGCACATCGCGCTGCCGGTGACGGCGATGGTGCTCGGCAGCTTCGCGGTCACGGCCATGCTGACCAAGAACTCCTTCCTCGAGGAGATCCGCAAGCAGTACGTGCTGACCGCGCGCGCCAAGGGGCTGAGCGAACGCGACGTGCTGTGGAAGCACGTCTTCCGCAACGCGCTGATCCCGATCGTCACCGGTTTCCCGGCGGCCTTCATCGGCGCCTTCTTCACGGGCTCGCTGCTGATCGAGACCTTGTTCTCGCTCGACGGCCTGGGCCTGCTGAGCTACGAAAGCGTGATCCGCCGCGACTATCCGGTGGTGCTGGGCACGCTCTATTTGTTTACATTGATCGGCCTGCTGACCAAGCTGATCAGCGATCTCTGCTACGTGATGGTGGATCCGAGGGTGAAGTTTGACTAGCGGCGGCGTCACCGTGTCGCCCGGGCGCCGCGCCTGGCTGCGCTTCAGGCGCAACCGCATCGGCTACTGGAGCCTCGTCCTGTTCACGCTGCTGGTGGTGCTGAGCCTGTTCGCCGAGCTGCTCTCCACCGACAAGCCGCTGGTGGTGCGCTACGACGGCCAGACCTACTTTCCGGTGCTGCGGGACTATTCCGAGAAAACCTTCGGCGGCGACTTCGAGACCCCGGCCGACTACCTGGACCCCTTCATCCGCGAGCGGATCACGTCGGGCGGCAACTGGGCGGTCTACGCGCCGAATCCCTACGGGCCCAAGACGCTCAACTACTTCGCCAAGTCCCCCAATCCGGCGGCGCCTTCGGCCCAGAACCTGCTGGGCAGCGACGACCGTGGCCGGGACCTGCTGGCGCAGCTGATCTACGGTTTCCGGGTCAGCGTGCTGTTCGCGCTGGCGCTGACGGCGATCGGCACCGTGCTGGGCATCGTCACGGGCGCGGTCCAGGGCTTCTTCGCCGGCAAGACCGACCTGGCCTTCCAGCGCTTCATCGAGATCTGGGGCTCGATGCCCGAGCTGTACCTGTTGATCATCTTCAGTGCCGTCTTCGCGCCCAGCGTCGCGCTGCTGCTGATCCTGCTGAGCCTGTTCGGCTGGATGGGCCTGTCGGACTACGTGCGGGCCGAGTTCCTGCGCAACCGGCAAATGGACTACGTGCGCGCCGCGCGCGCGCTCGGCGTCGGCAATCTGCAGATCATGTGGAAGCACATCCTCCCCAACAGCATGACGCCGGTCGTCACCTTCCTGCCGTTTCGCATGAGCGCCGCCATCCTGGCGTTGACCTCGCTCGACTTCCTCGGCCTCGGCGTGCCGCCGGGCACGCCTTCGCTCGGCGAACTGCTGAGCCAGGGCAAGGCCAACATCGACGCCTGGTGGATCTCGATGTCGACCTTCGGCGTGCTGGTGGTCACCTTGATGCTGCTGACCTTCATGGGCGATGCCTTGCGCGATGCGCTCGATCCGCGGAAGGCCGACCAATGAACGGCGCACTGCTGAAAGTCCAGGGCCTGCGCGTCGCCTTCGGCGCCAAGGAAGTCGTGCACGGCATCGACTTCGAGATCGCGCCTGGCGAGAAGCTGGCGCTGGTCGGCGAGTCGGGCTCGGGCAAGACGGTCACCGCGCTGAGCCTGCTGCGGCTGGTGCAGAACGCCGACATCTCCGGCACGGCGCGCTTCGAGCACGACGAAGCGGGCGCGGCGGCGCGCGATCTGCTCTCGCTGCCCGAACGCACGCTGCGCGGCATCCGCGGCAAGGAGATCGCGATGATCTTCCAGGAGCCCATGACCGCGCTCAATGCGCTCTACGCGGTCGGCGACCAGATCGCGGAGGTGCTCGAACTGCACCAGGGCCTGTCGGCGCAGGCGGCGCGCGAGGCAGCGGTGCAACTGCTGGCCGACACCGGCATTCCGGAACCGGCGCGGCGGGCGAGGGCGTTCCCGCACCAGCTCTCGGGCGGCCAGCGCCAGCGCGCGATGATCGCGATGGCCCTGGCCTGCAAGCCGCGGCTGCTGCTGGCCGACGAGCCGACCACCGCGCTCGACGTCACGGTGCGCGCGCAGATCCTCGACCTGCTGGCCGATCTTCAGCGCCAGCACGGCATGGCGGTGCTGCTGATCACCCACGACCTGAACCTGGTGCGGCGATTCGCCGACCGGGTGGCGGTGATGGAGAACGGCCATCTGGTCGAGCACGGCCCCGTGGCGACGGTCTTCGGCGCACCGCGGCATCCCTACACGCGCCGGCTGATCGACAGCCGCCCGACGCGCGACGTGGCACCCGTGCCGGTCGATCCGGCGGCGCTGCCGGTGCTCGCGGCCAGCGGGCTGCGCGTGATCTACCCGGTGCCGCGGCCCGGCATCAAGGGGTGGTTCACCAAGGGCGAGTTCGTGGCGGTCCAGGGCGCTGACTTCCGCATCGCGCCGGGCCAGACCCTGGGCGTGGTCGGCGAGTCCGGCTCTGGCAAGTCGACGCTGGCGCTGGCGGCGCTCGGCCTGCTGAAGCACCAGGGGCAGCTCGACGTCGCCGGCCGGCAATGGGCCGCGGGCGGCGCCAGCGACCGTGGCCTGCGGCGCCTGATGCAGGTCGTCTTCCAGGACCCGTTCTCGTCCCTGTCGCCGCGCATGACGGTCGAGCAGATCGTCGGCGAGGGCCTGACGGTGCATGCGCCCGAACTCGACGTCCGCGCCCGCCGCGCCCGGTCGCTCGCGGCGCTGGCCGAGGTCGGCCTGACCGAGGACCAGTTCCCGGCCCTGCTCGAGCGCTATCCGCACGAATTCTCCGGCGGCCAGCGGCAGCGCCTGGCGATCGCGCGGGCCTTGATCGTCGAGCCCAAGCTGCTGGTGCTCGACGAGCCGACCAGCGCCCTCGACGTCACGATCCAGAAGCAGGTGCTGGGCCTGCTGCAGCGCTTGCAGCGCGAGCGCGGGCTGAGCTACCTGCTGATCACCCACGACGTCGAGGTGATCCGCGCCATGGCGCACCAGGTCATCGTCATGAAGGACGGCGCGATCCTCGAATCGGGTCCGGTCGGGCAGGTGCTCGATGCGCCCGTCCATCCGTACACGCAGAAGCTGGTGGCGGCGGCTGCAACCTGAAACCTTGCGGGACAGACCAAGAAACTGCGCAGCAGTTTTTGCGCTGTCCCCAACTGACTAGAAAAATCTTCATGTCTACCTACGACAGGCGCGCCGCCTGGCGCGCGGCGCTGGCCTGCATGGTCACGCTGGCTGTGGCCATGGGCCTGGGCCGTTTCGCCTTCACGCCGATGCTGCCGGTCATGCTGCACGAGGGCAAGCTCGACCTGCAGGCCGGCGGCGTGCTGGCCTCGCTCAACTACCTCGGCTATTTCCTGGGCGCCCTGAGCTGCGCCGCGATCCGGGCCAAGCCTGCGCACATGGTGCGCGGCGGCCTGGTGGCCACCGCCGTGCTGCTGCTCGGCATGGGCCTGCTGCAGGGCTTCAGCGCCTGGGGCGTGCTGCGGACCGCGGCCGGCGTGATGAGTGCCTGGACCTTCGTCTTCGCCTCCGGCTGGGGCCTGCGGCGGCTGGCGGAGACCGGCGCGCCGGCGCTCGCCGGCGTGATTTACACCGGCCCCGGCATCGGCATCGCCGCCACCGGCCTGCTGGGCGGCGCACTCGGACGCTGGGGCTCCGAGGCCGGCTGGATCGGCTTCGGATTGCTGTCGCTGGTGCTGATCGCGGCCATCTGGCGCATCTTCGGCGATGGCGAACACGTCCACGCCGGCGCTCCTGCGGTCGCAGCGGCCCCGCCGTCGGCCAGCGCATCGGCGGCCGCGCGCAGCGACGCGCGCTGGCTGGTCGGGCTCTACGGGCTGGCGGGCTTCGGCTACATCATCACCGCGACCTTCCTGCCGGTGATCGCCCGCCAGGCGCTGCCGGGTTCGCCCTGGCCGGACTTCTTCTGGCCGCTGTTCGGCCTGGCCATCGTCCCTGGCGCGCTGATCGGCGCCCGGGCGCCGCCGCACTGGGACAACCGGCTGCTCCTTGCGGCCGCCTACGCGTTGCAGGCCGTCGGCGTCGTGCTGTCGGTGGCCTGGCCGACGATCTGGGGTTTCGGCCTCGGCAGCCTGCTGCTGGGCATGCCCTTCACCGCGATCACCCTTTTCGCAATGCGGGATGCGCGCCGGCTTCGCGGGAACGCATCGGCGGGCCTGATCGGCTACGCGACCGCCTCCTATGGCGTCGGCCAGATCCTCGGCCCCTTGTTTGCGGCGCCGCTGGCGCAGCGCACGGGATCGTTCGCGGTGCCACTGTGGGTCGCCGCGGCGGTCCTGACGGCGGGAGCGTTGCTTTTTGCAATGGTTTGGTGGCGCTCGGCAAGGGCCAAAGCGCTCCAAAAGCCGTAGAAACCCCTGTTTCTGTAACGCATTTGGCATATAATTCGAGGCTCACGACCAAACGGGCGGGTACCAACCGCCCGTTTTTTATTGGTCGAAGCATTTTCGATGCGGCCGGCGCCCCAGGGCGAGTGGGAAACCCGGCGGCATCGTGTGAACTCAAAGGCGAACAAAGACACGTGGCATTGCAGCAGACAGTGGAACAAACCGTGGCCGGTCTCGGCTACGACCTGGTCGAGATCGAGCGCTCGGCCGGAGGACTGCTGCGCGTCACGATTGATTTGCCCTGGACCGGCCCCAACTCTGAAGCTGCCGCCGCCGGGGCGCCCGAGCCCTTCATCACGGTCGAGGATTGCGAAAAGGTCACGCGCCAGTTGCAGTTCGCGCTCGAGGTCGACGGCGCCGAGTACAAGCGGCTCGAGGTGTCATCGCCGGGCATCGATCGGCCGTTGCGCAACGAACAGGATTTCGAGCGTTTTGCCGGCGAGGTGATCGACATCACGCTGAAAGCCCCGATGGGCGCGGCGGCGGCGGGTCAGGTGTCCGCCAACCGCAAGAAATTTCGCGGCACGCTGGAGCGTGTCGCAGCCGCAGACGGTACGCCCGGATGGCAGATCGTCTGGAGCGAGGAGCCGGCGGCGAAGCCCGGCCAGAAGATCAGCAAGAAGCGCGTGCCTGCCCCCCTGCAGGCGCTCGGTTTTGCTTTGGACGAGTTGCGCGAAGCGCGGCTCGCCCCGATAGTGGATTTCAATGGGCGCAGGCCAAAACCCGGCACCGCGGTGTCGGACTGAATGAGGAGAGTGGTGGCATGAATCGCGAAATGTTGATGTTGGTGGATGCGATCTCGCGCGAGAAGAACGTCGAGCGCGACGTCGTCTTCGGCGCGGTCGAATCCGCCCTGGCGCAAGCCACCAAGAAGCTCTACCAGGGCGACGTGGACATTCGCGTCGCCGTCGACCGCGACAGCGGCGACTACGAGACCTTCCGCCGCTGGCATGTCGTTCCGGACGAAGCCGGCCTGCAGCTGCCCGACCAGGAAATCCTGCTGTTCGAAGCCAAGGAAGAGATGCCCGACATCGAGGTCGACGAATACATCGAAGAAGCGGTGGACTCGGTGCCGATCGGCCGCATCGGCGCCATGGCCGCCAAGCAGGTGATCCTGCAAAAGATCCGCGACGCCGAGCGCGAGATGCTGCTCAACGACTTCATGTCGCGCGGCGAGAGGATCTTCACCGGCACCGTCAAGCGCCTGGACAAGGGCGACATCATCGTGGAAGCGGGCCGGGTCGAAGGCCGCCTGCGCCGCAGCGAGATGATCGCCAAGGAAAACCTGCGCAACGGCGACCGCGTGCGGGCCATGATCATGGAGGTCGATCTCACGCTGCGCGGGGCGCCGATCATCCTGTCGCGCTCGGCGCCCGAGTTCATGATCGAGCTGTTCCGCCAGGAAGTGCCCGAGATCGAACAGGGCCTGCTCGAAATCAAGAGCTGCGCCCGCGACCCCGGTTCGCGCGCCAAGATCGCGGTGCTCTCGCACGACAAGCGGGTCGATCCGATCGGCACCTGCGTCGGCGTGCGCGGCACCCGGGTCAACGCGGTCACCAACGAACTCGCCGGCGAGCGTGTCGACATCGTGCTGTGGAGCGAGGACCCGGCCCAGTTCGTGATCGGCGCCCTGGCGCCGGCCAATGTGTCGTCGATCGTGGTCGACGAAGAAAAGCATGCAATGGACGTGGTGGTCGACGAGGAAAACCTCGCGATCGCGATCGGCCGTGGCGGCCAGAACGTGAGGCTCGCCTCCGACCTGACCGGCTGGAAGATCAACATCATGGACGCCAACGAGTCGGCCCAGAAGCAGGCGACCGAAACCGATGCCAGCCGCAAGCTGTTCATGGAGAAGCTCGACGTCGACGAGGAAATCGCCGACATCCTGATCTCCGAAGGTTTCACCAGCCTCGAGGAAGTGGCCTACGTGCCGATCTCCGAGCTGCTCGAGATCGAGAGCTTCGACGAAGACACCATCAACGAGCTGCGTTCGCGCGCCAAGGATGCGTTGTTGACGGCGGAGATCGCCCGTGAAGAGGACGTCGAGAGCGTTTCGCAGGATCTGCGCGACCTCGCCGGCCTCGACCCGGCCCTGATTCCCAAATTGGCCGAGGCGGGTGTGCATACCCGTGACGACCTGGCCGACCTCGCGGTCGATGAACTCACCGAAATCACCGGCCAGAGCGCCGATGAGGCCAAGAACCTGATCTTGAAAGCCCGCGAACATTGGTTCGCCGGCCAAGAGTGACGGTCATGGAGGCACGAAACCAATATGTCCAGTACCACTGTCGCCGAGTTCGCGAACGAACTCAAGAAGACTCCCGAAACCTTGCTTGACCAGCTCAAGAGCGCAGGCGTGCCCAAGCAGGCCGTCACCGATGCGCTGAGCGAGGCCGACAAGCAGCGCCTGCTCGGCTTCCTGAAGGCCAGCCACGGCACGGTCGAGCCCGAGCGCAAGAAGATCACGCTGACCAAGAAGTCGACCAGCGAGATCAAGCAGGCCGACGCCACCGGCCGCGCCCGCACCATCCAGGTCGAGGTGCGCAAGAAGCGCACCTTCATCCAGCGCGATGAAGGTCATCCCGCCGTGTCCGAGGCAACCGCCGCGGCCGAGGCCGAGGCACCGGTCGCCGCCGCGCCCGCCGCGCCCCAGATCGACGAGGCCGAACTCGCCCGCCGCGAGGAGGACGCACGTCGCCAGGCCGAACTGATCCGCCGCCAGGAAGAAGAACTGGTCGAGAAGCGCCGCCTGCGCGAAGAAGCCGAAGCCCGCGAACGCGAGAAGGCCGAGCGCGCCGAGCAGGCCGAGCAGGCCGAGAAGGAGGCCAAGGCCGCCCGCAAGAAGGCCGCCGAAGCCGCGACCCCGGTGACCGAAGGCGCGCCCGAAGCGCCCGAGGAAGCCCCGGCCGTGACCGACCGCAAGGTCGCCGCTGAAGCCGCCGCGGCGCAAGCCAAGGACGATGCCAAGGCCAAGGCCGCCGCCGAATCGAAGGCCCGTGCCGACGAGGAAGCCGCCCGCGCCAAGGACCTCGACGAACGCCGCCGCAAGGCGCTGGCCGAAGCCGAAGCCATCCGCGCCATGATGAACGCGCCGGCCCGCGTGCTGGTGCCGCACAAGGCGCCCGAGAAGCCCGCGCCCGAAAAGGCGGCGGTCAAGGGCACGCTGCACAAGCCGACCGCACCGCCGGCGCGCCCCGGTGCGCCCGCTGCGCCTGGCGCCGCGGCCGCCCCCGGCGCCGGCAAGGAAGTCAAGTCGGCCAAGCTCTCGTCGAGCTGGGCTGGCGACACGGCCAAGAAGAAGGAAATCAAGACCCGCGGCGATGCCAGCGGGGGCGTCGGCCGCGGCAACTGGCGCGGAGGCCCGCGTGGGCGTCGTGGCAACGACCGTGGCGGCCACGAGGAGCGCATGCCGGCGGCACCGGTCGAGGCGCGCGTGCTCGAAGTGCACGTGCCCGAGACCATCACGGTGGCGGAGCTCGCGCACAAGATGGCTGTCAAGGCGTCGGAAGTCATCAAGCAACTGATGAAGCTCGGCCAGATGGCGACCATCAACCAGTCGCTCGACCAGGACACCGCGATGATCATCGTGGAAGACATGGGCCACACGGCCGTGGTCGCCGCGCTGGACGATCCGGAAGCCTTCACCGACGACGACGTCTCGGCAACGCAGGCCGAAGCCTTGCCGCGCGCACCGGTCGTGACCGTCATGGGCCACGTCGACCACGGCAAGACCTCGCTGCTGGACTACATCCGCCGCGCCAAGGTCGCTGCGGGCGAAGCCGGCGGCATCACGCAGCACATCGGGGCGTACCACGTCCAGACCGCTCGCGGCATGGTGTCCTTCCTGGACACCCCGGGCCACGAGGCGTTCACCGCCATGCGGGCCCGCGGTGCGCAGGCCACCGACATCGTGATCCTGGTGGTGGCGGCCGACGACGGCGTCATGCCGCAGACCAAGGAAGCCATCAAGCACGCGAAGGCGGCGGGTGTGCCGATCGTGGTCGCGATCAACAAGATCGACAAGCCTGATGCCAACCTCGACCGCGTCAAGCAGGAACTGGTGGCTGAAGAAGTCGTGCCCGAAGAGTACGGCGGCGACGTCCCGTTCGTGCCGGTCTCGGCCAAGACGGGGCAGGGCGTCGACGACCTGCTCGAACAAGTGCTGCTGCAGGCCGAAGTGCTGGAACTCAAGGCGCCGGTCGATGCCGCCGCCAAGGGCCTGGTCATCGAAGCCCAGCTTGACAAGGGCCGTGGCCCGGTGGCGACCGTGCTGGTCCAGTCCGGCACGCTCAAGACCGGCGACGTGGTGCTGGCCGGCTCGACCTATGGCCGCGTGCGCGCCATGATCGACGAGGACGGCAAGACCATCAAGTCCGCGGGTCCGTCGATCCCGGTCGAGATCCAGGGCCTGACCGAAGTGCCGCAAGCGGGCGACGAGTTCATGGTGATGGCCGACGAGCGCCGGGCGCGCGAGATCGCCACCTACCGTGCCGGCAAGTTCCGCAACACCAAGCTGGCGAAGGCCCAGGCGGCGAACCTGCAGAACATGTTCACCGACCTCTCGGCCGGCGAAGTCCAGACGCTGCGGATCATCATCAAGGCCGACGTCCAGGGCTCGCAGGAAGCACTGGCGCAGTCGCTGCTCAAGCTGGCGACCGAGGAAGTCAAGGTGCAGATGGTGTACGCGGGGGTCGGCGGCATCAGCGAAAGCGACATCAACCTCGCGATCGCCTCGAAGGCCATCGTGATCGGCTTCAACGTGCGGGCCGATGCCGGTGCGCGCAAGCTGGCCGAAAGCAACGGCGTCCAGCTGCACTACTACAGCATCATCTACGACGCTGTGGACGACATCAAGGTCGCCATGTCCGGCATGCTGGCTCCCGAGCGGCGCGAAGAGATCATCGGCTCGGCCGAGATCCGCACCGTGTTCGTGGCCTCCAAGATCGGTACGGTCGCGGGTTGTATGGTCACCGCCGGCTCGGTCAACCGCAGCGCGCATTTCCGCCTGCTGCGCGACAACGTGGTGATCTACACCGGCGAAGTCGACTCGATCAAGCGCCTCAAGGACGACGTCCGCGAAGTCCGCGAAGGCTTCGAGTGCGGTATCAAGCTCAAGAACTACAACGACATCAAAGAAGGTGATCAGCTGGAGTTCTTCGAGATCAAGGAAATCGCCCGGACGCTGTAAGCGACCGAAGCGACCCCCGCCATGCCCAAACGCAAAGCCGCAGCCCCAAACCGCGCCTTCAAGGTCGCCGACCAGATCCAGCGCGATCTGACGGAATTGATCGCGCGCGAACTGAAGGACCCGCGGGTGGGCATGGTCACGATCCAGGCGGTCGAGGTCACGCCCGACTACGCGCATGCGAAGGTCTTCTTCAGCCTGCTCGTGGGCGATCCGGTCGAGACCACCGAAGCCTTGAACCAGGCCGCGGGCTTCCTGCGCAACGGCCTGTTCAAGCGCCTGCACATCCACACCGTGCCGACCCTGCATTTCCAGTTCGACCGCACCACCGAGCGTGCGGCCGACATGAATGCGCTGATCGCGCAGGCCGTCGCTTCTCGCTCGAAAGACGACTGAAGATGAACGCGCCACGCACAAGGGTGCAGCGGCGCCCTGTGCATGGGGTGTTGCTGCTCGACAAACCGCTGGGTCTCTCCAGCAACCAGGCCTTGCAGAAGGCCAAGTGGTTGCTGCGCGCCGAAAAAGCCGGCCACACCGGCACGCTCGATCCGCTCGCGACCGGCGTGCTGCCGTTGTGCTTCGGCTCGGCCACCAAGTTCAGCCAGCTCCACCTCGACGCCGACAAGACCTATGAGGCGCGCGCCCGCCTGGGCGTGAAGACCGCCACCGGCGATGCCGAGGGCGATGTGATCGCCGAACGGCCGGTGGCCGTCGCCGCCGACGACCTGGCGCGCGTGCAGTCGCAGTTCACCGGCCCGATCCGCCAGGTGCCGCCGATGCACAGCGCGCTCAAGAAGGACGGCCGCGCGCTCTACGAATACGCCCGCGAGGGCATCGAGGTCGAGCGCGCGCCGCGCGACGTCGTGATCTACAAGCTCGCACTGGCGGCGCTCTCGGACATCGACATCCGCATCGAGGCGTCCGTCAGCAAGGGCACCTACATCCGGACGCTCGGCGAGGACATCGGCGAAGCCCTCGGCTGCGGCGCCCACCTCACTTCGCTGCGCCGCACCGCCACCGGCGGCTTCGATGTCTCGCAGTGCATCACGCTCGAGGCCCTCGAAGCCATGAATGAGGACGAGCGGCTGGCCTGCCTGCTGCCGACCGAAGCCTTGGTGGCCGATCACACGCGCGTCACGCTCGGCGCCGAAGATGCCGGGCGCTTCCTGTCGGGCCTGCGCCGGCGCGGCAGCTGGGCCGACGCGCCCGCCGTGGCGGTGTTCGGCAACGAGCCCGAGGCCTTCCTTGGCACGGCCCACGTGAAGGCCGGCGAACTGATACCGGGGCGGCTGCTGAGCCCCATCGAAATCCAGCAGACATTACTTTTGACCGAAGCGACACCATGACCCAACAGATTCGCAACATCGCCATCATCGCCCACGTGGACCATGGCAAGACCACCATGGTCGACCAGCTGCTGCGCCAGTCCGGCACCTTCGCCGAGCACGAGAAGGTGGTAGACACCGTGATGGACAACAACGCGATCGAAAAAGAGCGCGGCATCACGATCCTGGCCAAGAACTGCGCCGTGACCTGGGAAGGCACGCACATCAACATCGTCGACACCCCCGGCCACGCGGACTTCGGCGGCGAGGTCGAGCGTGCGCTGAGCATGGTGGACGGTGTGGTGCTGCTGATCGACGCCCAGGAAGGCCCGATGCCCCAGACCCGCTTCGTGACCAAGAAGGCGCTGGCCCTGGGCCTGAAGCCGATCCTGGTGGTGAACAAGGTCGACAAGCCGGGCGCGCGTCCCGACTACGTGGTGAACGCGGCCTTCGACCTGTTCGACAAGCTCGGCGCAACCGACGAGCAACTCGACTTCCCCGTGGTCTATGCCTCGGGCATCAACGGCTGGTCGTCGCTCGAAGAAGGCGGCCAGGGCGAGCAGTGGGGTCCCGACATGTCGGCCCTGTTCAACACCATCCTGAAGCACGTGCCGGCCCAGAAGGGCGACCCGAAGGCGCCGCTGCAGCTGCAGATCTCGGCGCTCGACTTCTCGACCTTCGTCGGCCGCATCGGCGTCGGCCGCATCAGCCAGGGCACCATCAAGCCCATGATGGACGTGGTCGTCATGGAAGGCCCGGACGGCAAGACCGTCAAGGGCCGCGTCAACCAGGTGCTGACCTTCCAGGGCCTGGAGCGCGTGCAGGCCACCGAGGCCGGCCCGGGCGAGATCGTGCTGATCAACGGCATCTCCGACATCGGCATCGGCGTCACCGTGACCGACCCGACGAACCCGGCGCCGCTGCCGATGCTCAAGGTCGACGAGCCGACGCTGACCATGAACTTCTGCGTCAACACCAGCCCGCTGGCCGGCCGCGAAGGCAAGTACGTCACCAGCCGCCAGATCTGGGACCGCCTGCAAAAGGAACTGCAGCACAACGTGGCGTTGCGCGTGAGCGAGACCGACGAGGAAGGCATCTTCGAAGTGATGGGCCGCGGTGAACTGCACCTGACCATCCTGCTGGAGAACATGCGCCGCGAGGGCTTCGAAATGGCCGTGTCCAAGCCGCGCGTGGTGTTCCGCGAGATCAAYGGCGAGAAGCACGAGCCGATCGAGCTCGTCACGGCCGACATCGAGGACCAGCACCAGGGCGGCGTGATGCAGGCGCTGGGCGAGCGCAAGGGCGAACTCGTCAACATGGAACCGGACGGCCGCGGCCGCGTGCGCCTCGAGTACCGGATTCCGGCGCGCGGCCTGATCGGCTTCACCAACGAATTCCTGAACCTGACGCGCGGCTCGGGCCTGATCTCGAACATCTTCGACCGCTACGAACCCTTCAAGGGCGAGATCGGCAGCCGCAAGAACGGCGTGCTGATCTCGATGGACGACGGCGAGATCTTCACCTACGCGCTGGGCAAGCTGGACGACCGCGGCCGCATGTTCGTGCGTGCCAACGATCCGGTGTACGAAGGCATGATCGTCGGCATCCACAGCCGCGACAACGACCTGGTGGTCAACGCCACGCGCACCAAGCAGCTGACCAACTTCCGTGTCTCGGGCAAGGAAGACGCGATCAAGATCACGCCCCCGATCGAGCTCACGCTCGAATACGGCGTCGAGTTCATCGAGGACGACGAACTGGTCGAGATCACGCCCAAGAGCGTGCGCCTGCGCAAGCGCTACCTGAAGGAACACGAGCGCAAGCGCGCTTCGCGCGAGTAAGCGCCACAAGGCCATGAGCGGACGTGGTCTGACCCACGGGCGTGCCGTCTGGCTGATGGTCTGCGTCACCTTGATGTGGGCCACGGCCGGAGTCGTCACGCGGCATCTGGAGCACGCGCGCAGCTTCGAGGTGACGTTCTGGCGCAGCTTCTTCACGCTGGTTTCGCTGGTCGTGATCCTGCCGCTCTGGCAGGGCCGCGCGGTGTTCGCGAAGCTTCGCCAGGGCGGGCGCGAACTGTGGATCTCCGGCGTTTGCTGGAGCGTGATGTTCACGGCCTTCATGGTCGCGCTCACCCTGACCAGCGTCGCCAACGTGCTGGTCACAATGGCGCTCGGTCCATTGCTGACGGCGCTCGGCGCCCGGATCTTCATCGGCCACAAGCTGCCGGCGCGGACCTGGGCGGCGATCGTGGTGGCGGGCCTCGGCATCGGCTGGATGTACGGCACCCAGCTCGGCGAAGGTCAACTGCTCGGCACCCTGGTGGCGCTCTGCGTGCCGCTGGCCGGCGCCTGCAACTGGACCGTGGTCCAGCATGCGCATGCCAAGGGGCACGACATCGACCTGGTGCCGGCCGTGCTGATCGGGGCCGCGATCTCCACGCTGGTCACGCTGCCGCTGGCCTGGCCGTTCCAGGCCAATGCGCACGACCTCGGACTGCTGGCCTTCCTGGGCCTGTTCCAGCTGGCGATTCCCTGCGTTCTCTCGGTGTTGTGCGCGCGCGTGCTGAAGGCGCCCGAAGTGGCGCTGCTGGCGCTGCTCGAAGTGATCTTCGGCATCGCGCTGGCCTGGATCGGCGCCGGCGAGGAGCCCGAGCCGAGCGTGCTGACGGGCGGCGCGCTGGTCATCGGCGCCCTGGTCTTCAACGAACTGCTGGGTCTGAGGGAGCGGCGGGACGCCTCGCGCCAGGCGCTGACTGCGGCGCGCTGAGGCGCGCAAAAAAATGCCGGCGTCCAGCGCCGGCATTCTTCATCGACACGCCGTTCAGGCGCGTCTTCGGCCTCAGGGCCGGGCCACCTTCCAGACGCCGTTGAAGCCGTCGCCGGTCTTGTCGCCGGTCTTGGTGTCCTTCGACCAGTAGTACAGCGGCGCGCCCTTGTAGGCCCATTGCTTGGTGCCGTCCTCGCGCGTGATGATGGTGTAGGCACCCATCGGCTTGGCCGTGTCGGCCACCTTGAGTGCCGGCCAGGCGGTGATGCAGGGGCCGTTGCAGGCGGACTTGCCGCTGCCGACGACGTCGCGGTCGAAGGTGTAGAGCGTCATGCCGGTGGGGCCGATCAGCACGCCGTCGGCGGTGCGGGTCGGAGTGTCCGGCGCCTTGCTGGACATGCTGCCGCAACCGGCGAGCAGGGCAGCGGCAAGAATCGAGGCGCTGAGCAGTTTCATGAAGTTTTCTCCTTCGGTTAAAAAAATCGGAATGCAGCCCGGACAGTCTAGCCGCCGGTACTTTCGAGTTGACGGTACACGGCGGTCGCCAGGGCCAGCAAGGCATCGCGCGGAAGCGCGCCCGCCAGAGCGTAGCCGAAGCCGCGATCGACCCAGTAGAAGCTCGGCACCGGGCCCTCGGTGGCGAAGCTGAAGGCGGTTTCGTCCGACCCCGACGCCGCAGCGCCGTCGAGGCTGCCGAGGTACAGCGTCACGCGTTCGCCGCCGGCACCTTCGAACATGAACTGTGCCCTGGGCCCCTGGCTGCCCGGCAGCAGGCGGCCGCCGACGAGCGTGTAGCCCTGGGCCGACAGATCGGGCAGTCTCAAGGGCCGTTCGAGCCGTTTGGAGAGCCACTGGAGCAGGTGCTGCTGCTCGGCCGCGGCGACCTCCACCGGATGCCGCTTCTCGGGGGCGTAGACCGCATGCGCGACCGTTGCCGCGTGCACGAACTCCCGCGCGGCCGGAACGGCGCGGGCCATCCGCGCGCTGCTGCCGGTGGCGCGCAGCCACTGCGAATTGGCGATCCAGCCGGCGCCGAAGGCGATCAGCACGGCAGCCGCCATGCCGCCCCAGCGCAGCCAAGTGGCGTCGGCGCGGCGCGGCCCGCCCCCGGCGCCCGCCGCCGCCAGCAGGGTCGCGGGCACGGGCTCGTCGAGCACCTCGCGATGCAGTTGGCGCAGGGCGTCGCGCTGGGCCAGCCAGGCGTTCGGATCGTCGTCGTCGAGGGGCGGAGGCGGGGTGTTCATGGCGGGCAGCCGGTTACTTGAGGCGGCGCAGGGCCGTGCGGCCGGCGACCGGTGGCGCCTCGTCCATCAGGGCCTGCAGGCGGGTACGCGCCCGCGACAGGCGCGACATCACGGTGCCGGCCGGGATGCCGAGGACCTTCGCCACCTGGGCGTAGGACAGGTCCTCGAGCGCGACCAGCAGCAGCACCGCGCGCTGGTCTTCGGGCAGCAGCAGCAGGCAGCGCTGCAGGTCGATCGCTTGGTCGCGTTGCCCGTCAGGCGCGCGCAGTTCATGCGCGGCGTCGTCGATGTCGACCATGGCGCGCTGCGGCGCGCGCCGCATCTGGCTGGCGAACTGGTTGTGCATGATCGTGAACAGCCAGGCCCGCAGGTCGGTCCCCAGGCTCCAGAGCCGCCATTTGCCGCAGGCGCGCTCCAGCGTGTCCTGCACCAGGTCGTCGGCCGCCCAGGCGTCGCCGGTCAGCGCGCGGGCGTAGCGCCGCAGGCTCGGGATGTGGGGGACGAGGGCGCGTGGATCCATGTCGGGTGTACCTGATGCACGAACGCCGCCGGGCCGCCGTTTATTCCACCGGCCGCGAAAAAAAATTCTTCGTCAACGGCTGCGGCTCTTCATGGCGCGCTCGACCTCGCGCTTGCCTTCTCGGTCCTTGATGGTGTCGCGCTTGTCGTGCTCGGCCTTCCCCTTGGCCAGGGCGATCTCGCACTTGACCTTGCCGGCCTTCCAGTGGAGGTTGAGCGGCACCAGCGTGTAGCCCTTCTGCTCGACCTTGCCGATCAAGCGGCGGATCTGCTCCTTGTGCAGCAGCAGCTTCTTGGTGCGCACCGAGTCGGGGTTGATGTGGGTCGAGGCCGACTTGAGCGGATTGATCTGGCAGCCGATCACGTAGAGCTCGCCTTCGCGGATCACGACGTAGCCGTCGGTCAGCTGCACCTTGCCTTCGCGCAGGGACTTGACCTCCCAGCCTTCGAGCACCATGCCGGCCTCGAAGCGCTCTTCGAAGAAGTAGTTGTAGGCGGCCTTCTTGTTGTCGGCGATGCGGGAGGAGGGGTCTTGCTTCTTTTTGGTGGCCATGGTGTTTCAGGTGAGGGCTGCATGGCTTCAATACAATCCGTCGCGCACGCTGTGCCGATTCTATGAAAACAGTCCACAAGTCCGTTCTGATCTGGTACAGCGCCGAAGAGATGTACGCGCTCGTCACCGACGTGGCGAAGTATCCCGAGTTCCTGCCGTGGTGCGACCGCTCCAAGGTCATCGAGCAGGGCGAGCATGGCATGACGGCCGAGGTCGGCCTGGCGTTCAGCGGCTTTCACCACAGCTTCACCACCCGAAACACCCACGTGCCGGGCCGCGAGGTGCACCTGAAGCTGGTCGACGGCCCGTTCTCCAACCTCGATGGCGTCTGGACCTTCACGCCGGTCGGCGAGGAGGGCGAACGCGCCTGCCGGGTCGAGCTCAACCTGAGCTACGGCTTCAGCAACTTCGCGCTGCAGGCGCTGGTCGGCCCGGTGTTCGACAAGGTCGCCTCGAACCTGGTGGAGGCTTTCGTGAAGCGCGCCGAGCAGGTCTACGGGGACGTGTGATGCCGCGGGTCACTGTGGCCTGTTCGCCGGCAGCGCGCGAGGTTTTCGAGCAGGTCCTCGATGTCGCGCCGGGCGCGACCGTGCGCGATGCCGTCATGGCCAGCGGCCTGGCGCAGGCGCTGCCCGGTCTCGACTGGGCCTCGCTGTCGCCGGGCATCTGGGGCCGCGCGGTGGCATGGGAGCAGGCCGTGCGCGACCTCGACCGGGTCGAGCTGTGCCGCCCGCTCACGGTCGACCCCAAGGTCGCGCGCCGCGAGCGCTTTCGCCAGCAGGGCGCGCGCGGCACCGGGCTGTTCGCGAACCGACGCAAGGGCGGCAAGGCCGGGTACTGAAGCGGCCGCCGTGGGCGGCACTCGCTACTTGCAGTCGGCGGCGATGACGGAATCGAGGCGTTTCTGCTCGTTCGCGCGCGCCTCGTCGTCCATGATGATGCGCTCGCCCTGGGCATTGACGCGGGCGACGCGGATGCCGCTGTCCATGGTCGCCTTGCCCTGGCGCGCCCGGTTGCAGTTCTCGGCCTTCGCCTGGGCGATCTTCTGCGCCTCGGCGGCTTGCTTGGCTTTCTCGGCTTCCTCGGCCTTGCGGGCCTTCTCTTCGAGCTCCTTGTCGACACCGGCGCCCTTGGCCGGTGCCGCCGGGACAGGTGCAGGGGCGGCCGGCGGCGAGGCCGCCGCAGTGTCGGTCGCGTCGCCCGCTGCCGGCGGCGCGCTGAAGTTCAGCCGCTTGGGCGGCGGGCTGGGCCGGCGCAGGATGTTCTTTTCGGGGATGTCCGGTGGCGGCGCCTGGTCGCTGAAGACCTTCTTGTTGTCCTTGTCGAGCCATTGCCATTGGGCGTGCGCACCCAGGGGCAACAGGAAAACCGACCCGATGACGAGCAACTGCGCGAGCTTCATGCGCCAAGTTTAGCGCCGCCTTACGTTTTGCAACGTGCTCGCTGGCGTATTTGCAACGCTCGCGCGGCATTTTGGCCGCACCCGGAGCGTCGGGGAACCGGAAGCGGCATGTCCCTTTGCCTGCCCGGACGCCGAGCCATCGTTACAATCCGTCTTTTGGAGCTTCACCCATGCGCCTTCTCGGCAAAGCGCTCACCTTCGACGACGTGTTGCTGGTGCCAGCGTTCTCCCAGGTCCTTCCCAAGGACACCTCCCTCGCCACCCGGCTCTCCCGCAACATCACGCTCAACCTGCCGCTCGTGTCGGCAGCGATGGACACCGTGACCGAAGCACGCCTCGCGATCGCCATCGCACAGGAAGGCGGCATCGGCATCGTCCACAAGAACCTCACGCCGACCGAGCAGGCGGCGCAGGTGGCCAAGGTGAAGCGCTACGAATCCGGCGTGCTGCGCGACCCGGTCGTGATCACCCCCACCCACACCGTGCGGCAGGTGATGGCGCTGTCCGACCAATTGGGCATCTCGGGCTTCCCGGTCTGCGACGCCGGCAAGGTGGTCGGCATCGTCACCGGGCGCGACCTGCGATTCGAGAGCCGCTACGACGTTCCGGTCAGCGAGATCATGACCCGGCGCGACCGACTCATCACGGTGCCCGACGGCACCACGCTGGCCGATGCCAAGGCGCTCCTCAACAAGCACAAGCTCGAGCGACTGCTGGTCATCAACGAGGCCTGGGAGCTCAAGGGCCTGATCACCGTCAAGGACATCACCAAGCAGACCAGCTTCCCGAACGCGGCGCGCGACGGCAGCGGCCGGCTGCGTGTGGGCGCGGCGGTGGGCGTGGGCGAGGGCACCGAGGAGCGCGTCGAGGCGCTGGTCAGGGCCGGCGTCGATGCCATCGTGGTCGACACCGCGCACGGCCACAGCGCCGGCGTCATCGAGCGCGTGCGCTGGGTCAAGCAGAACTATCCGCAGGTCGACGTCATCGGCGGCAACATCGCCACCGGCGACGCCGCCCGGGCGCTGGCCGATGCCGGCGCCGACGCGGTCAAGGTCGGCATCGGCCCCGGCTCGATCTGCACCACCCGCATCGTGGCCGGCGTGGGCGTGCCGCAGATCATGGCAATCGACAACGTCGCCACCGCACTGCAGGGCACGGGCGTGCCGCTGATCGCCGACGGCGGCGTGCGCTATTCGGGTGACATCGCCAAGGCGATCGCGGCCGGCGCCAGCACCGTGATGATGGGCGGCATGTTCGCCGGCACCGAAGAGGCGCCGGGCGAGATCGTGCTGTTCCAGGGCCGCAGCTACAAGAGCTACCGCGGCATGGGCTCGATCGGCGCGATGCAGCAGGGCAGCGCCGACCGCTACTTCCAGGAGTCGAGCACCGGCAATCCGAATGCCGACAAGCTGGTGCCCGAAGGCATCGAGGGCCGCGTGCCGTACAAGGGCTCGATGGTCTCGATCGTCTACCAGATGTCCGGCGGCCTGCGCGCCAGCATGGGCTACTGCGGCTGCGCCACGATCGACGACATGAAGAACAAGGCGGAGTTCGTCGAGATCACCACGGCGGGCATTCGCGAGAGCCATGTGCACGACGTGCAGATCACCAAGGAAGCCCCGAACTACCGGGCCGAATGAGGCTAATCTGGCCCGAATCTGAAAATCGGGCCAGATCGCGCTAGAATTCGGGCCAGATTATTTTTTCTGGCCCCAATGCAATCCCTCGGTATCTCCGAAGCCAAGAACAACTTCTCGGCCCTGATCGACCTGGTCGAGAAGGGCGAGGAAGTGCGCATCACGCGCCACGGCAAGGAAGTCGTGCGCATGCTGCCGGTGCGGCGCAAGCCGGTCATCACCGACGAGCAGATCGCCCGCGAACTGGGGCAGATCGATGCGCTGCACGCCACCATCAAGCCTGGCACCGCGGTCCGGGCCCTGCGCGATGAAGGGCGACAGTCATGACGGCCTTCGTCATGGACGCATCGGTCACCGCGGCCTGGCTGCTGCCCGACCAGGCCAGCGAAGACACCCGCAAGCTCTACGCCGCGATCCGCCGCGACGAGGTCGAGCCGCAGGCGCCCAATGCCTGGCAGTGGGAGTGCGCCAACATCCTCGCCAACGGCGTGCGCAGCGGACGCATTCCGTCGTCGGCGGTCGAAGGGCTGTGGAGCGTCCTCGACGCCATCCGGCACCGCGTCGAGCTCCATGACCTGGCGCCGGCCCAGCACAAGGCGGTGCTCGCCGTGGCCATCGACGCCGGTGTCTCGCAATACGACGCGGGCTATCTCTGGCTGGCCCGATCGCTCGACCTTCCGCTCGCCACCTTCGACCCGCAACTTATCCAGGCGGCGCCGCAAGCGGGTGTCCGCCTCTTCGACATTTCAATGCTCTGAGTCATCGCCATGCAACACGACAAGATCCTCATCCTCGATTTCGGCTCGCAAGTCACCCAGCTGATCGCGCGCCGCGTGCGCGAGGCGCATGTGTTCTCTGAAGTCCATCCCTGCGACGTGACCGACGAATGGGTGCGCGAGTTCGCCAAGGACGGCACGCTGAAGGGCGTGATCCTCTCGGGCAGCCATGCGAGTGTGTACGAGGAGACCACCGACAAGGCGCCGCAGGCGGTGTTCGAGCTCGGCGTGCCGGTGCTCGGCATCTGCTACGGCATGCAGACCATGGCGCACCAGCTGGGCGGCAAGGTCGAGGGCGGCCACAAGCGCGAGTTCGGTTTCGCGGCGGTGCGTGCGCGCGGCCACACCGAGCTGCTGCGCGACATTGCCGACTTCACGACCGAGGACGGGCACGGCATGCTCAACGTCTGGATGAGCCACGGCGACAAGGTCACCGAATTGCCGCCTGGCTTCAAGCTGATGGCGTCGACCGAGAGCTGCCCGATCGCCGGCATGGCCGACGAGGCGCGGCACTTCTATGCGGTGCAGTTCCACCCCGAAGTCACGCACACGCAGCAGGGCAAGGCGATCCTCGACCGCTTCGTGGTCGACATCTGCGCGGCGCGGCGCGACTGGGTGATGCGCGACCACATTGCCGAGGCGGTGGAGTCGATCCGCCAGCAGGTGGGCGACGAGGAGGTGATCCTCGGCCTCTCGGGCGGCGTCGATTCGTCGGTGGCCGCGGCGCTGATCCATCGCGCCATCGGCGACCAGCTGACTTGCGTCTTCGTCGACCACGGCCTGCTGCGGCTGAACGAGGGCGACATGGTGATGGACATGTTCGTCGGCCAGCTGCATGCCAAGGTGATCCGCGTCGATGCCAGCGAGCTGTTCCTCGGCAAGCTGGCCGGCGTGAGCGACCCCGAAGCCAAGCGCAAGATCATCGGCGGCGAATTCGTCACGGTGTTCAAGCAGGAGGCGGCCAAGCTCACGAGCGCGGGCGCCAAGGGCGCGAAATGGCTGGCGCAGGGCACCATCTATCCGGACGTGATCGAGTCGGGCGGCGCCAAGAGCAAGAAGGCCGTGACGATCAAGAGCCACCACAACGTCGGCGGCTTGCCCGAGCAATTGGGCCTGAAGCTGCTGGAGCCGCTGCGCGACCTGTTCAAGGACGAGGTCCGCGAGCTTGGCGTGGCACTCGGCCTGCCGCCCGGCATGGTGTACCGCCATCCGTTCCCGGGCCCGGGCCTGGGCGTGCGCATCCTCGGCGAGGTCAAGAAGGAATACGCCGACCTGCTGCGCCGCGCCGACGCGATCTTCATCGAGGAACTGCACAACTTCATCGACCCGGCGAGCGGCAATAGCTGGTACGACCTCACGAGCCAGGCCTTCACGGTGTTCCTGCCGGTGAAGAGCGTCGGCGTGATGGGCGACGGCCGCACCTACGACTACGTGGTGGCGCTGCGCGCGGTGCAGACCAGCGACTTCATGACCGCCGACTGGGCCGAGCTGCCCTACGCGCTGCTGAAGAAGGTGTCGGGGCGAATCATCAACGAGGTGCGCGGGATCAACCGCGTGACCTACGACGTGAGCAGCAAGCCGCCGGCGACGATCGAGTGGGAATGATTTGCCGCTTCTCGCGGATGATCGCCAACTATCGCAAAATCGACGTAAGTTGTTGATTTATAAATATTTTATCCTCGGTGTCTATCGACAACTATTGGTGGCAAGCAACTCAAGTTGTCGGTTGATCTGTCGGTAGCCAAAGTTCGTTTAACTGGTCTAAAATTTCTATCGTCAGCCCGTTTCGACGCATGACGGTAAAAAAGAAGGCGAAAAGCTAGGTTTCATGCGGGTTCCGGGCGTGTTTGCAGTTTGAGCGTGCTTGACGGTAAAGGCGCTCTCACCCAGGAGAACGCATGCTCACCGACACCGCGCTCAAGAACCTCAAGCCCAAGCCGGCGCTCTACAAGGTGACCGACCGGGACGGGATGTACGTCACCGTGTCGCCGGTTGGAACTGTCACTTTCCGCTACGACTACCGCATGAACGGTCGCCGTGAGACCCTGACGATCGGGCGTTATGGAGCGGACGGCTTGTCGTTGGCCAGGGCCCGCGAGAGGTGCATAGACGCCCGGCGCGCGGTGTCTGACGGTAAATCTCCGGCGCAGGAGAAACAGCGCGAAAAGCGCCGTCTGTCGGAGGCAAAGAACTTCCAGGAATTCACCGACAGATGGGCCAAGGGCGCCAGGATGGCGGACAGCACTCGCTCGATGCGCAAGAGCATCCTCGACCGCGACATCCTGCCCGTCTTCAAGAACCGCCTCTTGACCGAAATCACGTCGGACGACCTGCGCGACCTCTGCAACAAGGTCAAGGGCAGGGGGGCTCCGGCTACGGCCGTCCACGTGCGAGACATCGTCAAGCAGATCTATGGGTTTGCCATCCTGCACGGCGAGAAGGTCGCCAATCCGGCCGATGACGTCGGGCCGTCCTCGATCGCGACCTTCGTGCCGAAAGACCGCGCCTTGTCGCCTGTCGAAATCCGACTGATGCACCATCAGTTGGAAACGGTGGCGTCGTACCCGACCATCCGTCTGGCACTCCGGCTCATCCTGCTTACCCTCGTGCGCAAGGGTGAGCTGATCCATGCCACCTGGAACGAGATCGACTTCGAGAACGCGCTGTGGACTATCCCCAAGGAGCGCATGAAGGGTTCCAAGGCGCACAACGTCTATCTGTCGCAGCAGGCGCTCGACATCATGGTCGCGCTGCGCACTTGCGCTGGCGGTTCCAGGTACGTGCTGCCTTCGCGTTACCAGCCTGACAAGTGCATGTCTAATGCGACCCTTAACCGCGTGACGCAGCTGGTGGCCGCGCGAGCGAAGGAGAAGGGCCTGCCCTTGGACGGCTTTACCGTGCATGACCTGCGCCGTACCGGCTCGACCATCCTGAACGAACTGGGCTTCAATAGTGACTGGATCGAGAAGTGCCTCGCCCACGAAGACGGCCGCTCGTCGCGCGGGGTCTACAACAAGGCCGAGTACGCCGAGCAGCGCCGCCACATGCTGCAAGAGTGGGCGGACATGATCGACGCCTGGGTGGCAGGCAAGTCCCACACGCCCACCTTGCTGCCGCCGTCGATGAAGGTCATCACGACGCAAGCATTGCTTTGACCGGACGGCGCTTGCGCTGACGCACGTCGGGGGAGGGCGCACGCTTCATCTGCGCGGCGTCCGAGACCTGGCGGCGTGTCTCGATCCAGGCCTCGACCTCTGCAAGATCCCACACCACGCAGCGCGAGGTCAGGTTGAAGCGGCGCGGAAACTCGCCTCGACGCTCCATGTCGTAGATCGTGGTTCCGGAGAGCGGCACCATCTTGTGCAATTCCGTCCGCCGGATCGTGCGCCGGAAGGACACGGCGCTTGGAACCTCCGATTGGGGTCGCTGTTCGGGGCTCTCCAAGCGTTCGACGTGCCCGCGGTGAAAGGCCCCGACAGCGGCTGACTCTTCGCCTTTTCTCATGATCGACTCCATCCGTGCCACAGCGTCACGGAAGTCCGGTCACGCTGATTGCACTGCAACTGTTGATGCACTCATCGTGCAGGAGTCGACATCTATCAAGAACCTGCTGCAGCGTGCCCGGTCGTAGTTTGGGGCGGCGGTCGCTTGCCAGCGCCTCTGCTGAAAGCGCGATCGCGTGCCATGAAGGCTTCCAGCATGTGCGGAATGAGAGAAGCTGCGTCAACCGGCTCGCCGTAGGACTGCGAATGCTGAGCCGCATAGCGGTCGAGCTTGTCCTTCAGGTCGGCAGGCATGGTCACGGCAAGCTTCACCGTCGTTGCCTTTGGCAATGGTCCAAGGCGGAGCTTGGCTGCGCTCATTGCGACGATCCCCGCTTAAAAAACAGCGGCTGATACGGCCGTAGCACCAAGTCCTTGCTCACCATCACCCGCATCGGAAACCCCGGACGGATGGTCAGCGTGGGCTGGATGCTCGCGTTGCGCTTCGTAATCTCCTGCCCGACCTGGTTGATCGAGTCCTGCGTGCCCCCCCGAATGGCGATCACCGTTCGGTCGCCGTTCTGGTCAGTACGACCCTCCGGCGCTGCCAGCTCTGCCCCCACGCCCAGTAGCGTCGACAGCGCCGCGCCGGCCAGGATGCGGTCCCAGTGCCAGTCGACCCCATCCTCGAGCCCGGCATAGCCCGCTGGATCGATCCCCGGCAAGCGGTCCAGCGCCACCGACGACGTGTCTGGCAGGATCAGCCGCGTCCACACCAGCAGCACGCGCCGCTGGCCAAAGGAAACCTGGCTGTCGTAGCGCCCAATCAGTCGCGAGCCCTGCGGGACCAACAGATGCCGCCCCGTGGAGGTGTCGTAGACCGCCTCCGTCACGTTGGCGATCACTTGCCCCGGCAGATCCGAATTGATCCCCGTCACCAGCGCTGCAGAAATCACGGTGCCCGCCATCACCTGGTACGGCGATGCGGGCAGCTGCAGACTTCCTGGATTGCGGGTGACCCCGTCTCCCGCTCTCGTCAGGAAGGCCTCTTTCGAGTCCTGCCGGTTCTGCGCTGCAGTCGGATCGGTCGGCACCGCGGGCAGCATGCCGCCGGCGGTTGCGTTGAACGGATTCTGGGTCGGAGCGGCCATGCCTGCATTCGGATTGGCTAGTGATGTCGTAGGTGGAGCGGCAGCCACCGGCCTGGACCCACCGGCCCCGCTTCCGGCCCCCCGGAAAAACACCGACGACCGCGCCGCTTCTTCGGCGGCCAATTGCGCCGGATCGGTACCAGGCGGCGCCCTCCGCTGTTCTATCGGCTGTTGCGATTTCACGATCGCCGGCCCGAGATCGCCGGGCAACGGTTCACCCAGCACGGGCGGCGCAGCCTTCGGCACCGGCGGAAGTGCCGCATAGTCCTTGGGCAGCCGGTCCAGGCTCTCCGACTTCGCGATGCGATCAACGTTGAACAACTCATTCGCAGGAGCGCGGGAGCGCTGCTGCGACTGCAACGACCACAGCGTGCCGCCCAGCACCGCCGCGGCGAGCGTGCCGGCTCCTACTGCCAGCACGCGGCGATTCAGGCGAACCACAGGGCGCGGCTGCGCGCGTAGCGCCAGCGTTTCAGGATCGGCCTTGATGGATGCTGCGCCGGCCTCGCTCACGATCCGCTCCCGCGTTGAACGCCATCCGTGCGCTCAATGCGTACGACTTCGGCCTTGCCGCCCTTGAACCCACCCAGCCGTAGTTCGGCGGCACCGAAGAGCCGATCAACGACGTAGTACGGCGACCGGAAGCGGTAGTTCACCAGCTGCCCGTCCCCCTGCGGCCCACTCACGAACAGGGGCGGCAGCTCGCCCTGCGCAATACCGCCCGGGAATTGAATGTAGACCCGCTGCCCGTCGTCGAACGCACGCAGCGGCTTCCACGAGGGCCCGTCGCCCGTGATCGCGTAACGGAACTTGATCTGCTCCAGCGACAGACCCGAGTCCACCGGCGTGGCCGCTTGGGCTTCGCGCGCCTGCTTCTGCAGCGCAAGCATCCGATCCTTTGGGTAGTCCCACGACACCGAAGCCATCCAGGCCTGCGGCGTCGAGGACAGCTCCAGCAAGTAGGTGCGGCGGTTCGTGGTGACGACGAGATTCGTCTTCAGCCCCACGCGGGTTGGCTTCACCAGGATGTTGACGCGCAGAGTTGCACCAGCACCGCTGGCGGTATCTCCCACGATCCAGCGCACCGTATCGCCGGCGGAGATTGTCACCAGTTCCTCGCCCTCCTGCAGCGCGATCACGGTGACACGACCCGGGCTGGTGTAGACCTGATACAGCGCTCCGTCCGCGTAGGGCCAGACCTGGATCGCATTCACGTACCCCTCGCGCGTCGGCGCGATGCGGGCTTCCTCATTCGCGCGGGAGACACGCACCTTGTCGTCGGCCGGCTCCTGTGTCGGCTTCGCCTCACCTTCGGCCGGCAACGCCTTCATTTGTTCGGGCAACGGCAGTGGCTCAGGAACGGCCACCACTTCGATGGGCTTCGCAGGCTCGGGCGAGACCTTCGCAGCGACGGCAACGGGCTCGTCGAGCGAGATCACCGGCGGCGCCTTGCCCTGCGTAGCGCAGCCCGTCACAGATGCCAGCGCGGCCAGCAGGATCAAAGGCGATGTGGTTCTACGGAAATGTGGCTTCACGGTTTTGCTCCTTGCGTTGATTCGAGTTCACGGCTCCAGGACAGGCCGTTGACGTAGATGCCCAGTGGGTTCTTGCGCAGTCGTTCTTCGGTGCGTGGCGGCTGCAGCACGACGGACAGCACCGCCGTCCAGCGCTCGGTGCCCGAAGGCGATCCATTCGTGTAGCTGCGCTCGATCCAGCGCACCTGGAACGAGGTGTCGCTGGCTCGGACCACGCTGGTCACTTCCACGGCCACCGAGCTCTGCCCGATGCGAGAGAACGGATCGTTGGTTCGCGCGTAGTCGTTCAGCGTCGCGGCACCGCGGTCGGTCGTGTAGTCGTAGGCTTCGAGCCAGTTGCGCCGCACCACGATCGGGTCGATGGAGAGCGACCGCACGTCGCCGATGAAGCGCGCCAGGTGAAAAGCGATCTGCGCATCGGCCGGCTTGTACGGTGCGGCAGCTTCGCCGACGGCGCGCACCTGACCGGCGTTGTCCACCTCGATGACATAGGGCGTGACGATGGACTGCGCAGAGCGCCAGACCAGCCCGCCAGCCATCAGGAGCGCCAGCGCCAAACTGCCGAAGGCCATCAAGCGCCAGTTCTTCGCCTGCACGCGGCTGTCGCCGATGCGCTGGTCCCAGACCTGCGCGGCGGCTTGATAGGGGGTGACGGGCTCGGGCGTGTCCGAGTACCGAACCTGGGGTCGTTTGAAACGCACAATGTTTCCTTTCAAAAAAGGGTTCAGGGGTTGGAGCTGTCCCGCAGGCTGGGGCTGGCGCCGCCACCGGCGTGGTCGCCCGAGCGCAGCACGTGGGCGGCAGTCGTCGCGGCTTGAGTCACCTGCTGCTTGCGGCGCATGCGCTGCGCCCATGCGGGCTCTGCTGCTGAAGGGGACGACACATTGCCTTCGGCAGCTGAACCAGAGGCGAAGGCAGAAGGAGAGGCAGGCGCGGCAGCATCGGCCACGAAGCTCGCAGCGCGGTTTTTGGCGGCCTTGGCGCCGGAAGCGACGCGCTGGCCCGCTGCACTCGCCCCGGCCTTGGCGACGTTGGCGAGTCCAGCACCGGCAGCACGCACGCCACTACCGTCCGATGCGGCAGCGCCCGTCTGGTAAGCAGACTTCGCACCGCTGGCCAGGGCGCTGGCCGAGCGCGCGGTGGTCGCGCCGCCGCTGATGGCCGCCTGCGCCGCGCCGGGCGCCATACGCGCACCCGCCGCGACTGCGGAACCAGCGCCAGCTACAGCCGCACCTCCAGCCACGGCCAGCCCTGCTGCACCCATCGCGGTGCCCGCCGCAGCACCCGCGCCCAACTGCGGCGCACCAGATACCAGCCCCGTCGCGATCCCGGGGCCGAAGATCCCCAATCCGAGCATCGCCAGCGATGCCAGCATGATCACCAGCGCATGGTCAATGCTCGGGTCCGCACCTGGTGGCACTGTGAATTCTGCGAACAGCCCAGAGCCGATGCCCACGATCACCGCGAGCACCAGCACCTTGATCCCCGACGACACCACGTTGCCCAAAACCTTTTCAGCCAGGAACGAGGTCTTGTTCCACAGCGCGAATGGCACCAGCACGAAGCCCGCGAGCGTGGTCAGCTTGAACTCGATCAGCGTGACGAAGAGCTGCACCGCCAGCACGAAGAACGCCACGATCAGGACGAGCCATGCGAGGAACAGCACTGCGATGGTGTCGAGGTTCGCGAACACCTCCGGGAAGCCCGTCATGGTGCCGATCTGCTCCATGATCGGCCGGCCGGCGTCGATGCCAACCTTGGCGAGCCGGCCCGGCTGCAGCAGTTGCGCCTGGCTCATGCCCGACCCCGAAGCCGTCAAGCCCAGCCCGGCGAAGGAGCGGAAAAGAATGCCCGCCAAGCTGTTGAAGTTGCCGATGATGTAGGCGAAGGCTCCGACGTACAGCACCTTCTTGATCAGCTTGGCTATCACGTCATCGCCCTGGCCGGAGGCATGGCTCATCGCCCAGAACAAGCCTGCGAGCGTCATGTCGATCGCGATCAGAGTGGCCGTGAGGAAGGCCACCTCACCGCGCAACAGCCCGAAGCCCGAATCGATATAGCGCGAGAAGACGTCGAGGAACCGGTCGATGACCGCCACGTCCTGCACGGCTATTCCTTCGGTGCCGGCGACGCTGGCGATAAAGCGGGCGGCGTGTACGACGGGCCACCGCTGCCGAAGAAGCGCCGGCGCGTGGCCTCGGCCACTGCGTTGCACTGCGCATCGCCGACCTTGGCATGGTCGGCCTTACACTGCGCACGCAGTTCCTTCAGGTGCTCAGGGTTTGCCACGAGTGATTCGACGGATTCGATGGATCCCGGCTTGCCGCAGGCCGCCATCAGCAAGGTTGAAGCCGAGGCTGCAAGGATGAAGAGCTTGTTCATGGCAGTCTCCTCATTCGCTGTAGAAATTCACCGCGGCAGGCGTGTATGGCGTGCCCGCACCCATGAACCGGCGGCGCACCTCGCGCGCACGCTCTTGGACGGCGACTTGCCGTGCCTGTTCCAGTGCCGCTGCCCGGTCCTGCGTGATCTGAAGCTGCTGCGCCTGGATCGACTGCCGCGCCTGCAAGGCCAGCAGCTGATTGGTCGCCTGCGTGGCTTGCAAGGCGCCCACGGCCGACTGGCTGCGGTTCACCAGATCCGTCAGCGTCGATTCGTCCGAGGCGAAGTTCTGTACCGCCTGCGACTGCACCTTGGTCGCGGTGCGAAGCGCGTCGAGCGAGTTCGTCCAGCGCTTGCGCGCATCCAGCACCATCTGTCCGCTGGAGACGGTGGCGCTGAACGACTCGGGATACAGCTGTTGAAACTGCGTTTCCATCTGCTGCACGTTGAAGGCCAGGCCCTGCGCCTGCTGGATCAATCGGTTCGTCGCCGACAGCGCGGCGCGCAGTTCGTTCAGGGCGCTGAAGTCCAGACCGGTCAGGTTCTTCGCCTGGTTCGTCAGCGACTGCGCCTGGTTCTGCAACTGCTTGATCTGGTTGTTGATCTGCTCCAGCGTGTTGGCAGCCGTCATGAGGTTCTGCGCGAGGTTGGTGGGATCGATCACGACCCACTGCGCATGCGCAGCGGGCAGCGCGCTCATCAAGGCCGCTGTGGCGACGGCAAGCATGGTCTTCTTCATGGCGTGTTCTCCTGAGGTGTGGACGCAAAGGGTGGAAAGGAAGGAAACGAGGGGATGAGATCGGCCGCCCAGTCGAGGCCGCGATGGCGCAACCAGGTGGCGGCGAATGCACCGGTATCGCCATTGGCAAGCTCGGCATCGATGGCGCGCTGGTCTTCCGACGAGGAGGCCCCGGCGAAAGCCAGCGCCGCCGGCCCCAGGCCGAGATCGAAGACGCGGTTGCCGAGCCGCGACTGGTAGTAGTAGTCCCGCTTCGGCTGCGAGGTCGCGACGATGTCGATCTGCCGTGTGTTCAGGCCGAAGCCCTCGTAGATCGAGCGGATCTGCGGCTCGGTCGCCTGCGGGTTTGGCAGGAAAATGCGGCTCGCGCAGCTCTCCACGATGGCCGGCGCAATCGACGAGTTTTGGATGTCGGCGAGTGACTGCGTCGCGAAAATCACCGAGACGTTCTTCTTGCGCAGCGTCTTGAGCCACTGGCGGATGCGCGACGCGAACACGGGGTCGTCGAGGAACAGCCACGCCTCGTCAAGGATCAACAAGGTCGGCGCTCCGTCGAAGCGCTCATCGAAGCGCGCGAACAGATACCCCAGCACGGCCAGCACCGCTGCTTTGCTTTGCATCAGCTCTTCCATCTCGAAGCACTGGATCGAACCCGTGCCGAGCCGGTCCGAGTCCGCGTCGAGCAGCGTGCCGTGCGCACCATCCAGCACGTAGGGCTGCAGCGCCTGGCGCAGCGCGTTGGACTGCAGCAGCACCGACAGGCCGGTCATGGTGCGCTGTTCGACCGGCGCGCTCGCTAGGCTGTTGAGCGCAGACCACACGGCGTCCTTCTCGGCCGGCCCGACAGCGACGCCTTCCTGAACCAAGCGTCCTTCGATCCACTCGGCTGCCCAGGTCCGGTAGGCGTACTGGTCGATGCGAGCCAAGGGCTGGAACGCAATGGCTCCGTCCGCACCAAGGTCGTAGTGTTCGCCGCCAAGACCGAGCACGGTGGCGCGCATCGAGCGCCCCATGTCGAAGACGAGCAACTGGGAACCTGCGTAGCGCCGGAACTGCATCGCCAATGTGGCGAGCAGCACCGACTTGCCCATGC
Organism: Variovorax sp. 10N432; assembly: GCF_056394465.1. Classification (NCBI taxonomy): domain Bacteria; kingdom Pseudomonadati; phylum Pseudomonadota; class Betaproteobacteria; order Burkholderiales; family Comamonadaceae; genus Variovorax; species Variovorax sp. 10N432. The sequence continues at coordinate 134,238 of NZ_JBFTHX010000001.1, forward strand.
CGGTCGGCCCGACCACCAGCGTGTGGCCCACATCGCCGATGTGCGTGACCAGCCGGAATGGTGTCGCGCCATCGGTACGGGTGACGATGAGTGGAGGGCCATCGAGATGTGCATTGCGCTCAGGCCCAGCCCAGACGGCCGAGACCGGCATCATGTGTGCCAGGTTCAGCGTCGAGACGATGGGTTGGCGCACGTTCGCATAGGCATGGCCGGGGATCGACGACAGCCAGGCATCGACCGCATTCAGGGTCTCCGGGATCGTCACGAAGCCACGTCCCTGGATCGCACGCTCTACCTGCCGCAACTTCTCATCGGCTGCGGTTGCATCGGCATCGAGCACAGTCACCGTCGCAGTGACGTAGCCGAACGCTACCTGGTCGCTGCCCAGCTCCTGCAAGGCTGCATCCGCGTCCGACGCCTTGTTCGATGCATCGCTATCCACAAGCGGCGATTCCTGCTGGAAGATCGTTTCGCGCAGCAGCGCCACTATGTTCTTGCGCTTGACGAACCACTGGCGGCGTAGGCGGCTCAGTTCCTTCTCCGATTCCGCCTTGTCCAGACAGATGAACCGCGTGCTCCAGCGGTAGGCAAAGCCCAGGCGATTCAGGTCGTCGAGCAGGCCGGGCCACGTCGACGTCGGAAAGCCTCGCACTGTCAGTACCCGAAGATGTGAGTTACCCAGCATCGGTGCCAGTCCACCCACCAACGGCTCATCCGCCAGCAAGGTATCGAGGTGGATCGGTACCTCGGGCACCGTGACGGCATGCCGGCGCGTCGAAACGCACCCATGCAAGTAGGTCAAGGTCTGACCGTCGTCGAGCCAGCGGATCTCTGGCATCACGCCTTCGAGCAGGCCGAAGAAACGTTCGGTCTCGGACACGAAGGTCCCCAGCCGTTCACGCCAATCTACGCCTTCGGTTTTCTGGTTCTCGTAGAGCAGCCGGCCCGCACGCGCACGCGATTCCTCCGGCGGCAGATACAGCAGCGAGAGGTGGTAGCTACTCTCGAAGTGGCTGGCGTCTTCCTCGAAGGCGGCGCGCCGCTCTTCGTCGATGAGCCAGGAGAGCGGTTCGGGAAACGAGCACTCCGGGTAGTCGGCAGCTTCGCGCCGCTCGGCCTCGACGAACAGCGCCCAGTCCGAGCCGAGCCGGCGCAGTGCGTTGTTGAGGCGCGCTGACGTGGCGACCAGCTCGCCCTGTGTCGCGCTGTCCAGGTCTGGCCCGCGGAAACGCGCCGTGCGCTGGAACGAGCCGTCCTTGTTGAGCACGACTCCGGGAGCGACAAGCCCTGCCCAGGGAAGCCAGTCGGCCAGCAGCGCCGGACGCTTGCGGTATTCGGTGAGGTTCATCATCGTGATGTCCTCACACGTCCAGCAGTTGCCGGTGTTTGATGTGCCGCGCGAACACCTGCATGAACTGCGGGTCCACGCGGGCGCCCCAGACAGCGAGTGAGTGCCCGACGAGCCCTAGTGCGATACCGGGCAACCAAAGCTGCAGCCCCAGCCCGACCGCTGCGGCCAGCGTGCCGTTGGCGATCGCCACGGTACGCGGCGCGCCCCCCATCAGGATCGGTTCGGTCAGCGATCGGTGCAGCGGCACCTCGAAGCCCGGCGCCGAGCCATGCATCTGTGCAGTGGCATTCATGCCAACACCGCTCCGCCCGTGAAGCTGAAGAAGGTCAGGAAGAACGAGGAAGCCGCGAACGCGATGGACAGACCGAAAACAATCTGGATCAGCTTGCGGAAGCCTCCAGAGGTGTCGCCGAACGCCAGCGCCAGCCCGGTGGCGATGATGACGATCACCGCGACGATGCGCGCCACCGGTCCCTGGATTGAATCGAGGATGGATTGCAGTGGTGCCTCCCAGGGCATGCTGGAGCCGGCAGCGTGCGCGGGCAGCGCAACGGTGAGCAACACCGCTGCAGCAGTGGCGGCGAACAGAAGCAGCTTTACGGAAGTACGCAGATTCGTCATGTCGGTTCTCCTGTGGATGACGGGTTGGGGGAAATCGAAGGAAAGCCTGGCCCGGGCGAGGTATCGAGCTGGTAGCCATGGCTGTCGAAGCCGATGACACGCGCGATCTCGCGCACGCGACGCGCGCGGCCGCGGCCTGCGATGAAGACGATCGCGTTGACGGTCTCGGCGATGAGGGCGCGCGGGACGGTGACGCTCACCTCCTGCACGAGCTGTTCGAGCCGGGTGAGCGCGCCAGCGGCGGAGCCGGCGTGTACGGTGGCGATGCCACCCGGATGCCCTGTGCCCCAGGCCTTGAGCAGGTCCAGCGCTTCGGCGCCGCGCACTTCGCCGACGACGATGCGGTCCGGCCTTAGCCGCAGGGTCGCGCGCACCAGGTCGGCCATGGTGCTGACGCCGGGCTCGGTGCGCATGCCGACGTGGTCGTCACTGCGGCACTGCAGTTCCACGGTGTCCTCGAGGATCAGCACGCGATCACGCGTCTTGGCGATCTCGTCGAGCAAGGCGTTGGCGAGAGTCGTCTTGCCGGTACTGGTCCCGCCCACGACGACGATGTTTTGCCGCTCCTGCACCGCCGAGCGGAGAAATGCCGCCTGCTCGGCCGTCATCACGCCGTCCTCTACATAGCGTGCGAGATTCATAATGCGCAGTGCGCGCTTGCGGATCGCGAACGAAGGCGCCCGCACAACGGGCGGCAGCACGCCAAGGAAACGCTCGCCGGTCTCAGGCAGCTCCGCCGAAAGGATCGGTGCGCCGGCATGCACCTCGGTGCGAACGTGCGCAGCCACGAGCCGGATGATCCGCTCGGCCACGGGCGCTGGCAGCGAAGTGCCGGTCGGCGCGCGGCCCGTTCCAAGCCGATCCACCCACAGCGAGCCGTCCGGGTTCAGCAGCACTTCGACGACCTCCGGGTCGTCGAGCGCCGCCGTGATCTCCGGGCCCATGGCGGTGCGCAGCATGCGGATGCGTCGGCCGATGTATTCGCCGCCGTCGCCTACGCCTCCGCCCTGAGCGATGTTGATGGGCCTCATGGTCTTTCTCCTTCACTGGACATGGCTGGGTCGTTTCCATGAATCGCGCCGTCAGAGGAGGGCGGCTGGCGGCCTTCACTCGTTTGCTGTGCCGGTGCAATCGGCTCGATGTCTTGATGGACTTCGCGAATCAGGCTGCGCCCGCGCTGGATGTGGCGGGCCAGCTGCTCGATGAACTGCGCGTAGCGGGCGCGACCCTGAGCGCGCATGGCCTCGTGCTGGTGTTCGGGCACCGGCAGCGCCACGGTCAGGTAGTGGCGCAGGTACAAGGCAACGGTCTCGATCAGCACGCCCTGGTCGCGTTCCAGACGGTCGAACTGCCGCGAGAGGCGATCCAGACGTTTGGCCAGGGCCGCCTCGCGCTGATCCTCGCCGTCCGGCGAAAGGAATGACGCCAGTGCCGCCGCGATCACGGCGGACTTCGAAACTCCCTTGTGCGCGGAGACCTGGTCCAGGCGCTTGGCGTGCGCTGGCTCGATGAAGATGTTCAGGCGTGTCCGACTCATAGGGCGATCCCGTCGTCGGGGTCCATGGTGGCAAGACGTGCGCTGCGCGTAAGTTGCCGGTCCACGTCCTGCGGACGCAGTGGCATGTCGTCCTCGTCGTCGAGCACCAGCAGTCCATCGTCATCCGGCAAGACCGGCGTGTCGGGTGCCACGTCGAGATCGGGCTTGAGCTGGTGACCTCCCGCGTCGGCAAAGCCGCCTTCTTCGCCACTGAAAGTGGATTCGCTCACTGCAAGCGGCGCCAGCCCGCTCCAATCGTCAGTGCGTGCCGTAGGGCGATCCGCATAGCCACCCGATGCCAACACGGGCGGCGGAAGCACCCGTGCAGTGAAGTTCCGGTCCTGGTAGTAGCGGAGTTTCTTCGCCTTGATCGGCGGATGGCCCGAGACCATCACCACGGAGTCATCGGGCGGAAGCTGCATCACTTCACCGGGCGTGAGCAGCGGTCGAGCCGTCTCCTGCCGCGACACCATGAGGTGGCCGAGCCAGGGTGCCAGCCGGTGGCCGGCGTAGTTGCGCTGCGCGCGCAATTCAGTGCCGGTTCCCAGCGCCTCCGAGATGCGCTTGGCCGTGCGTTCATCGTTCGTGGCGAACGCGATGCGCACATGGCAGTTGTCCAGGATCGAATGGTTCTGGCCGTAGGCCTTGTCGATCTGGTTCAGGGACTGTGCGATCAGAAAGGCACGCAGGCCGTAGCCGGCCATGAAGGCGAGGGCGCTCTCGAAGAAGTCCAGCCGTCCCAGCGCCGGGAACTCGTCGAGCATCAAAAGCAGCTTGTGTTTGCGCGCGATGCCATCCGAGCCATCGAGCGACTCCGTCAATCGCCGGCCGACTTGGTTAAGGATCAGACGGATCAGCGGTTTGGTACGGCTGATGTCCGAGGGCGGCACGACGAGATACAGCGAAACCGGATGCTCGGCCGAGATCAGGTCAGCGATGCGCCAGTCGCAACGCGACGTGACTTTGGCCACCGTGGGGTCGCGGTAGAGGCCCAGGAAGCTCATGGCGGTGGACAGGACGCCAGATCGCTCGTTGTCACTCTTGTTGAGGACTTCGCGGGCGGCCGATGCGACGACGGGATGCACCCCATTGCCAAGGTGCTTGGTGGTCATCATCCGATGCAGCGTCACCTCGAACGCGCATGCCGGATCGGACAGGAAGTTGGCAACGCCGCGCAGCGTTTTGTCCTCCCCTGCGTAGAGCACGTGCAGGATCGCGCCGACCAGCAGCGCATGGCTGGTCTTCTCCCAGTGGTTGCGACGCTCCAACGCGCCTTCCGGGTCAACCAGGATGTCGGCGATGTTCTGCACGTCGCGGACTTCGTGCATGCCGCGTCGCACTTCGAGCAGCGGGTTGTACGCAGTGCTCTTCGCGTCGGTCGGGTTGAACAGCAGACAGTGGCTAAAGCGTGTGCGCCAGCCTGCGGTGAGGTTCCAGTTCTCGCCCTTGATGTCGTGGATCACGGCCGAACCGGTCCATGACAGCAGCGTGGGGATGACGAGACCAACACCCTTACCTGAGCGCGTGGGGGCAAAGACCATCACGTGCTCCGGGCCGTCGTGGCGCAGGTATGCGAGAGCCTTTCCGCTCAGCTTGCCGAGGAACACGCCCGTGGCGCGGATCAAGCCTGCCCGCTGGATCTCATCCGCGTCGGCCCAGCGGGCCGACCCGTAAGTCGTGACGCGTTTGGCCAGACGTGAGCGCCAGACCGCCATGCCGATGGCCGCGCCGGTGGCAAACAGGCCGCTCGATGCCGCGATGGTGCCGCCGCGAACGAACACGTCGGGTGCGTAGGCATCGTAGAAGTACCACCACTCGAAGAGCTTCCAGGGCTCGTAAACGGGCAAGTCGGAAATATCGAACCATGCAGCTCCGAGGCGCGGTTGATAGCCCAGCGCATGAGCCGTCCACTGCGTTGCCAACCACACGCCGCCGAAGGCCACACCCAGCACGATGAAGATCTGTCCGAAGAGGATGCCTGTGGGCATCGTCCACCCCCTTTACGTCTTACTTCCGTCATTGATTGCGTCCTGGTTCCAGCACGCATGTGCTGCTCCTGCACAAGTGCTTGAGTCTGGAATCGGATCGCCGCGACGCACACCCAACAAGGCGTGGCACGGCGTACGCTGGCGGGTACGTGAAAACGCAAGTGGCTGGCCCGATCAACGCGCCCTAAAGGCCGTCGAGCCTGCAGCATTGCAAAGCATGAGCAGCTTGTCCAAGGCCGATGGCGCGACGCAACGCTGCGATTCGGCCGGCCTTGTAACGATCAGTGCAGGTTCTTGGCGTGGGTCAGGAAGCGCTGAAGATCTTCGTGTAGGCCGAAGCGCTGGTGCTTGTGAAGCACCCAAGTGATGATGCGCTCGTCCTCTTGGAGCGGTACCGAGACCACGTCGGTGCGGTGCAGTGTGGCAGCATGACCAGCATCTGCCAAGCCGACACCCATGCCAGCGGCGATGCGTGTGACGTAGCCAGCCAAGCTGCTCGCTTCGCTGGTGATCGTGAGTTCCGTCCGATGGCGCCGCACGATGTCCCGCATCTGCTGCACCAGGCCCGGCTGCCGGTCAACCCTGCATGAAATCAAAGGGAAGGCCAGAAGGTCGGCCAGCGCCACCTTCTCCAAGGACGCGAGCTCGTGCCCAAATGGCAGCATCGCCACCAGCGGATAGTTCCAGGCCGGCTCCTGAGCGATGGCCTCGTCTTCCGGCAGACCGAAAGATACGCCGGCATCGATCTCTTCACGCCGCAGCGCGGTGGCAAGTTCATCGGCGCTCATTTCCGACAACTCGAGTGGCGTCTCTGGCGCTAGTGCTTGCCAGCCGGTGAAACATTCGGACAACTTGGGCTGGGCTATGCCATCCGCAATGCCGATGCGAAGCGGTGCGCGGTGTCGGGCATCGGTCGCGCGCACAACGCGTCGCGTGCGCTCAAGTCGGATGAATAGTTTGTGGGATTCTTTGAGCAAGCGTGTGCCGGCTGGCGTGAGGCGCAGCTTGCGCGGCATACGCATGAAGAGCTGGACGCCCAGCTGGTCTTCCAGATCGCGGATGGTGCGCGACAACGGCGTCTGGTCGATGTGGATCCGCTCCGCGGCGCGGCGAAAGTTGAGTTCCTCCGCAACAGCAGCGAAATAGCGCAAGTGTCTAAGCTCGATCATGGTCAGTTGCAATGGCGTAAAGGGGGGCGAACTGACCAAAATAAAAAATTCGGACAAATGCGGTCAACCTATGCTGCTGCGCAACGCAGGTGCTTTCTCGGGATAAATTTGGCCTATGCCTCCTCGGCTTTGTTAACTTAACTTTCGATTGTTCATTCTTGTGATAGCCATTGCCATTGCCATTGCCATTGCCATTGCCATTGCCATTGCCATTGGCGGTGCGAAGGCGTGCTGAGCGCCGAAAGAGGGGCTCGCGAGCACACGCCCCCCCAGCAGCGCAGCGCAATCTCAACGACATACGCCCTCCGCCGCACGACTAGTCAAAAATCTTCTGAGGCGATTGGCACTGCGCTTGGTCGCGCGTGCGGGCGCACTTCGCTTCAGCAACTAGTCCAAACACTAGCTCTGACCATGCGAGTGGCTGCACATACTTAGCTCTCACTTAAGAGATTGCAGAGCCTCACCAAATGCCCAAGCGATAAACTCTCTGTCGGATCCGATGGTGAAATTGCGTGCACCGCGCTTTATCCATGAATCGCGTTCGCGCCGCATCTCCTCTCTTTGCCCTGGACGCAGTCGCGTGACATATCTCACGCCCGCACGGTCGGCGCGCGATACGAACTTGTCGAACAGACCGCTGATCAAGGCTCCGTAGCGATCGCTGCCAAGCCCCATCTCATGCGCTAGATCGAATCTTCCAAGCACAATGGTGTCGATGCCAGGTACGGCAAGAATCTCATCGAGGTGGTGCAGACCTTCTTCACTCTCAACCAAAATCGACACTGTGACATTGGCGTTAGACCAAGCCACATAGCGTGACCACTCCGCGGCTCCTCGAGAGCGTGCCGCCCGGACGGTTGGGCAGGCGCCACGCATGCCTCCGTTGTCTGCATCGCGGAACTTGACAGCAGCGATGGCGGCGCGAGCTTGCTCGGCTGTGCGTACGTCCGGCACATAGACCCCGAGCGCACCAGCCTCTACAGCCTTACGTAAACCAGAGGCGCCGTGATTCTCGACCCGCACAACAGGGCAGACACCTGCTGCTTCGGCAGCACGAATCAAATTCACCATCTCTTCATAGCCAAAGCCGCCATGCTCTTGGTCGATGATTACATAGTCAATCCCGCTAGCGCCCGCTATCTCGACGATGTCGGGGCTTGCGGTCTGAACGTACATACCGGTAATAACAGCGTCGGCCGCCAATTTTTTGAGCAAAGGATTTTGGTCGGGATACACGGCAACTCTCAATTCTTATCAATGGGCCCGACTTGTGCGGCGATGCGCCGGAATCGTGCGATCTCGTCTTCCTGCAGCTTCTGCATCTGAGCAGGCGTTAACGGAATGCCTTCCGTGCCCTTTGGGGCGTAAAAACTACGGACAGTTTCCTCCCGGGTCATCACTTGGCGAATCGCTTCTCCCAGCATTGCGCGTATCGGAGCGGGCGTCTCGGCGCGCACGTAAAAAGCGTTCCAGCTGTACTGCGAATAGTTGGCCACACCACTTTCCTGCACCGTGGGGATCTCTGGAAAATCTGGATGGCGTTTTTCCCCCGTGACCGCTAGCGCGCGTAACTTCCCAGCGCGAATCAGTGGTGAAGCACCTCCAAGATCAACCATGCCGAAGTCCAGCTGGTTGCCGATGACCTCAGTCATAACCGGACCTTGACCCCGGTAAGGGATGTTGTTCAACTTAACGTTTGCCAACTTGGCCATCCACGCGCCGGACAAGGCTAGCGTGGTTGAGAAAGTACCCATGTTGAGTGGCCGAGACGAGGTCCGAGCATCGGCGAGCAGCTCCTTAAAGCTGTGTTGCTTCGCCTCGTTGGAGACAATGATCACGTTCATGTTGCGGCCGTAACCGGTCAAAGGCACGAAGTCCTTAAGTGGGTCATAGCCCAAGTTGGGAACAAGCACGGCATTGACAACTGAGGGTGAGATGCCGCCTTGAACAACGGTATAGCCGTCGGCGGGTGCTGATTTCGCAGCCATCATTCCAATCGCGCCATCGGCACCAGGGCGGTTCTCCACAATAAAGGCTTGGCCGAGGATCGGCGCCATCTTTTCAGCAAAGTAGCGCGCGCTAGCATCAGAGCCGCTACCGCCTGTAAATGGCACGATGATCCGAATAGGTCGATTTGGGTATACATCCGCCGCACTAGCAGGCATTGCAATAGCAATGCTGAGCAAGAGGGCAAAGGTAAGCAGGCGATTGGTGCCCATTGGTTGTCTCCTAGTTTTAGACAGATCAGCGAGGCGACAGCATGAAGCGCGGTTCGAGCGCCTCAATCTCTTCGAATCCGATGAAGCGCTTGAACTCCATCTCGGGCATGGGCGTCAGCGGGACCTCAGTCGGACTGAGGGTGCTTCGGAGGACCGAGAGATTCTTTCGCAGCGCGGCGGCTGCGGTCAGCAAGGGCAGGAGCGGAAACGTGCAGATCCCGCCCAGCTGTTCGATCTGCGAGCTGGACAGGTTGCGCTGCAGCGGCCCCAGAAGGGAGATCGCGATCGGGCTGCCTGTAGCCTCGCGGAATCGCACTAAACCGTCGAATGAGTCAAAGCACTTGCTGATGGGTTTCACGACGTCGGCGCCCGCCTCAACATAGGCACGTGCACGGCGGATCGATTCCTCTGGCGTACGCGCATCGGTACGCGCAATGATTACGAGCGCGGGGTCGCGCCGTGCTTCAACCGCTGCGCGAATTTTGCCGGCGGCTTCTTCCAGTGGAAGTAGCGGTGTAGCGTCACTGACGGCTGGGCACTTTTTTGGCGTGACCTGATCCTCGAACGTGACCGACGAAGCTCCGGCAGCTTCAAATTCGCGCACCGTGCGCATCACGTTGATCGCATTGCCATAGCCAGTGTCGCAGTCGGCCATTACCGGCAGGTCGATCGCCGAGCAGACGGCGCGCACCACGGAGAGGTTCTCGGTCATCGTGTAAAGCTCGGTGTCAGGCAGTCCAAGCATCGAAGCCGATACGCCAAAGCCAGTCACCACTACGGCATCGAAGCCGGCTTCTGCGATCAGTCGTGCACTCAGCACGTCATAGGCGCCGGGTACCCATAGCGTACGCCCTGATCGAAGCCTTTCCCTCATGCGTTTGCGGTGGTCTGTGGCGCCGGAAGTAAAAGGAGCAAGGGGGTTCATAAGATTTCCGGGAACGAACTGCTGCGGGTGGCTATTGGAAGTCCTTCAATCTCCAGCTGCGCTTGTAGGATCGTTCCGGTCGATGATTCCGTACAGAACAAAGTTTTTCGGTCGTGTCCGCCAAAAGCCAGGTTGGTAAGGGAAAGCCCGTCAGGACTTCGTAGTACGTGTGTGGGTTCTGCGCGTTTGTTGAGAATCCAAACGTAGCCAAGTCCGGGGTTCGCCACGAGTAGCGCACCGTCTCGGCTCATCGCGAGTCCATCGGGGCCGGCAGGCCCATATGAACTGAAGAAAAGTCCCACTTTTGCCACGCCTCCGTCGGACATCAGCGGCACGCGCCACACCGCATTGGCCCGCGTGACCGCGAGAAAAAGTACCTTCTCGTCGACAGAAAGACAAACGCCGTTGGGACTGGGAATGCCATCGAGCAGGACGTCGAGCTTCCCGTCCGGTTGCAGCCGAAACAGGCGACCTGCGGGATCGTGCAGGCCAGACTGGCCTTGGTCGGTAAAATACAAGTTGCCAGCGCTATCGAAGACTAGGTCGTTCAGTCCGCGGAAGCTCTCGCTGTGACGCCGCGACAGGTGCGACTCAACGCTACCGTCACGTACGTCAATGCGCATAAGACCACGGCGGTAGTCGGCGGCAATCAGGTGATGTTCGTCGAGAAACTTTAGCCCGTTGGGTTCGCCATCGTATTGCACGACGAGTGTCCAATCACCATCCGTTCGGACCCGGAAGATGCGGCCCAAGAGAATGTCGCAAACATAGAGGTTGCCCGCCTGATCGAAGACTGGTCCCTCAAGAAAGGAGTCGATGGGCTGGCCCGCACGATTGGCTTCACTCCAGTCGGTACGCGCTGGGGAGCGGAAGCGATCAGGCAGACGGCTGAAGATTCGCATTTCTTGCATGGCGGGCGGTTGCGGAAAGTACATGGCGCTACTCCGGCCTGATGCCCGCGCGTGCAGCCACATCCTTCCAGCGCATCACGTCGTCTTTGATAAAGTGCGCGAACTGAGCGCTCGGCATGCCTCCCGGCTCGGCGCCGATCGAACTGAAGTAGCTGCGGACATCCGGCGATTCCATGGATCGAGCTACCTGCTGCTGCAGGAAGGCCACGGTGTCGGGTGACGTTCCTTTCGGAGCCGCCAAGCCCGTCCAGTAGCTCATTTCGTAGCGAATGCCGCCCTCGTCGAAGGTCGGGACCGTGGGCAATGCTGATAGGCGGCGCGAACCGCTGACGGCCAGCGCTTTAAGCTTGCCGCCCTGGGTCAAAGCCAATACGGAAGAAGGACCGCCAATGCCGAGGTCGACGGTGCCCGCCGCCACGGCAGCAATCGCTTCGCCCGCACCCTTAAAGGGAATATGGCGCAGCGCAATGCCGGCCGATTGGGCGAACAGTTCGGTTGCGAAGTGCAAAGAACTTCCAACGCCGCCAGTGCCGTAGGTCAGCTCTCCGGGGTGCGCCTTGGCATAGCGAATCAGCTCAGCAAGATCGGCAAACCGCGGCCCGGGCGTGACAGCGAGCACGGCCGGGGAGACTGACGTCGTGGTCACCGGGACTAGATCGTTCGCATGATCCCAAGGGAGCGACTTGAAAACGTATGGAAGGATGGCATAAGTCCCATCATTGGCCAGTAGCGTCGTGCCGTCTGGTGCCGCGCGTGCGACCTGCGCGGTGCCTATCGTTCCGCTTGCACCGGCCTTGTTCTCAATAAAATATGTCGTGCCAGTCTGCTCCGTGAGCTTTTGGGCGACACGGCGGGTCATCGCGTCGACGCCGCCCCCGGGGGCGTAGGGCACCACAATTCGTACAGGTTTGGAAGGCGTTTTGGTCTGTGCATTCGCAAAACAGGAGATTGCGAACGGCAATGCCATCAGCAGGGTGCGGCGGTGAGTATTCATGAGTTGATCCTCGGTGGCCGATTGCCACCTGTCGTTGAATTCGAGTAGTCAAACTGTCGCGATAGGAGTAACCGGTGAGCCAACCGCGCCGGGCAGTGCGAGCGGCGGAGCAGTTAGCAGAAAGCTGCTCCGGCGTGCTTGACGCAGCCACAGTGCAAGCGGCGTAAGGCGCCAGAGCTCACCCATCGGAATGCCCATCTTGAAGAGGCAGAACTCATGTAGCGGGAGCACCGCGCCTTCAGCGCAGCCGCAGTCCGGACCTACGTCGCGACGCGCTTCGACCGCATGGTTGTCGGCCGCCAGCGCAGCAATGCCCGCGTCGTCTAACCAGCGCAACAACCGTTCATCGGTGCCGTCAAGCACCGCGCCTTCGAGATGCCAGCCTGGGTCAGGGTCGCTCGACGAGGCTGCCAGCATGGCGCGCTCTGCGAAGCCGGTATGCAGGCACAGCATGTCGCCCGGGCGTATGTCTGCGCCGCTCGCGTCCGCGGCTCGCATCAGGCCGTCGTACCCAATCGCCATGCGCCCTTTTCCGAAGGTGTGCTCCAAGTCCAACAGCACGCCGCGGCCCTGAATGCCACGCATTGCCATCGGCAGCACCGAGAGCGCTTCGGCCCCAATGAAATGTCCATCCGCCGAGTGCCCACTGCCCAGCGCGTGACCGTTGTACCCAAGGAGCCGTGGTTGCCCGGTTCCATCCGCGTCGTACAGACTGCCCACGTGCCCCAAAGCATCCCATTGGGTGGAATACTGTGGAGACAGAGTGACGTCCTCGTCAGAGAAGACGTCGGTCGCGCCAGGAATGTCGCTGGCGATCGGATAGGCAAATGTGATTGATCCATTACCTCGCTTATGCGCGTGAAGTTTTGGCGGTGAGCGCCTAGCATTTAGGCGTCCAGGCGCAGGCCTGTCCAAGGGGAGCGTCAGAGAAAAGATGCGACCCTCACGAACTTCTGCGATGCCTTCGAGAACCTTGGTCGGCGTCAATAGGTTCAGGCGGCCGAGCCGGTCGTTGGGCCCAAAATCTCCCCAGTTACTTCCGTCGGGTCGTCGTGTCCAGCGGGGAGACGCGGTCTGTGTGTTCATGGATCCTCGTTCAGTCCAGCTTCAAACCTAGCTCAAGGGACAATTGGCGGAACTGCTTGATTTCTTGCGCCATCTGACGACCGAACTCGTCCGGCCCGACAGCCACCGGCTCTAGCGACTGGTTCTCATAGGCGGCACGCACGTCCGGTCGCTTCATGATCTCCAGCATGGCTTCGGTGAGCCGCGCTCGGATAGCCGGGCTGGTCCCCGCTGGCGCAGAGGCTGCCAGGTAGCCGTCCCAGGTCGTTCCCGGGAACCCGGCCTCAGCCACCGTCGGCACGTCGGCAAGGAAAGGGGTGCGGCGACTCCCTGTGATCGCCAGCGGACGCATCTTTCCCGCCCGGATGTAGGCGGCAAGTGCTGCGACTGTGTCCACGCCCATCTCAACGTCGCCCCGCATCAGAGCAAGGGTAGCCTCGGAGCTGCCTTTGTACGGCACGGCCATGACCTTGAACTTGCCTTCGCGTGCCAGCATCGCGCCGACCAGTTGAGGTGAAGATCCCGGTCCATACGTATAGTAGGGAATGCCGTCGGATCGTTTGCGCGCCGCTGCAGCAAGATCGGCAAGGTTTCGGTAAGGAGACGAAGCCGGCACTACGATGACTAGTGGAATACGCGCTACCAGCGCTAGCGGTGCAAGATCTTTCTGCATGTCAAAGGAGAGTGTTCGCACCGCAGGTAGAACACTGTAGGTTCCGGCGCCTGCAAAACCCAAGGTATAGCCATCGGGTTGCGAATTGGCCACCAAAGCCATTCCGATGGCCGAAGCGGCACCGGGCTTGTTGTCGATGACCACCGGCTGGCCTAGCAGTGGCGCCATCCGATCTGCCAACACGCGTGCGGCCAAATCTGTCGCGCCCGCAGGCGTGAACGGGACAACAATACGTATCGGGTGAGCGGGGTAGCTTTGCGCGAAAGCATTTCCTGCGATGGCTATGAGTGCGGCAGCCAGCGTTGCGTAGGCAGCGCAAAACGAACGAAATTGGGGCATATCTTTGTCTCGGCTCTTGTGGTCGAACGCCGTGACGATGCACGGCTGGACGGCAGTATCGAGCGAATAATTCCAGCCCGCGCGTCGCTCGATCGCGCAGACTCCACAATGTGGAGTTCAGCTATTCCGTCGCATTTGGGGGCCGGGACGCCGCCAACGCGGCGTTGGTCAGTCGCTCCTGAACTTGGCGAACGATGACGGCCAATTGCTCCGGAACGAAGCGCGCCGTCATGCCGGCAACGCCCACCGAAAGTCGCGCATCGGAGCCTGGAACAGGGAGTGCGACGACCGAGACGCCACGTATCGTGAGCCCGGTTAGCAAAGAGTAGCCATGCACGCGTGCCGCGCCAACAAGATGGCGGACAGCATCTGTATCCAAACCGTAGTAGCCGTAGCGTGGTGCGTTATGCGCAATGCAGGCATCGACTTCCGCTTCCGGCATGACCGCCAGCATGGCCAGCCCCCCGGCGCCGGCACCAAGCGGACGGCGCACGCCGACATCGATGGGATGAGACTGCACCGGTTGCGCGCCCCTCACCATATCCAAACAGACTGAGTCAAAGCCGTTCCGTCGGTTGAGGTACAGCGTTTCGCCAGTGACCACTGCCAAATCGCGCAACACTTGGTGCCAATGCTCGACGTGGGGCGCGTGCTCACCGATGGAAAGGAGAGCAAACTCCTGGGCCAACTGACCGAATGCGAATCGCCCCGAACGATCATTGCGTACGAGCATGCCGCAAGCGGTCAAGCCCCGGACGATACGAATCACGGTTGCCTCCGCAAGGCCGGATGCGGCGACGATATCCTTCAGTCGCATGCCGGTGCGCCCCCCCATGGCAACGACGCGAAGAAGATCCACGGCTCGCTCAATGCTTTGGGTGCCGCTCCGACCACGCTCCCTGGAAAGGTCGGTCTCAACCAGACTCCCGCTCTCTCGCTTTGTGCTTCTGAAGTTTGACATTGATTAGCGCAGGGCTGCAGGCAATTCCCACCGTCTGATAAAAAAGTGGAGCTTTATGTTAGTCCAAGTTTTTCTGCACTCGCGTTGCTGTAAGGATCGCGTACAACTGTCTTGGGCGACCAAGCCCGCTACGGTCCAACGGAAGCGCGGCTTCAAACGGTCGCGGGATGGCACTAAGCTTAGAGCTCATGCTGTCAAGCGACACCAGCAATGACCTCTGGGCGAAATGAAGCACTGACTCCGTGTTTTTTCCTGTACGGTAACGGCGCTCTGAGCTAAGCCAGTAGCTGTCGCTGCGAATCGTGAAGATGTGGCTGTTGTGCGGGGCTGATCCAAAATTTCCGTGGCAACCAAGGCATAGCCGAACACCGTACACCATTTGGCCACGGAGCGGTTGCTGGTCACCAACATCGAGCCGCGCTCGTCACGCCGGCTTATCAGCTGCAAGAACAGGTACGCCGCACTCGCCTCGTACGACCGGTGGCACAGCTCATAGACCACCAGCAGCTTGGGCTTGGTGAAGTGCAACAGCTTCTTCACAAGCCGACCCTCTGCATGCGCCCGTGCCAGTTGCGTTGGCAGTCCTGTAGCCGGCACGAACAAATTGGAATGGCCCCGCACAATGGCTTCGCGCCCAAGGGTCACGGCCACCTCTCAATTGCCGACGGCGTGACCAAGGCCGACATTCCATGTCACAGCAGACCTTTCAAATGCTCCGGTGAGGTGCTGACCCAGCCGCCGGTCGATCACGGGCTTCCACGGGACAAGTTGGAAACCCATGCCGTCCTCGAGCACTGCAAAGCGGCCGCTAAGCAGTTGCACAGATTTTCTGTAGATGCCGCTGATCTTCTGTCCGTCTTGCAACGGCCGGTAAGCCAGACCAGTTTGTACTTGCAACGAATTTCCCACGACCGCAAGTTCGCGCTGTTGCAATGTCGCAAGCAGGTTGCTGGCCAAGACGAAACGCTGACCACGCCATTCAACTAGCCCCTGGGTAGTAAGAAAATCAAGACGGTCGCGCATGGCATCCCGCACTTCGGCCCCAAAGCCTATGCCCGACGCGATCGGCCCATTGCCCACCAGTTGGCTGTCAAGCCAAGTGGCGCCTATGGCGCGCATCTGCTGGTCGATGGGCAGATGTGATCGCAGCTCGAGTGCCACCCCCTTGTTTTTCTGTGCATCATGAGTGCGGGCCTTCTGCATTAGGTCTGTTGGCACTTTCCAGATGCCATCGGCGACGCGCTCCACGATGCCGACGCTGCGCAGCGCTTCGAGTCTGCGCACGTGTGCATCGACAGCAGATCGAGGGTCACGGGCCTTCGCCCGCGTCAGCTGGGCCAAGTGGTCGGCCGTCTGGTAAACGCCGTCTTTCGCGACGGTCACGATGTTGCGATCCACAGTCTTCTCCTGGGCTGGTGGCCGCGCCTCCACGATGCCATTTGTCGGCAGGCCTGTGAAGTCGGTGCTCGCTGGCAACTTCAGGTAGTGCGCCCGTCCGTCGACGCCGTCGACCACCAGATAGGCGCGGTCATGCAGTTCGTCGGCGAGACCCTTGCCCGCAATCCGACCCGTGACGGGGTAAGTCGGTTGCTCGTGGACCACGCATTCGCGCAGCTGACCCTTGAGCGCACGGCTCACCGTCTTCAGTGCGTCCTCGCGCTGGCCCATGGCCTCAAGCGTGGTGGCCATGCCGAGCTCAAGCTTCCAGCGATTTACATCCATCCGCTCGGCCAAACCCATGCTTTCGAGCCGCTGCAACCGTGCCCGCAGTGCGTTCTGACTCTGCGGATGTCGCGAGTTGTCCGTCAAGTCGATGCCATTGGGACCAGCTTGCAGCATCAGCACCCGGTCCAAGCCGGTTAGCCGATGCTGGTCGACCTCCCGCAGCAGGCTCCGACGGATCTCCGCTTCGGTGCGCGGCCCCAGCCATTCGGTGGCGATCTCACTCGCGCGCGAGCGCATGCCGTGGGCCATATAGTCGGAGGCAATAACGAGATCTTCTCTGCCGCTTGCAGGCCCGCCAGTATGGCCGTTCAACACGATGTGAGTGTGCGGGTTGTCTGTGTCCCAGTGGTCCACGGCCACCCAATCCAATCGGGTTTCCAGATCGATCTCCATTTGGCGCATCAACTGGCGGGTGAAGCCCTTCAAATCCTTCAGCTCCAGGCCATCCTCAGCCGAGACGATGAACCGGAACTGGTGGCGATCGTTCTGCCCGCGTTCCTGAAAAACCTTGAGATCGGCAACGTCGGTGTCAGCGCCGTAGGCCTGGCCCTTTTGCCCGTCCCGTGTGACGCCATCACGCTCGATGTAGCGCAGGTGAACGGCCGCCGAGTTCGGGCTGGCGCGCCGCAAAACCACGAAGCGGGACTTGATGACCACGCGTCGCGCGTTCGGTCCCAGGCGCTGGCAGGCCATAGTGGAAGCGACACGACCGCGTCCAAACGTGTTGGCGGGTCTTCCCAGGCTCTTGCTGGCGGACTTCGCGCCTGTCTTCGATACCTGTTTAAGCACCTGCGAAACGAAGCGCTGCGAGCGCGGGCCTGCTCGCGATTTAGGTGCGGCGGGCTTGATGCGAAAGCGATCCTCATCATTGCCAGCCATAAGGACTCCGGCGCACGGTAGCGCAGCGCATCGGAGACAGCACGCGGGGACCGCCGCTGCCACGCGGATTCCAGTTTCTGTGCAGCACGCGCAAGACCCATTGCGGTGCCGCCGCAAACCTACGTGCAGACAGGCTTGGAGGGGCACGGCGTGCCACCCCTTTTATCTGGCCCTCCGTCTCCGCCTTCCGCATCCGCTCCCGGCTCCGACCTGCCGCCAGCGGCGCACCGGGTGCGCAGCGCTGCTTGAGGGGCAGCGGCAATGCAGCCCGTGCTGCACGCTGGCGGCGGGCCCCCTGCACGATGGAGTGCAGCGCGGGCGCATGCCCGGCTGCAGTCTGGAGGCATCTTTGGTGATGCGATGAGGCAGATCTCATGGCGTGGTCCATGTCCACAGGGGTCGCGCGATGCCGAGCACGGCAGACGTCGCGATGGGACCGAAGTAGCGGCTGTCGAAAGACGCCGGGTTCGTGTCGCTGAGCAGGAACAGTTCGCCGCTGGCAAGGGGGCGGCATTGCTGCCAGACGTGCAGTGGTCGGCGCGCGCCGTCATGTGTGCGTGCGGTCGCAGCCACTGCGCCATCAATCAGCACGACCTGTTCTCGAACGCACACCGACTGCGGAGCAATGGCGCCAATGCGCTTAAGGATCGGGACACCGTTCGGCAGGTAGCGGCGTTGTCCTGCGAACGCTGCCACGTCGACAGGAAGCCGGGCGAGCACGATGCCGCCGACGTGCAGCGCAGCTGCGCTGTCGATGCTGCCGACCTGGTACCAGCCGCGCGGCACACTGTCCGTCGGGTTGTAGACCAGGAACACATGTTCATGCACCGACGCCGGCATGAAGGCCGGCGCGCACAGCGCAGCCAAGCCGATGCCCATGGCAGCAAAAAGTACCCGCCGGCTCATCGCAGCGCCCCGCGCGCAAGATGCGCCGCATGGCGCTCGCTGGTGTAGTCCGGCAGCGGCTGGCGTGCAGCCAGCCGGTTGCCAACAGTGTGCCAGTACGTAGCGGCAACCGCGGCCGGTTCAATGCCGAGTGCTTCGATGGCGTCGATCACTTCGAGCAACGCCTTGACCTGCTGCTCGCCATCGGCGCGCAGCAGGATGCGTGCGCCAGGCACTACGCCGGCGATGCGCTGCGCGCCGTCGAACGGCATCGGTGCTTGCAGCACCATGAGCTGCCAGAGCGCCGTGCCGTAGTCGTTGCCGATCCATTTGACGCGACAGCACACCGCGTTGGGCTCGAAGATTGCCACGCGCCGCCATCGGTCGAGCACCGTCTCGCGCACCGGCTGGCCGAAGCGCAGCCAGACGTTCACGCGATGCTCGACGAAGGCGAGCGAGACGCGCATAGGGGCAGGCCGTGGCGGCAGCGCTGCGTGTGGCCAGGTCTGCGCGGCAATGGGCGACGGCTGCGTCATGACTTGCCTCCACCGTATTCGCGCTCCAGCAGCTCGCGCAGCATTTCGGCCGCCGTGACGCCACGTTGGAAGGCAATCACCTTGATGCGGCCCCGCAGCGCCGGCGTCACGTCGACGGTGAGGCGTGCGGTGTAGATCGACGCCTTCGCGAGGCTCTYCGGTGCGTCCGCCTGGCGCACCCACGTCGATGCCGGGTCGGCGGCAGGTTTGCGGCCGATGGATGCCCGCTTCGGTACGGCAGAAGGCGCGGATGCCGTCATTGCAGCATCTCCTGCACTGCCTGCGCCAGTGCCGCGATCTCGCGCGCGGCGGCGCACTTCGGCGCGGCCTCGCATGCGAGCCGCCCGGCGGCCACGCTGTCGGCGAACACGATGCGCTGCGAGACTTCGGTCTGCAGCGCGGCAAAAGGCTGATCCGCCAGGGCGGCGCGCGCTTCGCGGCCGATCACCGTGCCGACCACGCGCCGGTTGATCACGAAGGCCGCGCGAAGCTGCGGCCTGAACACCCGGGCTTCGGCGATGAGCGTCACCATCTCGTGGCTGGCCCACACGTCGTAGGCGCTGGGCTGGACGGGGATCAGCACCAGGTCGGCGGCCAGCAGCGCGGAGCGCGCAAGGGCCGCTACGCGGGGCGGCCCGTCGATCACCACGTAATCCGCTTCCAGGGCGATCTGTGGCGCCTCCTGGTGCAGCGAGTCCCGGGCCAGCCCGAACACGCCATAGAGCCGTCCCTGGCCGTTTTGAAGGCGCCGTTGTGCCCAGTCAAGGGCCGACCCCTGCGGATCCGCGTCGAGCAGCGTCACGCGCCTTCCCGCCATCGCCAGTTCGCCGGCCAGGTGCGTGGCGAGCGTCGTCTTGCCCGCGCCGCCTTTCTGGTTGAGCAACGCGATCACCTTGCCAGGCCCGTCTTGTCTTCCTGGCAAGCGGTTTTCGGATGTTCGGACTGCCTCCAGCGAGGCACTGCCTACTTGTTGGGCAGCTTCGGTTCGCGCGCGCGTGACTTCCATTTATGTATCCCTTTAGATGTTTAGGGAGGCCCGAAACCGTTGCTGGGCGCGGGTTGCGGGCCGTTTTGCGCCGGTGATCCACCGATGATTGCGCCGGTGATCACCCGAGTCCCGCGCCGGTGATCCACCGAGCCCGTCCCCATGAAATCCACAGGTTCTTCAACAGAAGCTGTGGATAAGTCTCGGTCGATACGAGAAGTGGATAAGTCGTTTTTCGGGGAGTTGTCGACGCAAGGGTGAAAGACCAACCACTCGATTCCGCCCCTGCGTTCGACGGACAAGCGGTAGCCCGGCAGCGCTTGGCGCAGTGCCAGGCCGCGCACGTGGGCGGCGAAGTCTCGGGAGCGCTGGAGCGCGCCGGACTTCAAGTACAGGTGCCGCATCTCGAAGCGCCAACCATTGGGTTGCCGCCCGCCGTGCTTTCGCACGAGCCGGTACAGCCAGCGTTCAATGCCGCCTGAAAGCCGGAAATACGTGGGATCAAGCGTGAGTACGAGCGCTTCTTCCATCACGCCGGTGAAGAACCAGTCGGCCAGGATCAGCTCGATGCCGTCGGAGCGTCCATCCGGCCGGATGTACTCCTTCCACTCGTTGATCCAGGAGAAGCGGTGCACCCGCTTGCCGCCGTTTGGGCGCTCGCGCTGGCGCAGCGTCGTAGCGACGGTGGTGGACTGAAGGCGGTCCAGCGCGGCGCGCAGCGCGAGGTAGTCGCTGCGACCGGTGCCACGCTGCGCAAAGCGCAGGATCTCGTAGGGCGTGGCCACCATCAGCCGCGAAGGGGCGATGCCTTCTTTCTTGGCCTGGATGATCTGGCTGGCAGCCCAGATCAGCACGTCGGCGTCCCAGATGGTGGCAATGCCGTGCTCGGGCACGCCCTCTACGGTGAGCGAAATGCCACCGGCCTCGAAGCGGATCGGCACGATGCGCGGCGACTTGGCCAGCGAAAAGAAGGGGTAGGCCATCAGGTCCTGCGCATCACGCAGCGCCATGCCGTCGTGCGGCAGCGCGCGGAACAGCGAGAGCTGTTCGCGTTCGCTCATGCGCTTGGACATGCGGCGTTGCCCAAAGTCTGTCAGCGGACGGAGTCGCGCTGCACGTAGCCCGGATCCGAGGTCATGCCGTAGGTGTGGCTGTCCGCCCAAGCGCGCAGATCGGCGGCGGCGTAGACCACGCGCGCCCCGAATTTGCGAAAGCGCGGACCGCCGCCGAGCACACGCTGCTTCTCCAGCGTCCGCGGCGACAGGCGCAGAAAGGCGCCCGCCTCGTCGGTCGTGAGGAACTCGGGATTGACCGGCGCAGCCGGAACCGCAGCAGGCTGCGGCGCAGCCGCCGCGGTCGTGCGGAGAGGAAACGAACTGCCAACTGCCATGACGGACTCCATCGCTGTCGATGGGCCGCAAACCATTCGCGGCCCGATGGAGGCAGTCTCGGGAATCAGGCCCGACCAAGGCAGGGAGAGATTTAGCGCACCGGCTCGTCTCCAGGGTGGTCTGCTGTGATGTGCGGCACGCCGGCGAGAGCCAAATAGCCGCCGGTCACGTATCCCTGCGCACGCCGCAGCAGGTGGCGCACTTGCGCGCGCAGTTCGCCATCCTCGTGCCAGCGTAGGGCGACGGCTTCAAGGCCAAACAAGGCCTGGGCGATGTCCCGGTGAGACGCGCCCGCCTGCGCGGCATCGAGCGCCTGCAGGGCGCGCAGGTGCAGCAGCGCGGCGCGGGTGACCGCCCGCGCAGGATCGACCCGAGGCGCATGGCCTTCGAGGGCCTGTGCCTGCGCATGGAAGGTATCGAGCTGGCCCCGCAGGCGCGATGTCAGCGGCACTGCGCTCACATAGGCAGCACCATCAGCCACGGTGCCCGACAGCAACAAGCGCATGCGCCGTGCGCTGAGGTCGGCAGTGAGCGACAGGTCCGGGCCGTCAAGCGCCAAGCGCTTGCGGCCGGGAATGCGCCACAGGTCGAAACGGTGGGCTGCGGCGTCGTGGCCATGCGCGGCCCGCACCTGCAGCAATCCGTCCTGGAAGGACAGCCACTGCGGACGCGCAGAGCGCCCGTCGAGACTTGGATCTTCGGCGACATCGTAACCCCCAGCGGGCGAATGAAACTACGCGCCTGCGACGTGCCCAATCCAGGCCGTAACCCGGGTGGCGGCGAAGGTACTCCCATGCGACGCTCGAGTCGTCAAGGTCCAATACGTACAGATAGGCGGCGGTGAGGGCCCACGGGGCGCTAGGCAGATCTTCGGGGTTAGGCTTGGTCACAGGAATCCTCCTTTGAAGAAGAAACCTGCCACAGGGGAGGCCGCACAGGCTCGCTTTCGAAGCGACACTGCGTCGCGCCATCGGCGACTACCTGCGATCGGTCAGTCGTTGATCGACCCGTCCCGTTGTGCGTCTGCCAGGTAGCCCGAGAGTGGCTGGCGCGGCTTGAAGTGTGGATCAGCCACGATGCGCATGCCGCGCGGGCCGCGGACGCCTTCGAGCGCCAAGAGGCTGACTTGACCCAGCTCCGGGCTACCGGTGCCGGCATCGCACAGCCCGAAGGCGTGATCCGCGTCGGCATCGAGTTCAGTCAGCAACCAGGCGGCTCCTGCGTCGAGGGTGTAGAGCTTGACCACGGGCAGCGGGTCAATGGTTTCGCCACGCGTGCGCGCGGCGCCATTTGCCAGCATTCGAAGGCGCTGTTCGTCGGTTAGGAATGTCATCGTTATCGCCGGGATGAATACGAATATAGCTTTCAGATAGAACTGTGCAAGTCGGGAAAGCGGCAGATGGAGTGCTGCAGCGAATGCATCTGCGCCGCCCCAGCTGCGAGAAGCGGGCATTTTATGAGTTAAAGATAACGTGGTTTTAATTGCTTTAAAACGTAACGCTTCTGTGCATGCAGAAGCAGGGAATACAGCGCGGGCGGCCGACCGGCGCGACGACATTTGAGGCAGGCCCTGCACGGGCCTTTGGAGATGCGGTGCGCGCCTTGCGCACCGAGGATGGCGTTGCCCAGGAAACCCTGGCGCACCAGGCTGGCATCGAGCGTTCGCACATGGGCAAGATCGAGCGTGGCGAGCACATGCCGACCTTGGCCATGATCCTGAAGATAGCGCGAGCGTTGGGCCGTAGCGCTGGCGAACTGATGCTGGAAACCGAAGCACGTCTGCCCAAGGAAGAGGGTGAGATCGGCCGCCGACCGTCGCCGGCGGCCAATTCGACGTAGCTAGGCCACGATTCGACCGGCGAGACGTGCCTCTCGCGCATAGGTGCTCAAGCGTTTCTGCGCCTCGAAGTGCAAGTCCCGTTCGATGGGAAGCCCGAGCCGGCCGCGCACAGTTGCGATTTCTGCCAGGCTGACCCACCCCAGCTCAGGGTAGCCCAGGCCCAGGTCGCACAGCCCGAATGCATGGTCGTGGTCGTCCGGGTCGATCTCGGTCAGAAGCCAGGTCGCAGCGGCGTCCGGGGTGAACAGCTTGACCACCGGCGCGGGATCGAAGTTGTCCTGTTCGAGGGACTGCCGGCCGTTGGCCAGCAGCTGCGCGCGTTGTTCGTCCGTGATGAGCTTCGTCATGGTCTTCTCCTTGAAAGGAATCAGGGCGGGATTGCCCGAGACCGGAAGCAGCACGGCGCAGCGCAGCCGTCAGGGTTCGGCAGACGGCCGCCAGGCCGCCAGCGTGCACAGCACGCGCAGACCTTGACGGTGAGAACGGCGTGATACGGTGAAGGGAACAGCAAGCCAGCCCCCGCCCACCAGCTCCACCGACCTGACTTGGCAAGCGCAGCGCGCAGCGCCGACAGGCGCGAAGGCGTCAGCGATGGAAGCCCGAAGGGACGAGACGCCACTGGCGGCTCGATGCGCAGCACGACAGCGCGGCCGGCATCGCCGGAGACGCACAAAAACGCTTGGTCTGGATGACGGATATCTGGAGAGTCGTAGAGCCGGCGATCCGGCATTCAACAAAACCCTCGGAAGCGTAAAGCCGCCTTCACGCATCGCCGTTGAACCGTGGAAGCGCAAAGCCGTGAAAGTGGATTGGCGAGCAGACGCAGATACGTGTTTACTCATTCGGGAACATCCGCAAAGCCGCTAGACAGGTGCCTGCCTGCGCCGATCTGCTGTCGCTCAATAACAGCACCGAGCGAATACGATGCCTGCATGGAAGCTCCCCAACAAGAACCCTCGGACGATCCCCTGGAAGTCATGCTCCGTCGGTCCGACGAGCTGCACGAAGCGCTGCTGCACCTGCTCGACGGCGCCGAGTTCGATCCCTCACCTCGTGGCGAGGCAGCCTTCGGCATGTGCTCCGTGGCGCTCGAGCATGGGCTCAGCCTGCGCGCCTTGATGGCGATGGGATTGGCCACGTCGGCGGTCGGCCTTATGCGGCTTCAGTTCGAGGCCTTGACCCGCGCCATGTGGCTGCAATATGCCGCCAGCGATCTGGCCATCGAGAAGCTCAGCGCACCGCTGACCCTGCAGAGCGAGCAGGCCGCGAAGAACCTCCCCTCGGCCAGCGAGATGATCGAGCAGATTGGCAAACGTGTCGGACCAAGCGTGCCCGCGGCCGCGCATCAGATGCTGGCGCATTTCAAGGAGGTGTCGTGGCACTCCTTGAACTCGTTCGTGCACGGCGGCATCCACCCATTGCGCCGCCAGTCCGAGGGCTTTCCGGTCCACCTAGCCCTGCAGATCCTGCGCAATTCCAATGGATTGCTCACGATGACCGCCATGACCTTGGCGGTCCTGACATCGGATGAAGCGGTCGCCAAGCCCATGAGCAAGATCCAGCCTGCGTTCGCCGACTGCCTGCCCGACCTGTTGAAGTAGCGAAGTGGCAGAAGAAAAGCGCCCCGCCGGTGGCGGGGCGCCGAGGGCGACGCTCAGTCGCCCTTGCTGCGCGACCAGATCAGGTTGTGCGCGCCGTCTTCGCCTTCGACCAGACGGGCGTAGATCGTTGCCGGGAACGACGGGTCATCCAGGGTCACCGAGAGGTAGGAGCGTTCAGCCCGGCTGAGCTTCTTCCACGCCGCGCCGATCTCAAAGTTCCCGGCGACGATGCGGTAGTCCGGGGCGTTCTCGCTTTCCTTGTCGTTGGGCACGATCTTGACCTTGACGTTGAGCGTAAGGGTGCGAACCGTGCCGGTGTAGCTGTCGTTCTGTGCGGTGAAGGTGCCGATGTTGGCCATGATGAAGTCCTTTTGAAGTTGACCAGGTCGCGCCCATCGCGGCCTTGGCGTGACCCGATGGGCGAGGGTCCGGGCGCGCCACATCCCACAGCGAAGCGAAGGGGCCGCAACGCAGTGAAGGACCGGGAGGCCCGAGAAATTTGCCTCGCGAGGAAGACCGCAGGTCGGGGAAACTTGTCGGGCCGGACGGTTGCGGCGAACTAGCCCGAGGCGGCGCGCAAAGCAGTGCAGCGCCGCCGTGCCCTCGCCAGGATTCACGACAAATGCAAGGCCGCTGTGGGTGTGATCCTGTCGCGAAGGACGCATGGCTCAGCACCGTCACCGCTGCAACAGCGTTTCCGGCACGGCCCCGAAGCGATCCCAGTCCATGCCAACTGCGCAATGAAAAGGAAGGAACGATCCCACCGCATCGGCTCTGCCAAGGGATCGGCATATGTGGCAGGGAAGAAGCTGCGCATCGGAACGCTCTCTGTGAGCCACCGGCGTCTGGCGGACTGTTCGTCCGCTCCGTTCAAAACGGCTCGCGCGAAATTCGAGCGCAGCAAGTTGCGTCGTGTCCGCGCTCCGCCACTGGCGGGGCGTGCATTTCTAGGTTCCAGGGAATTGGAGCGCCGAAACCTTTGTCGCGATGCGCGATTCCATCTGTGCCCGCTGGACAGCCACCAGCGTGACAGTCGCTTCGCAGACGACTTCGTGCGCGTCGTGGGCCTGGACGCGGAAAGTCGCGCTTCGGTCTCCCAGGCGTTCGAGCCATCCGCGCAGCCGCAGCGGCGACCCTGGCGGCATTTGCCCTCGATGGTCGATACGGATGGTTCGACCGACCACCACTTCTGTGGTGGCATCGACGTGYTGCTGCATCTCGCGAATGCAAATGGATTCGACCACTGCCACCAGGTAGCCGGTGCCAAGACATTCGATCAAGCGCTCCGCAAACCCGCTTCCGTGCGGAAGCCGCGCGAAAAGCGACTTCGCCGTCTGGTCCGCTGGCACGGTGTAGGACTCTTCAAAGAATATCTCGCTGACGCCTTGGTGGTTCATGGGTATCCGGGTGCGTTGTGAAGGCTCGATCCGCGCGCTGGAATGCGGGCGACCGGTGCTGTTCGATGCTCCCGTATCGGGCAGGCATTCCCAACCCACCGCGGCGAACATTGGCGTAGAGCGCCACTTATGGAGCAGAGGGCAGGGTGTTCCGGAAGTCAAAACGCGCGCGGCAGACTTGCCGCGCGCGTCGCGCCGATTTCTTGATCCCCGGCCTCGCTGCCGGGGAGTCATAAGGATCACGCCGTTGCGTGCGCGTCCTCGTGGTTTTCGGCATCGGCCTGCACCTCACCAATCGGTTCAGCGCTTGCGACGTCAGCCGGCGTTACCTCCGGGGCGCGGAACATCGCAGGCAGCCAGCCTGTACCCGCTGCCAGCCGCTCGGCCTCGCTAGAAATCTGCGCCTTCTTGAGCTTGCCGAGCCGGTTCACTTCACCGGGTGCGAAGGCCTGCAACCCTTCCAGGGCCTTGGCCTTGGAGACGTGATCGAAGTAGCCGGCTGCGGTCGGCGTCCACCATGCATGCATGTCCAGCCCAACGGCGTGTGCCAGTGCAGCGGCCGGGGCGTCGTCCTCACGCGAAGCGATGGCCGTCACCGTGAAACCCACGCAAACTGCCAGCAGCGACAGCAGCTCCTGCTGTGGCATTGCCAACAACTCGGCGAACAGCGCATCCGGCTCGCTGGGCAGGCGCTTGCCCCAAGCCTCTCGCACCTGTCGCATGCCCACGGCAGCCGGTGCCTCGGCTACGTCCGGCGCGTACTGCTCCAGCCGGTCCTGCGGGTTGGCGGTGATGTTGATGGGCGAACCGTAGTGCGCGTCATGGATGACGCGCAACGCAAGCCGGTGCACCACGGCCACCAGCGCCACATGCGGATGCCGAACGACCTCGGCCTGCAGGGCGGCGGTGCGATGGGCACTCAGGCGCTTGACCAGCTTCTCCGAAATGGTGAGCTTGGCCTCCTGCCGCCCGCTGCCGTCTTCGGCTTCGTCATCCGCACTGTGCCTGTCGCGTTCCTGCTCCCGCAACGCCTTGGCCTGTTCCTCGCGCAGCAGCCCGCGATGCACGATCACGCCGCCCATGTGGTCGAGTGACACCACGGCCCCCGCCATCGCCATCCCGCGCGGCGGATAGACCACCAGCGTGCGCTCGAAGGCTTCCAGCTCATTGCCCAGGCTGTCCATCTCGTCCTGCATGGCCTGCGCCTGCTCGTCCGTCATGTCCTCGTTCTCGTCGTCCAGGCGGTCTTGCAGCTTGCGTTGCTGCGCTTCGAGCTTGGCGATGCGCTTGGCTTCGGCCTTGCTCGGCTCGCGCCGCTTGCTGCGCATCCGCTGGAACTGGTGCAGGTCCGCGTAGGTGGCACGCGGCGCCACGTCCACCCAACCCCAGCCCTCGGCCCGCACCTGCTCAGCCACCGGCATGAGCCCTTCCTTCGTCAGCGACTCCAGCAGCGCTGCATCCGTGAGGAAGATGCCGTTCTGCTCGTCCGCGAACAGGTCGCGCCGCACAGCCCCGCCAGCCTGCTCGTAGACCTCAACGCCCACGAACTTCGCGAGCGCATCGCGGCCCGCGTCGATCTCTTCATGCGTGAGGTGATCGCGCAGCGCCTCCGGGCTGCGCTGCCACTGCGGCGACTCATAAAACGCCGCTTCCTGCGCCGCATGGTCGTCGGTGATAGCAAGGGCCATCAATTGCTCCAGCGTGACGGCGTCAGCCCGGTAGTCAGCCAACAGGCGCGGCGAGACGTTGGCGAGCTTCAAGCGCCGCTGCACCACCAAGGGCGTCACGCCGAAGTCGGCGGCAATGTCCTCGATCGGGCGTCCCTCGGCCACCAGATCAGCGAAGGCCTCGAACTGGTCGGCGGGGTGCATGGCCTCTCGCTGCACGTTCTCGGTCAGGCTGACGGTGCGTGCCGCCGCATCGGACCCCAGCAGGCAGGGCACCTTGAAGTCCTTGGCAAGCTTGCGCCGCTTAACCAGAAGCTTGAGCGCGGCGAGGCGGCGGCGACCAGCCACGACCTCGTAGTGCTCGCCATCCGCGGCCAGCACCACATTGAGGTTTTGCAGCAAGCCCACGCGAGCGATGCTGGCAGCAAGTTCGGGAATTGACGTGCCTCCGCTCTTGCGCACGTTGCGGCTGGACGGCCGCAGCTTGGACAGTGGAATCAGCAGCAGTTCCTGCGAGGCCACGACGGCGGCGACAGCGGTGGCGATGGCGGTGGTTTCGTGAAGGCTAGCGATGTTCATGGTGAAAAACTCCTGTCCCGAACCGGGACGTTGAAAGGGAAAAGGGGGAGAAAAGAGGGGAGGGGTTCAGGGTGTTGGTATCTGCATGCGCGGCTCTCCTGTGGTTTCCCACACCGGCCGGATTCCAAGATTCGAAGCCCGGTGTTGGCTTCGTGGGTTCGGCGCAGTGACCTGGGCTGGTCGCCGTTGCCGCCGTCTTTCCTGAGTTCATCGCCCGCGAACAACCGGGCCGGCGGTGCCTGGCCGTCAAGGAAACAAGCGCAGGGTTGGTGCGGCCCGCAGCCGAAGGCGAGGACACGGCCCTGCGCGCCTTGACGGCCAGGCCCCGGCGGCTACGGTCGCGGGATCAGCGATGAAGGAGGGAAAGACGAAAACCCGGCCAACGGCCAGGGGAGCGACGAACCCACGGCCGCGCGGCGAGCGCCCCCGCATGCCGCAGGCACGCCTAGCTGGAGGTGAACAAACGCGTAGCGCGCATCGGCGCCATGCGCTGGCCGATCAGGCGCTGCCTGGTCGACGGTATCGAGGTGCGCCAAGCCCGCGCGGCGGGGATTGGCGCCAGCCAGTCCCTGGAGAACCCCTGCCACGCGCGCAGCGCGCACGATGACGAAAGAATCAAAGGGCCCGCAGGCCCTTTGTGTCACAGCAACCCGCGCTCCGCAAAGCTGAGCACGTCGCGGCCCGCGACGATCAGGTGGTCCAGCACGCGCACGTCCACCAGCGCTAGCGCAGCCTTCAACGTTTGCGTCAGGTGCTCATCGGCCCGCGACGGCTCAGCAACCCCTGACGGATGGTTGTGCACCAGGACCAGCGCCGCCGCATTGCGCGCCAGCGATTCCTTGACCACCTCCCGTGGATAGACCGACGCTTGGCTCACCGTGCCGCGGAACAGTTCGACATATTCGATTAACCGGTTCTGCGCATCGAGCATCAACACGGCAAACACCTCGTGCTCCAACGCCCCGAGCTTGACCCGCAGGAAGTCGCGCACCGCCTGCGGCGACGACAGTACCTCGCGCCCCTGCAACTGCTGTCCCAGTAGCCGCTGCGCGGCCTGCAGCACCTCGCCGGCATCGGCCGGCCGGTAGTCGCCCGCGACATCGCGAACCAGAAGAACGGAAGAATCGAAAGGGAAGAGATCGTGCGCCATTGTCGGCTCCGTGAATCGGGCGGGATTGCCCGAGACCGGCACAAGCACGGCGCAGCGCAGTGGTCAGGGTTCGAAGACGGCCGCCAGGACGCAAGCGCACAACCGCAGGGCAGGGCGCGCAGACCTTGACGACGAGAACGGTGTGATACGGTGAAGGGAACAGCAAGCCAGCCCACCGACACACCTCGTTGCCGGATTGGCAAGCGAAGCGCGCAGCGCGACCACGCGCGAAGGCGTCAGCGATGGATGCCGAATGGGCGAGACGCCGCCAGCGGCTCGATGCGCAGCACGACAGCGCGACCCGGCTATGCCGGGGGACGTCCGGCATGGTTAATCCGTGCAGAACCCCCAAGCCCTCGAAGCCGCATCGCCGGAAACCTCAAATCTGCGTTCTCACGAAACCGCGCAAACACAAAGGCAGCATCTGCGATTTGCATGGCATGCGCAGAACCATTAACGAACGGACGAGGGTTTCCGTGCAGAAGCAAAGCCTCGATGGCAGGTAGAGAAGTCGGCCTTGATTCTTTAGTGCCGTTGCAGGTAATTTCTGTTAAGGAACGTCTGCGTAAAGCGCTTTGAGATGTGCTGATGGCGCGCTGTCGAACCCGTTTCAAACTTCAGACCTTGCCGAGCACGGTTTGGCCGGTCGCCAGGCCAGTACCGTGCCGCTTTCGGCCTGCTTTGCGGCCCGTTGGCCGTTCGCAGGCGCACTCATGCCTGCGCTCCCATCAACGTTCGCCGCACCATCCACAGGTTGGACAGCGCAAACAGCGTGTGCAGCTGCGCCGTGTTCTTGGCCAGCCCGCGGTAGCGCACCTTCGCGTGGCCGAACTGGCGCTTGATCACCCGGAACGGATGCTCGACTTTGGCCCGGATGCTGGCCTTGAGGCGTTCGAGTTGGTCCGTCAGGTCTTCGACCAGGCGGGTCTTGTCCAGTTCGCAGCGTTTGCCCGGGCGCATTGCGATGTTCCAGCGCACGCCGTCCTTGGCGTCAGGCCGCTTGGCTGCACCCTGGTAGCCGGCGTCGCCCCAGGCTTCGGTTTCTTCGCCGTGCAGCAGCGTGTTGGCCTCGACCACGTCGTTGACGCTGCCAGCGGTGCCGCGCACCGTGTGCACCAGGCCCGAGTCGGCATCCACCCCGATGTGAGCCTTCATGCCGAAGTACCACTGGTTGCCTTTCTTGCTCTGCTTCATCTGCGGGTCGCGCTCGCCCGAGGCGTTCTTGGTCGAACTGGGCGCTGCGATCAGCGTGGCATCGACCACGGTGCCGGCGCGCAGCAGCAGGCCCTTGGCGCCTAGCAACTCGTTGACCAGCGCGAAGATCTGTGGGGCCAGCTTGTGTTCTTCCAGCAGCCGGCGGAACCGCAGGATCGTCGTCTCGTCGGGCACGGCGGTGTCCCAGTTCAGGCCTGCGAACTCGCGGAACAGCGGCACGTCGTGCAGGGACTCTTCCATCGCCGGGTCGCTCAGCGTGAACCATTGCTGCATGAAGTGCACGCGCAGCATGGTCTCCACGGCGAAGGGCGGGCGGCCACGTTTGCCTTCTGGCGCGTACGGGGTGATCAGGGCTACCAGCGCCGCCCACGGCACCACGCGCTCCATCTCTGCCAGGAACTCGCGCTTGCGCGTGCGCTTGGTCGTCAGGTTCAGGCCCAGGTCCGCTTGCTTCATGCTTCGGATTTTCTCAGCGCGTCAGCTCGCCAAGCACATCGACGGGTGATTTATGCAGACCTTCCTTAAGCGTCCTAAATGAGTTTGTGCCCACCGAGTAGGGGACAGTTCGGCCACTGAGGATTAATGATGAGCATATGAGTTCGCGCTCTTGTAATGCCCACGCGTAAGACCTTCCTGCTTTTGGGATACGGCGCGTCGTCGCCTCGCCAAATGAACGAGGACTCGACGCCAGCGGCAGTCCGACGCGCTTCACGGACGATGATGACGCCGTCGAATTGCTTACCCTTGGCCTTGTGGAAATTCATCACCTGTAGGCCCGCAGGGGTGTCAACGCCGTCAAGAATTTGCTCTTGCGCGAGAGCTTGGTCCAGCGCCAACCGAGCGTGGGTATAGGCTCCATTGCGCAGCCACTCATTGGATAGGCCAGCCGAGATTCGATGTCCCCGGCGGAAGGCTACCAGGAAGTCGAGCTGGGCGGCCACGCGCAGCAGTTCGTCTTGGCCGGTGGCCCGCAGCGCATGCTTGACTGTGAGCCAATCAGTGGCGGGGTCGCCCGTGAAGCCGTCGATGTGCAGTGCGACGATCAGCCCTCGCAAGGCTTTGACGATGTTGATGGTGAGGGTCTTGCCGGCCCGAATCTTTCCCACTTGCTCCAAGAGCTTGGTGACCGCCGCCTTGCCTTGGCCTGTCGCTCGCCGCGCGGCGGCGATCAACTCCATGCTGGTCGCCACATCGAGCTCGAGGCGCGCGAGGTCTTTGGGCTCCAAGAGAAACGCCGCGAGCCGGGCCGAGAGCAAGGCCTCGGCCTCGTCGAATAGAAGCTTGTGGCGCACAACCTTGCCCACGTTGGGCTCGATGGCGTTGAGGGCGTTCGACATGCGCAGCGCGCTTCGGTTGTTCGAGACCAGTATTGCCAGCGTTTCAACCGGGGCGTCGGTCTCGGTGCGGATAGCCTTGAGCACCTGGGCCATCGCCCGTCGCAGCAGGTGATTCCAGTTGGGCGTGGGATTCTCTGGGCGATAGGAGATGGCTGAGACGCCCTTGTAAGGCGTGCCGCGCGCATGCCCGGCAAGAATGTCGTTTCCGAAGATCAGAATTTCAGAGTCGGGACTGCGGTGATTCTGCGTGCCTAGATCGACTTCAAGCGGGTTGAGCACGGCTCTAATGGCAGCGACCCGCTCAGGGCCGACTCCGGGGAGATAGTCAAAGATTTGCTGCTCGAGGTCGGCGAGACAGATGATCTGCGCGTGCGGAGCGAGCAATTCGATGCACCGCCAGGCGAATTGGCCCGTGTCCTGGGCTTCATCGACGATGATGATCGGATGGCGCCGCGCGAGCGATGAAAGCAGGTAGCTGCTGGTGGCAAGGAGCTTGGTGGCGTTCGGGGCGAATAGGTCGAAGGCGATGCGTCCGTCTTCGCGAAACAGACGCTCGCGCTCCACCAGCCACTGCCCCCATCCTTCATCTTCGTCGTCGATGCCGCCGCAGATGGCCTTTTCATCTTGCGGCAGCAGGATGGAGAGCTTGTCTGGTGCGCCCAACAGGTAGGCATGGGCTTTGAGGATGTCCCAGAAAAAAGAATGAAAAGTCTGGATCGACAGTTGGTCGCGCTCGGTCTTGTTGGCTTCGAGCTTGGCAGCATCGAGGATGCGCGCCACCGCCGCGCGAGAGAAGCTCAGGAAGAGGGCTGACTGCCCCGGCGCCATGCCTTCCTGAATGCGCTTGACCGCTTTGCGCAGGGCAATTGTGGTCTTGCCACTGCCAGGTCCGCCCGTGACCAAAGCGTGTCCTTCGCAAGCCAGGACGCTGTCGCGAAGCGGGCAGGGCTCGTTCATAGCGCGATGGGCAGCTCGCCTTGGTCTCCTGGATCTGCGGCCTCATCGTCGTCGATGGCCGGCGGCGCGGGGAACATTGCGTAGACCGACGAGAGAAATTGCGTGACGGTCGCCGGCAGCTCCGCAAAGTCGCATTGCTCAAACAAGCGCGCGGCCCATCCCGCACCCTTGTTGCTGGCCAACGCCTTCTTCGCGGTGGCCCGAATGCCTGCCTCGTCCGGCTTTACGGCGGGGATGCCCACGTTGCCAGCCTCGCCGCTCTCTTTGAGCTCGGACAAGAATGTCCAGAGGCGGTCGGCCGGCATCTCCGCGGACACGAGATCTTCAAAGCCTTTGTGGGCGTGTTCGCTGTTGATGTCGAAGCTGGCGGCGTAGTTGGCCGTTTGCTCTGGGGGGCGATTGGCCTTGTGGTCGTAGAACGCGATGGTCTTCAACCCAAGGGTCTTGAAGAACTTTCCGAACTTCGGTCCGTTCCCATCGCCATCCGAGTTGAAAAACGCGGCGCCCGCGATGTCCAGGGGCTGCAAGGCGTCGTCGTTCTCTTCCATGCGCCGCGCGGCCACCGGCAACGCGTGGAATTCCGTGAGGCCCTCGACCACAATCGCAGCCTTGCCGAGCATGCACTCCGACAGGCCCCAGCGGGCGTAGCGCTTGAACTCATTGTCCTTGAGCCCGGTGGCTTCTGACACTTTCTTGGAAGTCACTACGCCGTCTGCGCGTGAGAGCAGCAGCGTCTGCGACGGCTCGAACCGCTCGATCACAAACGGCGAGTGGGAAGTCACGAAGGCCTGCGTTGTCTTCGTCAGCAGATAGTCGGCAATGCGCCGCTGCGTGTGCGGCGGGACTGCGATCTCTGGCTCTTCCATCGCAAAGATTACCGTCTCGGGCTTGAGGTCGGCGATGAACGAGAGCAGGGCAAGCACCAATGTGTTGATGGTGCCGGTCCCTGCATGCGCGAAAGGGACGTGGCCCTGGTCTGCGGAGAGCGCGAGAAAGAACGTCATGGTCTTTCGCAAGTGCTCTCGCGTGAGTTCGGAGACGTGGAGCTTGGTGGCATTGCCTGGAGCCTGCATCGGGATGTAGCGCGACAGGCGCTTCTCGATGGATCGCAGTACCGGCGCGAGCTCGCCGGCATCAGCCTCAATGTCGAGGCCGCGCAAGCGTTCGATGGTCTTTTCCCAAAGGGTGGTGCGGACCCCCTTGGTGCGCAGGATGATGTCTAGAAGCGAGCCGCGCTCAAGGCTGAGCGCTCGCGATCCAGTTCGCAGCGCCCGCAGGTAGAGGAAGCCGAACTGGCGCTTGATCGACTTTGAGACGGCCGTCAATTCGCCGGCCGGCGCGTCGGGGCTTCGCGAGAAGAAGGTCTTGGCCTCGAACTCGTCCTCGACCGGGTCGTATTTGCCGATGGTTTCCAGGCGCAGGCAAGGAACGACATCGGGTGGATTGGCCTGCTCTGCTTCTCCCGCGCCAAGCAGACGCTTCTCTACCACGTGCCAAAACTCGGTGTTGCCGCCGCACTTGGCGTCAACTTCGGCGCTTAGGTCGATCAGCACAGCCTCGACGCGAAGGGGAATGGGCTGGGGTAGGGCGCCTTCCTCGACTGGCGGCGCAAGGTATTGGGCGTTGTAGAAGTCGAACTCATCGATGGGCGGGAAGCGGTTGAGCCGGTCAGGCCCCAGAACGAGGTCAAGCGCGTCGCATAGCGTGCTCTTGCCCACGTTGTTCGCGCCCACCATGAGCGTGTGCCCATCGAAGAGGAGTTGTGCGCACTTGACGCCACGGAAATTCGTGATGGACAGGCGGACGACTTTCATGCGGCTCCTCTTTTGATCTTCTGAGAATGATCTTGTTGTGGTCATCATTATGATACGCGCATGGTATTCTTGTGACATTTGGCGCAAAGGTTGCGTCGCGCGCGAGCGGATGCAGGAGAAACACTTGAAGGCTTCGGCACAGGGCTTGTCGCAAACCCAACGGGAAAGGCTCGCGTTCTTGGAACTGCGAGCCTTTTTTACCGGGGAGCTGCGGCGCGGGGACATCGAGGCTCGGTTCGGCGTCAAGCCTGCGGCGGCGTCGCGGGACCTCAGCGCTTATCGGGAATGCGCAGGGGCGAACCTCGAATACGACACGGCGGAGCGCTGCTACCGCCCCACGCCGGCCTTCAAGCCGGTCTTCGAGTTTCAGTCCGAGCGCGTGCTCGCGTGGCTATTGCAGGGGTTTGGCGATGGCCTGGATTTGAAGCTGCGCCAAGTCGCGCCGTGCGAGGGGCCGGGCAACTTGGTTAAGCCGGATTTGGGCGTGCTCGCCACGCTGACGCGAGCCATAAATGGCAAGCGGGCGGTGAGGCTGAGCTACCTGTCGCTTTCGTCAGGCCAGAAGCGGCGCGACCTCGTGCCGGTGGCGTTGGCGGACAACGGGCTACGCTGGCATGTGCGGGGATATGACAGGGAAAAGCAAAGATTTGGGGACTTTGTGCTGACACGGATCGCGAAGGCCCAGGAGATCGACGGGATCGCCGAAGAGCGTGAGCTCTTGGGCGCCGACGAGCAGTGGGCGCGCATCGTGGATCTCGAGCTCGCTCCGCATCCTGGCGTAGCCTGGCCCAAGGCGGTCGAGGCCGACTACGGTATGCAAGATGGCTTGCTGCGCGTGAAGTCGCGCGCAGCGCTGGCCGGCTATGTCCTGCGCCGCTGGAACATTGACAGCACACCGGATCATCGGCTCGATCCGTCGCTCCACCATCTTTGGCTGCGAAACCCACAGACCCTGTATGGCGTGGAGAGCGCCGCATTGGCCCCAGGCTTCGCGGCGGCAAGCGCCGAGGTCGCATAGACGGCAAGAAAGAAGTCAGGGAACACAACATGAAACTCGAATCCATCGCCAAAGGCGCGCTGGTCTCCGGCATTGAGGAGAGCAGGGTCGTTCGCGTGGTCAGCGCCGACCCTCTGGGCGACAACGCCGTCACCGTCGTCTACAAGACCGACGACGGGCGCTTGGGGGAGCGGGTGTTGTTTCGCTCTAACGAGTCGGAGCTCAGCATCGCCTCTGTCGGCCGGCCGTGGAGCTTCGACTCTGACGGCGCAGACTTCAAGCTCGCAGCCGAGGCCTACCGGATCAACCTCGCGCACATTTTTGACCCGATGATGGCCGTCCACACGTCAAACGTGGAGCCGCTGCCCCATCAGATCACGGCGGTTTACGAGTCGATGCTACCTCGGCAGCCGCTTCGCTACGTGCTCGCCGACGATCCGGGCGCCGGCAAGACAATCATGGCGGGCCTGCTGATCCGCGAATTGCTGATGCGAGCCGACGCGGCCCGTGTCCTAATCGTCTCGCCGGGCAGCCTGGTCGAGCAGTGGCAGGACGAATTGTTCGAGAAGTTCGGCCTCTCGTTCTCGCTGTTCACGCGCGACCTGCTGGACCAAAGCCGTACGGGCAACCCTTTCGACGACCACGACTTGCTCGTGGCTCGGCTCGACCAGCTCTCGCGCAGCGAGGAGCTCCAAGAGAAGATTCGAAATTCCCATTGGGACCTGATCGTCGTGGACGAAGCCCACAAGCTTTCGGCCACTTGGTTCGGCGCCAAGATCAACGAAACCAAGCGGTTCAAGCTCGGCCAGCTCCTGGGCTCGGTCACTCGCCACTTCCTGCTGATGACGGCCACGCCTCACAACGGCAAGGAGGAGGACTTCCAGCTCTTTATGTCGCTGCTCGACTCGGACCGCTTCTATGGCAAGTTCCGCGATGGCGCGCACAAGGTCGATGTCAGCGACATGATGCGCCGGATGGTCAAAGAAGACCTGTTGAAGTTCGACGGCACGCGGCTGTTTCCTGAGCGCGTGGCCTATACAGCCAACTACAAACTCTCCGAGTCCGAGGCTCAGCTCTACAACGACGTTACGACCTACGTCAAAGAGGAGATGAACCGAGCCGACCAGCTTGATGGCAAGCGCAAGGGGACTGTGGGCTTCGCGTTGACCGCTCTCCAGCGCCGGCTCGCGTCGAGTCCCGAGGCCATCTACCAGTCCTTGAAGCGGCGCCGTGAAAAGTTGAAGCGCCGGATCGAGGAGGAGAAAGCCAAGCAGCGCGGCGGCGGCAAGGCCCTGGCCGAGACTTATGCCGAGCAGGCGTCCGAAGACATTTGGGACTCTGCCGACGACATGGCCCCGGAGGCCTACGAAGAGTTTGAAGAGGAGGTCGTGGACCAGGCCACCGCCGCTCAGACCATCACCGAGCTCGAAGCCGAAGTCTTCACTCTGGGCCACCTCGAGCACCAAGCCAAGGCGCTGGTGCATTCGGGCCAGGACCGCAAATGGGAGGAGCTCCGCGAACTCTTGCAGAACACGCCTGCGATGCGCGGCCCCGATGGCTTGCAGCGCAAGCTCATCATCTTCACCGAGCATCGCGACACGTTGAACTACTTGGCAGACCGCATCCGCGGCCTGCTGGGCCGCCACGAGGCCGTCGTCATGATCCACGGAGGCGTCCACCGCGAGGACCGGCGCAAGGTCCAGGAGCTGTTCCGCAACGACAAGGACACGCGCGTCCTGGTTGCCACCGACGCGGCAGGCGAAGGTGTGAACTTGCAGAACGCCCACCTGATGGTGAACTACGACTTGCCTTGGAACCCCAATCGCTTGGAGCAGCGCTTCGGGCGCATTCACCGCATCGGGCAGACGCAGGTCTGCCATCTATGGAACATGGTCGCTGCCGAGACCCGCGAGGGCGATGTCTTCCAGAAGCTCTTCGACAAGATCGAGATTGAGCGCAAGGCCTTGGGCGGCCGGGTGTTCGACATCCTGGGCGAGGTCTTTGACGGCGTCAGCTTGCGCGAGTTGCTCATCGAGGCGATCCGCTACGGTGAGGATCCGGCGCGCAAGGCGCACTTGCGCGAGGTGGTCGCCACTGCCCTCGAGACCGAGAAGCTGCGCGAGATCATCAGCCGCAACGCGTTGGCCGAAGAGGTCATGGACGAGCAGCGGCTCTTCGCGCTCAAAGAAGAGATGGAGAAGGCCGAGGCCCGCAAGCTTCAGCCCTACTTCATCCGGTCGTTCTTCGCCCAAGCTTTTGAGCGCCTAGGCGGCGAACTGCGTCCGCGCGGCTCGGGCCGCTACGAGATCACGTTCGTGCCGGCGACCATCCGCGAGCGCGACCGCCAGATCACTGGCCGCGACCGCCGGAACATGAATCCCGTCGTGAGCAAATATGAACGGGTCTGCTTTGAAAAGGGCAAGGTCCGTGTCGAGGACAAGCCTGGTGAGGCAGTCGCGAGCCTGATCCACCCCGCCCATCCGCTCATGCAGTCCGTCGTGGACCTCATGCTCGAGCAGCATCGCGGCAAGTTAAAGCAGGGCGCCGTGTTGGTCGATCCCAACGACGAGGGTATTGAGCCCAAGCTGCTGTTCCTGCTTGACCATTCGGTGAAGGAGGGCGGCGAGCCGGGACTCGTCGTCTCGCGCCGCTTGCAGTTCGTGACCATCGACAGGCTCGGCRCCATCTGCAACGCCGGCTGGGCGCCTCACTTGGACCTCAACCCGATCGAGCCTGGCCAGCGCGCCATGGTCGCGCCGGAGATCGATGCCGACTGGATCAAGAAGGATTTGGAGGAGGCGGCGCTGAGCCACTCTTCCGACAAGCTTGTGCCCGAGCACTTCGAGGAAGTGCGCCTGCGCCGCGAGCATCAGGTCGATAAGAACCTGGCCGCGATCCACGAGCGCCTGGTAAAGGAAATCGACTACTGGCAGGACCGCCACGAGAAGCTCAAAACGGACCTGGCCGCTGGCAAGGACGTGCGCCTGCCGCTCGAAAACGTTCGCCGCACCATCGACGAGCTCAGCGTCCGCCTCGAATCGCGGACCAAGGACCTTCAAGCCATGCGCCATGTCGTGTCGAGCATGCCGGTTGTTGTTGGCGGCGCGCTGGTGATCCCCGCCGGGCTGATTGCGATGCGCAGCGGCGACGCCGAAGGCCCGACGTGGTCCGCCGATGCGAAGGCCCGCGCGCGCGTCGAGCGCGTCGCGATGGCAGCCGTTCGCAAGGCCGAGGAGGCGATGGGGCACGCGGTTATCGACGTGTCGGCCGAGAAGTGCGGCTGGGACCTGACATCGGTGCTTCCCGTCGAGGACGGCAAGCTGCCGCAGGCCCGCCATATCGAAGTGAAGGGACGAGCCAAGGGGCAGTCCACCATCACTGTCACCCGCAACGAAATCCTCTACGGCCTCAACCAGGCCGACAAGTTCCTTTTGGCCATCGTGGTGGTCGATGGCGAAAGCCATGAAGGTCCGCACTACATCCGCAATCCGTTTACCCAAGAGCCCGACTGGGCCGTGACGAGCATCAACCTGGACCTGGCGTCCCTTCTTGAAAGGGCGCAAGCAGCATGACAACAATAAAAATACCCAAAAAACTCATTGAAGTGGCATTGCCACTGGACGACATCAACGCGGCATCGTCAAAAGAGAAGTCAATTCGTCACGGCCATCCGTCCACGCTCCACATCTGGTTTGCTCGGCGTCCTCTAGCGGCGGCAAGGGCGGTGTTGTTCGCTCAAATGGTCAATGACCCTGGCTACGAACGCCACCTTGGCCGTGGCATGAGCAAAGATCGAGCAAAGGTTGAACGCGAGCGGCTTTTCAACATCATTCGAGACTTGGTGAAGTGGGAAAACACGGACAACCAAGAGGTTCTGAATCGAGCGCGCGACGAGATCAAGAAGTCATGGAGAGAGACCTGCGAACTCAACGCAGGACTGCCGGGTTTTGATCCCGAAAGGCTGCCGGTATTTCACGATCCGTTTGCCGGTGGCGGATCGCTGCCGTTGGAGGCACAACGGCTTGGCTTTGAGAGCTATGCGACAGACCTGAATCCTGTCCCTGTGGTCCTCAACAAGGCAATGATCGAGATTCCGCCGCGGTTCAAAGACCGCCCTCCTGTGGGACCGAAGGCGTTGGCAGCCCATCAGGAGCGGATAGAAGAGCACTGGGCCGGAGCGCAAGGTTTAGCCGAGGATCTGAGGCGCTACGGAACTTGGATTGGCAAGGCCGCCTTCGAGCGTTTGGAAGCCCTCTATCCCCAAGTCGATCTTCCCAAGCGTTTGGGTGGTGGAAAGGGGACCGTTCTCACCTGGCTCTGGTGCCGAACCGTCGCCAGTCCAAATCCGGCTGCCGAGGGCGCCCATGTGCCTCTGGCGAAGTCATTTCAGCTTTCCACCAAGGAAGGCCGAAAGATTCATGTCGTCCCTGAGGTTTCGGCGGACAAGCGTAGTTACGATTTTGTGTTGCAGGAGGGCGGGCAACCCAAAGTCTCGTCCACCGTCGGAGGACGCGGTGGTCTGTGCATCTTGACAGAATCGCTCATGCCGCTCCCATATATCCAGGCGGAAGGGCAGGCGGGTCGATTGGGCCAGCGGCTGATGGCGGCCGTCATCGAAACTCCGAAGGGCAAGGCATATGTCGCAGCCAGCGAAATCGATGCCCCTGACTTCTCGATGCTTGCAGCGTCGGCGCCCGATGCAGAAATTCTTCATTGGAAGAGCTGCACTAACGTCGTCGTCTATGGAATGAAGACGTTCGAGAGTCTTTTCAATCTTCGGCAGCAACACGCGTTGTCAGTGTTCAGCTCACTGGTCATAGAGGCGCGAGAAATTATTCGGGCAGATGCCGTCAAGTCGGGCCTTGAAGACGACGGGGTGGGCTTGGACCAAGGCGGAGCCGGGGCGACAGCCTACGCGGAGGCCATCTCCGTTTATCTCACCTGCGCCATCGGACGAGTTGCGAACTACTGGAACACGTTGTCCTCGTGGGAGTCCGGGGGTGAATTTGTCAAGGGAGCCTTCACCACGCATGCGCTGCCGATGGTTTGGGACTACGGCGAAGTCAATCCTCTGCGAGATGGTGGAGGCACCTGGGTGAGCGCGTTGGGGTGGATCGCGCGCGTCGTCGATTTGCTACCTGCATATGCGCGCGGGCATGCCTTGCAACTAGACGCTGCAAAGGCGACCATTCCCATTGATTCCATGTCAGTGGTCT
This sequence comes from Variovorax sp. 10N432, assembly GCF_056394465.1. NCBI lineage: Bacteria > Pseudomonadati > Pseudomonadota > Betaproteobacteria > Burkholderiales > Comamonadaceae > Variovorax > Variovorax sp. 10N432. The sequence continues at coordinate 175,162 of NZ_JBFTHX010000001.1, forward strand.
CGACGGACCCGCCGTATTACGACAACGTTCCGTATTCGAACCTGTCGGACTTCTTCTACATCTGGATGCGGCCATGCTTGCGCGAAGTCTTTCCCGACATCTTCGCGACGCGACAGACGCCCAAGGCCGATGAATTGGTGGCGTCTCACAGCCTCTATGCCGACATCAATGACGCCATGCGTCATTTCACCGATGGCATGACATTGGCGCTGAGACAAATACACGACAAGTCAAACGAGGCCATCCCGGTAACGATCTACTACGCGTTCAAGCAGAGCAGCACTGGCGCCGCAGGCACGGCTTCGTCAGGCTGGGAAAGCTTCTTGGAGTCGGTGATCCAGGCGGAATTCGTGATTACTGGCACTTGGCCGGTCAGAACTGAGCGAAGCACTCGCAGCCTTGCTATCGGCGCAAATGCCTTGGCATCGTCCATCGTTCTGGTCTGCCGAAAGCGGGACAGTGATGCTCAGACTGTGTCTCGCAGGGAGTTCCAGCGCGAATTGAAGGATCAGATGGCTGATGCCCTTGACGCAATGATTGGAGGCGCGGAAGGGGTGTCTCCCGTCGCGCCAGTTGACTTGGCCCAGGCCGTAATCGGTCCTGGCATGGCCATCTTCTCCAAATACTCTGCAGTCCTTGAAGCCGATGGCCGTCCCATGACGGTTCATACCGCGCTGACGCTGATAAACAAGATGTTGACAGAGGGCGGTGATGACTTTGACGCTGACACCCAGTTCTGCCTTGCTTGGTTCGACGAGAAAGGCTGGGCTCCAGGCGATTTCGGGCAAGCCGATGTCTTGGCGCGAGCTAAAGGCACAAGCGTTCAAGGCGTGGCTACTGCGGGAGTGATCGAGTCGGGGTCGGGAAATGTGCGCCTCTTCAAGCCCGGCGAATATCCGGCAGATTGGTCGCCGCAGAACGACAACGACACTCCTGTGTGGGAGGCGTTGCATCAAATGATCCGCGCCTTGCAGGCGGAAGGAGAGTCGGCGTCGGGGGCTCTTCTGGCGGGGATGCCGGCGCGCGCCGAACATATCCGCAACTTGGCCTATCGTCTCTATACGCTTTGCGAGCGGAATAAGTGGGCAGAAGAGGCGAGAGCCTACAACGACCTGATCACCTCGTGGATTGGCATCGAGTCCGCATCCCATGAGGTGGGGCACTTTGGATCGCAACGGAACTTTGAGATTTAAGGGGACAACAATGAAATTGAAGCCTTGGCGCGAAATCGCAATTCCTCATGAAGATGTCCTCAAGGGTACTTTTCAACAAGCCGAGTTCGCAGCCGACATCTCTCGAGTCCATCAAGGAACCGCGACGCCGGAATACCAGGATGCTGCGCTCTTCTTCCAGCGCACATTCATCACCGAGGGCATGCGGCTTCTGCTGGATTCGGTGGTCAAACGCCTGGCGGGCAAAGGCGGCGATCCAGTCGTTCAACTGCAAACCGCTTTCGGCGGTGGCAAGACCCACACGCTTCTCGCGGTGTATCACTTGGCTAAGGGTGAGACGCCGGCCGGCAAGTTGCAGGGCATTCCCCCCATCTTGGATGCGGCTGGGATCGCTGAGCTGCCCAAAGCCCGCGTGGCTGTGCTCGATGGAGTGGACCTGCTCGACCTGGCGAGCAAGCCGCGTAAGCGCGGCAAGTCCACGATCAAGACCATCTGGGGCGAGCTCGCATGGCAACTCGGCGTCGACGAGTCCTTCGCCATCGTCAAGGAGGCCGATGAGAGCGGAACCGCTCCGGGCAAAACGACGCTGACAGAACTGCTGGCGGGCAACTCCCCGTGCATCATCCTGATAGACGAGCTCGTCCGCTATTTCTCGCAGTTTGAAGAAGGCAAGACGCTCTCGGGCGGCACCTACGACACGCAGCTCTCGTTCATCCAATCGCTGACCGAGGCCTTGAAGGCGGTCCCGACGGCCATCTTGCTGGCGTCGTTACCGTATTCGGACCGCGAGGCGGGCAGCCAGCAAGGGGTGAAGGCGCTTCGCGCGTTGGAGCACTACTTCGGCCGCGTGCAGGCCTTGTGGAAGCCGGTGGCGACCGAAGAGTCGTTTGAGATCGTGCGCCGGCGGCTTTTCGCTTCTGTGTCAGACCGCCTCGCGGCGGAGGAGGTGTGCCGCGCCTATGCCGACTACTACGCGGCCAATGCGGCCGACCTCCCGCCGGAGACCCAAGAGGGCAACTATTTGGAGCGGTTGAAGCACGCCTACCCCATTCACCCGGAGGTGTTCGACCGCCTGTATGAAGACTGGTCTTCACTCGACAGTTTCCAGCGCACGCGCGGCGTTTTGAAACTGATGGCCAAGGTGATCCATCGCCTTTGGACATCTGGCAACAACGACTTGATGATCCAACCGGGTAGCTTGCCGCTGTTCGACCCTGACACCAGAAACGAGGCAATCTATTATTTGCCGCAGGGGTGGGACCCGGTTCTCGAACGCGACATCGACGGCGAGCGCGCGGCGACGACTGAGATCGACAACTCCAAGCCTCTCTTCGGTTCCATCCACGCTTGCCGCCGATTGGCGCGAGCGGTGTTCCTGGGGTCGGCGCCTGATTCCGGCGCGGTCGGCGGAGCCAAGCACCATCGCGGCATTGAACTTGAGCGAGTGCTGCTTGGGTGCGCCCAGCCCGGTCAGGTGGTCGGGCATTACAAGGATGGCATGCGGGCGTTGGTGGACAAGCTGCAATACATCAACAGCGCCAGCAACCGCTTCTGGTTCGACACCCGGCCGAACCTGCGCCGGGAAATGGAAGACCGAAAGCGCCGGTTCGACCTGCGCGACGATGTCTACCCCTTCATCAGGGAGAAGCTTCGCTTTGCAGGAGGCGTGTTCGACGGCGTGCATGTCTTCACGTCGTCGTCGGACGTGCCTGACGACCTGCAGTTGCGCCTCGTGGTCTTGCCTCCCGAAGCCACGTTCAGCAAGGGCGCGCAGTCGGCCGCGATCGACGCCGCCTCGGCCATCTTGAAGAACCGTGGTGATTCTCTGCGCCAGAGACAGAACCGCCTGATCTTCGTTGCTCCCGACACCGATAGCCTCGCGCGGCTGAAGGACCAGGTCACTTCGGCGTTGGCCTGGAAATCGATTGTTGCGGACGTGAAGGAGGGCCGCCTCAACCTTGACCAGCACCAGACCAAGTTGGCCTCGAACAGCTTTGATCAAACGAGCGAGGCTCTAGGGCGCATGGTTCGAGAGACATACAAGTGGCTGCTCGCGCCGTCGCAGGAGGTCAAGGCCAGCTCCGGCATCGGCGACATTGAATGGGATCACTTCCAGATTAATCCGGCCGTCGTCAATCGCTCGGAGGAGATTGAGAAGATTCTGAAAGAGAACGAGCTACTCATTACCGAGTGGGCGCCCATACATCTTTCCAAGATGCTGCAAGCTTGGTTTTGGAAGGATGGGGCATCCACGGCTGGCGCTGTCGATGTGTGGCAGAAGTCGTGCTCCTACCTCTATCTCCCGCGCCTCCGCGAGGCTGAGACGCTTCGAGCCACCATTGGCGCAGGCGTCGATTCGAGGGACTTCTTCGGCATCGCCTATGGGCAAGATGGGGAACGCTACCAGGGCTTCCATTTCGATCAGCCCACGCCTGTTATTTTCGATGACGCGTTGCTGTTGATCGAGCCAAAGGGAGCTTCAGCCTTTGCCGCCATTTTGGCTGAGGAGGCCGCTGCGCGAGACGCAGAGGCCAAGGCAAAGAATGCTGGCGGCAGTTCAGCCGGCGAAGGCGGCAAGGCCGAAACGGGTGGCGGATCAAACACTACGACCGTCGCTCCTGATCGTGGCAGCCCCCCAGGCCCCGAAGACACGTCGGAAACGCCCACGAGTGGCGGATCGGCCAAGAAGACCATGTTCTTCGGTTCGGTCGATCTTGACCCGCTCAAAGCCAAGATGCAGTTCTCCAATATTGCCGACGATGTGCTGATGCTGTTCATGAAGAAGCCTGGCGTGAAGATTCGCATCTCTATTGAAGTCGAGGCTGAATCTCCCGCTGGATTTGACGATGGCCTCCAACGCTCGGTGCGCGAGAACTGCGACCAGTTGAAGTTCAAGAACCGGTCATTCGAAGACTGACGCGGGGAGCGCCATGGGTCCAGCATCGACATTTTTGGGAGAGATCAACCATGGCTAGGCCCAAGAAGGCAGACACATCGACAGGATCGTTCTTCGAGGAGGACTATCTTGTTCGCACTCTCGGGCGCATCGCCCACGACCCCGAGGTCGCGCTGACGGAATTGGTCGCTAACGCGTGGGACGCGGGCGCTTCTCTGGTGGATATCACGGTGCCCGGCGTGAGGGAGACGGCTTTGGTCGTTCAGGACGACGGGCACGGCATGAGCGCAGCCCAATTTAAGGGCAGGTGGATGCGCCTGGGCTACGACCGGATCAAGCACCAAGGCGTACAAGTGGAATTCCCTCCGGAGCGCGCCGACTGGCGGCGCAAAGCCTATGGCCGCAATGGCGTCGGCAGACATGGTCTGCTGTGCTTCGCCGACCACTACGAAGTCGAGACCTGGCGCGAAGGGAAGGGCGCGGGCTTCGAGATCGGCACCCAGAGCAGCGAGACGCCCTTCAAAATCATGAAAGAGACGACATTCCTGCGGTCCAGCCACGGCACGCGGCTGTCGGTTGTCGTCGAGCGGCATCTGCCCGACGAAGGCCGCATACGAGAAATCCTGTCGGCCCGATTTCTTCACGACCCGCAGTTCGTCCTCAGGGTGAATGGGCAATCGGTTTCGCTGGCCGACCAATCGGGACTGATCGAGCGGGCTCCGCTGAGCATTCCGGGCTGCCCTTCCGCGGAGGCCTTCGTGGTGGATTCGTCGCGGGCCGCCAAATCGACGATCTACCAGGGCGTCGCGTTTTGGGTCAATGGCCGGCTTGTCGGCTCTCCAAGCTGGGTGGTTGGCTCCGAGGCCGTTATTGATGGCCGAGCACGCTTTGCCAAGCGCTACTCCATCGTGGTCAAGACCGACGATGGTTGGACCAGCGAGATCGAGCCCGATTGGGCTCGCTTCAAGGCAGGCGCCAAGACAGACGCGCTTTTCGAGGCCGTGCGCCAATACGCGCAGCAGGTCTTCGGTAAGCTATCGTCGGATTTGGTGGAGGAGAGCTCCGAGGAGGCCTTGGTCCGCAACCGAGAGGAGTTCAAGGGGCTCTCGCAGCTCGGGCGCATCGAAGTCGCAAGCTTTGCGCGCGACCTCGTCAAATCCAATCCGACGGTCCACCCGGACACGCTGTCAGCAGCCGTCCAGGCGTTGATCAATTTGGAGAAGTCCAGAGGCGGCGCGGGCCTGCTTGAGAAGCTCACCAAGCTCGATGACTCCGACATCGAAGGGCTCGACCGCCTGCTCAGCCAATGGACGGTTCGGGACGCGCTGTCGGTGCTCGACGAGATCGACCACCGACTGGCCGTAGTGACGGCCATCGAGAAGCTTTGCGGCGATCCGGCGACCGACGAGCTGCACACGCTGCATCCGCTGGTCACTCAGGCCCGATGGCTCTTTGGCCCCGAGTTCGACAGCAGTGAATACGCCTCCAACGTGAGCCTGCGCACGGCCACAGCAAAGATTTTCGGTAAGCGCGTTTCCACCACTGCTTTTGCCAACGCCAGGCAGCGGCCCGACATCGTGTCGCTGGCCGATGCCACTTGCTCCGTGGTGGGCACCGAGGCATTTGACTCGGCGAACTCCAGTTTGATGCGCATCCAGGACGTGCTGATCATCGAGCTCAAAAAGGGCAAGTCGGCCATCGGACGCGAAGAGATGAACCAGGCGGACGGCTACATCCAAGACTTTCTGGGCAGCGGCGCGTTGGACGGCACGCCCACGTTCAGAGCCTTTGTCGTCGGTTACGAGATCGCGCCAAAGACCGCTCGGGAAAAGGAAATTAAGGAAGAGAGTGTCCTTCGCGGCAAGGTGATGGCGACCACCTACGGGCAGCTCACCAGAACGGCGCATCAGCGGCTCTTCCGCCTCAAAGAGCGGATTCCGGCGCGGTATGAGGACGTGTCGGGCGCCGACCTGTCGGCCAGGGTCATGCAGGCGGCGACACAAGCCCCCTTGTCGCTTGTCTCGACGAGCGCTGATCAACCAAAGGCTTGACGCAGTCGACGGCCCAGAAACGGCGCTTCTTGCTGCCCGCAATAGTCCGTCCGAACGCGAGTTCCCCTGCTTTTACTCCCTGAGCAGGTCCATGCCTGATGGTTTCAATCCACTCCTCCAGCGATGGGTGAGGGGTTCTTCATTGAGTCGCGGAACCAGCGTTCCCCCGCTTGCGCCCCGGGTGGTCACAAGGCGTGATCAATATGGGCCAGCAGCTCTTGGAGAAGATCGTCCGCGTCCATCACGTCGTCATCGTCGAGCCAGAGCTCTTTTACGCATTCGGCTTCTGTGGCGATGGTGATGGCGGCGGCGTTCTTGATCAGCCGGTAGAACGTCGCAGAATCCTGTGGCGATATGGCTCGCCGGGTGTGGAAAGCATCCAGGTCGATGTCGAGGATGTAGGGCGCGGCTTCCAGATTCGCCAATCCAATGCAGCTTGAAATCTCCGAGCCGCGAGCGAGTTGGTCGTCGAGGTATTTGCTCTCGATGATCTCGTGGGATTGCTGGAGATTGCAAGCATCGTTGTGCGGCATGGCGTGGCATCCGATGAAGCAGTCGAAGGGAAGGGCATAGATCCGGTTCGATGTTGGCGTGTAAGACATCGGCCGCTGCGGCACTGGGACTGATGGAGGATTGGGCCAGTTCTCACCCCGGCTCTTTTCGTAGGCAATCTGCTCGACCGACGGCGTGGCCCCAGAATCGCTCAGTTGGATGCAGAAAGCGCTATCGAGCGTGCCTGAGCATGTGGCCGCGTCGATGTGCTCGTCGTATTTGAGCTTGGTGATGGCGTCGATGACGCTCTGATCGCCTCGCCAATCGATCTGGGACACAAGGCTAAGCCGAAACGCCTCTTGGTCACTCACGCGGCCTTCGTGGGCTTCCCAATGAGCATGGCCCAGGAATGCTTCATAGGTGTCTGTGTGATGGTCGATGGTAATCAGGTTGGGAGCGTTAGCCATCGAACGCCGGACAAGCGCCCAAGCTGCGAGCGCCTTGTGGTGGTCGTCCACCACAAAGATGTCCTTACCCTTAATAGCGTGTAGCGTGAAGAACTGGCTTAGCGGCATGTTTTCTCCTCACCAGAAAATGCAATCAAAACAGGTCGTCGTTGGCGTCTTCAGCGTCTCCAAATTCGACGGTTGGGTTTTCTGGTTCGTAGGAAGCATCTGCCTCAGGGAGCGTTGCTTCACCGGCAGACATCAGCCGATGGAGCTGTATGAGCTTTTCAAGAAGTTCATCGAATGTGATAACCGCCACGTCTTTCGAGGAGTGCCGAAACAGGTCCAGCGAGCGCGTTTGCGCGAGTTCGGTCGGCACCGTCCCGACGATCACGATGCAACTAACGGAAGAGACATGCATGCCCTCCATTGACGTGTCTTGCGACACCTTCGAGGCGAAGTAGTGAAGCAACTGGGCGCGTTGGTCGAGGACCTGCGCCATCGATGCCGTCAAGTCCTTGTGTGGCGCGTGCAGGTCGCCACGGTAAGGCTTGGCATCCACAAGGCCTGCGGATGGACGCTTGATTTCAATGAGGGCTAGGTTCCCGGTGAATCGCTGGGCCATCAGGAAGTCCACGATGCTTTCGCCATCGCCCCGGATGGTTGTTCCCCCAACGTTTGCCTGGTCCTGAAACAAGATGACCGGAAAGGGAAACGCGAGGCCGAGGATGAAGGGGTTGGCTTTGAAAAAAGCTTGCCACTTTGGTTCTGGCAGGTTTTTGGACAACATTTCTTCAAACTTGCCAATGAGCTCCTTCAACGTGACCTGTTCGATGACTGCCTTGAGTCTGAGCAGTTCAGATGGCCGCTCGGCGGCGATTTTCTCGGCATCGTCCCGAACTACTTGTGCGGCGGCGAGTCCATCCTTTGCGTTGCGGCTAGGATTGCGGCCACGCAATTGGACAAGATCGTAGATTTCGCCCGGTTTGACGTTCGGAAAGCGCCGCGCAAACTGATCGGGAAGCGCGGCGTGGAGCGTTGCGTTGTATGCGGCGAGCCTGCGGTCGCGCAGTGATCTCCCGCTGGCCCGACCCGTGATCGTGTCGATGGCTTGGCGGATCGACGTAAAGCGATCGACGCCGAGCCGAAATACTGGAAGCTCAACACTAGCACCGTCGCCTGGTTCGATGACCAGCTGCGTCACACCGACCAGCTCGAGGATGGCTTCGGGGATGAGCCTGTATTCCCATTTCAAACCAAGCCCATACTTGGCGTGCCGCCCAAAACCTGTCGGAAGCCTTTTGAGCATGCCGTCAAAGTCTTCGACAGATTCTGGCAGCGCCCAGAGCTTGCGGTCCTCTGCGACGACTGTGATGGATGTTAGTTCGTCATATTTCGGGTCAAGGAATTCGTGTCGGTGTGACGCCGCCACAAGCGGATACATGGTGAGCTCTCGGCGGGTCACCCGAGCGAGCAGCACGGTCCGCTTGACCATCTCATTCGTCTCGAACGAGCGAGTTTCACCATGAGCGTAAAGCTCCACGCAATCTTCGCCGTTTGCGTTGGAGGGCTGCAGAGTAACGAGAAGCCCGTTGGGGTCTCGGTTCCTGCCCACCTCTTCACGCTCAGGATTGTCGTCGGGCTGTTGCGATTCGTTGTTTTCGGTGTCGTTGTCCAAGTCCCAATCGAAATCGTCGGGTGCATCGATCGGCGCGGTCGTCTTTTTGTTCATTACCCTGGTTCCATTCAGCGGCGAAAGTCGGGGTGCGGCGCGCCTCGACAAGTGCAAAGATGCTCGGATGGTGGCAGGCGGTATCGAAACAGGCTTCGCAATCGATATTTTGCGCGAACGTGCCCGACGACGAGTTGCCGTGTTTGCCGGCGTTCGCGGTGGGGCGCTCACGTACGATGCCGGTCACGACCACAAGAAGAGGACCACCACACATGAGCCGCAAAGATCCCCCGCCCCTGCGGCCGCTCACCGATCTCGAGCGCCGCCACTACCGCGATGAGCTCAGGTCAGGGCGGTACGCCGCCTTGGCGGATGCCGAGGGCTTTGAGCAGATCTGCTTCTCGCTGGAGGCGCTTGGCCTCCGCCTGTTGGGCCTGCAGGGTGACCTCGGTCAGTATGAGGACCGGATTGCCTTCTATGCCCGGCTGTCGCCAATACTGACCGAACTCGCCAAGACGCACCCCTCGGGCTTCAAGTCCTTCGAGGCGCTCTACGACACGGTGCGCAAGGCCCGAAACGACAACATGCATCTAGGCGCCTATGCGCGCCATGCGACGGTCGCGGCCATCGAGCTGTGCATCGGTCTGGAGGACGCTTTGATGGTGGATGTGAAACCCACGGTCGGCTATGTAATGGTCAAGTCGCCGATCACGGTGGAACCCTGGCAACCCGTTGCCCATGCGCGGCAGCTAATGCTCATGCACTCTTTCTCCTTTCTCCCGGTGCGGCATCGGCAGGCGTGGCATCTGCTGTCAGAGTTAGCTTTGGCCCAGTTCCTGAACGCCAGCCAGACAGCCAGGAGGACGCGGTTGGGGTTGACGATCGAAGAGGCCGCCGATCATGCGCCGATCCTGGAACTGGTGCCGGTGGCGCAGGATCGGCTGCTTGCGGCGCAAACCACCATCAGCGAAGTGCTACAGGGCGCGAAGGCCATCGGAGGCCCGACCCTCTGGCTGGTGGTGGAAGACGGGCGTGAGGATCGCCTGGCGGGCGTGCTGTCGCCTTTTGAACTAATGTAGAGCGGGCCACACGCGCGCGATAGCTCGGCACAACTGCCGGTCTGAAGTTCGGAAGCGGGTAACGAAGACGCGCAGAGTGCTGTTGCAAACTCCGGCGATCGTTGACGATTGATGCGCTGGAGTAGTCGCCCCGCAGACCGAGTCCATCTCCCGCGCCAGCAAAAGCGCTCGTTTTTCGACGGTAGAAGTGACGGTAAAGTACGATGTCCCGATTCCACAAAGCTAGCATTCATACGGGTTTCCAGCTCTCGGAAACCATTGAGTGGGAGTGAGTTTCGACGCTGGGCGGGCCGATGGACAGCCTGTTCTTCGCCCTTCAGCCGGAGCCCGCAGCCGCTGGCCGGGCCGTCGAATTGGCCGAGGGCCTGCGCGCCGCCCATGACCTGAAGGCGCAGGCGACCGACGCGCAGCGGCTGCATGTCACGCTGCATCACCTGGGCGCGCTGCGGCAAGAAACCCTGGCCCGCGCGCTGCGTGCCGCCGCGACCCTGGACTGCCCGGCATTCGAAGTTCGCTTCGACATGGCCACGAGCTTCAAGTCCGGCGCGAAGAAGCGCCCGCTCGTCCTGCTCAACCGGGAAGCACTGCAACCGCTGCAGGATTTCCGGTCCACCCTGGGGGTTGCGCTGTCCCTGCACGGGGTGGATGTCGACACTGGAAGCTTCACCCCGCACCTCACGCTACTTCGCGACGCGCGTGCAGTGCCTGAGCAGCCGGTGGGGCCCGTGGCCTGGAAGGCCCGCGAATTCGTCCTGCTCCAGAGCCTCGTCGGCCAGGGGCGGTATGTGGTGCTCGGGCGCTGGCCCTTGAACGGTTGAAGATCGCGGCCGCTCAGCACTCCACCACATTCACAGCCAGCCCCCCCAGCGACGTCTCCTTGTACTTCGACTTCATGTCCTCGCCGGTCTGCATCATGGTCTTGATGACGGCGTCGAGCGACACGTAGTGGCTGCCGTCGCCGCGCAGCGCAAGCCGCGCCGCATTGATGGCCTTGACCGCGCCCATGGCGTTGCGTTCGATGCACGGGATCTGCACCAGCCCGCCGACCGGGTCGCAGGTCAGGCCCAGGTTGTGCTCCATGCCGATCTCGGCCGCGTTCTCGACTTGCGCCGGCGTGCCGCCGAGCACGGCCGCCAGTGCCCCGGCGGCCATCGAACAGGCGACACCGACTTCGCCCTGACAGCCGACTTCGGCACCCGAGATCGACGCGTTGGCCTTGTAGAGCATGCCGATTGCGGCCGCGGTGAGCAGGAAGTCGACCACGCCATCGTCCGAGGCGCCGGGGCAGAACTTCCGGTAGTAGTGCAGCACCGCGGGAATCACGCCCGCCGCGCCGTTGGTCGGCGCCGTGACCACGCGGCCGCCGGCGGCGTTTTCCTCGTTGACCGCCATCGCGAAGGCATTGACCCAGTCCATCGCGGCCAGCGGGTCGGCGCCAGCGGCACCCGCATCGCGCGCCAGCAGCTCCCGGTACAGCTGCGGGGCACGGCGGCGGATGTTGAGGTTGCCGGGCAGGCGCTCGGAAGCGCTGGCGTTGTCGATGCCGAGGCCGCGCCGCACGCACTGCTGCATGACCTCCCAAATGCGCAGGACACCGGCGCGGACCTCGCCCGGGGCGCGCCAGGCGCCTTCGTTGTCCAGCATGAGCCGCGCCACGCTCAGGCCCTGCTGGCTGGCGCGCGAGATGAGCTCGTCGCCGGTGCGGAAGGGATGGGGCCATGCGAGGCCGGCCGAGGTATCGGCCGGCGCCGCGGCAACCCCGCCTTCGACCACGAAGCCGCCGCCGACCGAGAAATAGCAGCGGTCGGCCAGCACCGAGCCCGCGGCATCGAGCGCCACCATCCGCATGCCGTTGGGATGCTCGGCCAGCGATTCGTGGCCGACGAACGCGATGTCGCGGCCCGCTTCGAAGCCGATCGGATGGCGGCCCAGCAGGGCCAGCTGGCCGCTGCGGCGCAGGGCATCGAGCCGCGGCCGGACGCTGGCCGGGTCGACGCTGTCGGGCGCCTCGCCCATCAGGCCGAGCATCGCGCCCACGTCCGTCGCATGGCCGTGCCCGGTCGCACCGAGCGAGCCGTAGAGCCGAACCCGCACGCCGGCCGTCGCCGCCAGCAGTCCTTCGGCATCGAGCGCGCGGGCGAACATCAGCGCTGCCCGCATCGGCCCGACGGTGTGCGAACTCGACGGACCGATGCCGACCTTGAAGATGTCGAAGACAGACAGCATCAGCGCACTATGCGGCCGAAAGCTGCTGCTTGACCAGTGCCACCCAGTAGGCGGCGCCGAGCGGCAGGATCCGGTCGTTGAAGTCGTAGTAGGGGTTGTGGATCGGCGGATCGTCCGGCCCCTCGCCGGCGCCGATGCCGATGTAGGCGCCGGGCCGCTTCTGCAGCATGAAGGCGAAGTCTTCCGAACCCATCGCCGGCTTGATGTCGGTGTGGACCTGGGCCTCGCCGACCAGGCTGGCGGCGGCGGCGGCGGCGGCCGCGGTCTCGGCGGCCGTGTTGACCACGCCGGGGTAGCCGCGCATGTACCTGAGCGCCACCTCGGCGCCATGGGTCTGGGCCATGCCGGCGCAGATCTGTCCCATGGCGGCCTCGAGCCTGTCCTGGATCGCGGCGTCGAGCGTGCGCGCCGTGCCGCGCAGCACCACGCTCTCGGGCACCACGTTCCAGGTGTCGCCGCCGTGGATCTGGGTCACGCTGACCACCGCCGAATCGGTGGCGGCGACGCGCCGGCTCACGATGGTCTGCAAGGCGTTGACCAGCTGCGCCGAGATCATCACCGGGTCGATCCCGGTCTCGGGCATCGCGCCGTGGCACCCCTTGCCGGTGATCACGATCTCGAAGGTGTCGAGGAAGGCGGTCATGGTGCCGGTGCGAATGCCGAACTGGCCGCGCGGCATGCCGGGAAAGTTGTGCATGCCGTAGACCGCGTCGGCCGGGAACTGCTCGAACAGGCCTTCGTCGACCATCCGGCGGCCGCCGCCTTCGTTCTCCTCGGCCGGCTGGAAGACGAAGTGCACCGTGCCCTTGAAGGGCTTGTGCCGCGCCAGGTGGTCGGCCGCGCCGAGCAGCATCGCGGTGTGGCCGTCGTGGCCGCAGCCGTGCATCTTGCCCACGCAGGTGGACTTGTGGGCGCGCTCGCCGAGCTCGGTCATGTTGAGCGCGTCGAGGTCCGCGCGCAGCGCGATGCTGGGGCCATCGCCGTTTGTGAGCGTGCCGACCACGCCGGTCCCGGCCAGCCCGCGGTGCACCGGGATGCCCATCAGCATCAGGGCATTGGCCACCACGTTCGCGGTGCGGTGCTCCTCGAAGGCGGTCTCGGGGTTGGCGTGGATGTCGTGGCGCCAGGCCAGCATGCGCTGGCGGGTGTCTTCGGCAATCTCGGTTTCGCGGTACATGGGCGTTTCGTCTCGATGGGGTCAGTGGAAGAATTCGGCGATCAGGGTCGCGCCGAGGAAGGTGCCGGCGGTGGCGGTCAGCGAGACCACCACGATGCGCCAGCCGAGCTGGCGGAACATCGGCAGGTCCTTGGCGACCGAGAAGCCGGCGAGTGCCAGCACCGGCGTGGTGAAGGCCAGAAAGTTGAGCTTGGCCGTGACCGCGATCAGCGCATCCGAAAACGGCAGCAGCCCCGGAATGCCGGCCACTGTGGCGACCAGCGAGAGCACCAGCACCATCGGCATCTTCGGCAGCAGGCGCTTGACCAGCCCGACCACCGCCACCACGGCGATGACGGCGAGCATGCCGGCCAGCGACTGCAGCACCGGCACCTTGAACGACAGCAGGTTGCCGATCATGACGCCGCCGGTCATCACGACCCAGGCGACCAAGGTGTCGGCGAAGCGCATGTCGGGGGCGGCGACGCCGGCCATGCCGGAGAGCGCCGCGGTGTCGGCCTGCGGCCGTTTCGAGAAGCGGCCCAGCACCGGCTCCAGCTTGCCGTAGAGCCAGACGCACACCGGCAGCGAGAGGAACAGCGTGAAGTAGAAGCCGACCACCGTGGTCAGCAGGTTGGAGGCGGCAGCGATGGCGGTGAGCTGCTTGACCATCTCGGGCGGCTGCTGGGCGCTGATGGCGCCGATCGCCGCCGCCATCAGGCTGCCCGAGCCGACGCCCGCGCCCATGGCGAGCGAGCGCGGATCGAAGATGTGCAGGCTGGTGACGAAGCCGGCCAGCACCGCGATGAAGAGGGCGCCGAGCACGGTCCCGGTGATGTACTCGGCCAGCACGCCGCGGCCTTCGGCCGAGGTCATGCCGTACTTTTCTCCGATGATGGCCAGGTTGCCCTCGCGGCCGACCGAGAAGGTCGCGCCCACCGCCTCGCGCTTGATGCCCAGCAGCAGGGCCAGCGGCAGGCCCAGCGCCAGAGTGCCGAAGGCATGGCCGAATTCCTGGAACACCAGGGCCCAGCCGGCCTCGCGCACATAGGGCAGGGCGGCGCCGACCGTCAGGCCGAGCTTGACGATGAACAACAGCAGGCCGGCGTTGAGCAGGCCGCCGGCATAGGCCTGGAGGCCGGTGTCGATGCGCGCCATCGACGGCGTGCGGCGCGCGGCGATGCCCCAGGCCGCCGCCAGCAGCAGGGCCCAAAGCATCGGCAGCAGCACCACCTTGCCCGGGCCGAGCTTGAACTGCGCGGAGCCGATGAGCTCGGCGACCGCGACCACGATCAGGGCCACGGCAACGAGCTTGAGTTTGCCCGGGACGGAGGTGCCCGACGGTTCGGACGCGAGCGCGGCAGTGGCGGAGGTCATGGAATTCGAGTGGCTGGAGTGGATGCCCGGCAAGTCTCAGAGAAAGAAGCCGTTGCATCAATGACTAAAATCCAGGATCTTTGTTGCATTGAATGCAACACTCACCGGATCCGACCATGGACGACAAGCTGGACACGCGGCGTTTGCGCTACTTCATGCAGGTGCTGGAAAGCGGCTCGGTGCGCGGCGCGGCCGAGGTGCTCGACATGGACCCCTCGGCCGTCAGCCGGGCCGTGAGCCTGCTCGAGAAGGAATGCGGCACGGTGCTGCTCGAGCGCCGCGGGCGCGGCGTGGCGCCGACCGATGCCGGCGAGCTGCTCTCGGTCTACCTGCGCCGCCAGGAGAGCCAGAAGCAGCACCTGCTGGCCCAGATGGACGCCATCCGAAAGGTCGAGCGCGGCCACATCGACATCGTCGCCGGGGAGGGCTACATCGACTGGCTGATGCGCAACAGCCTGCAGGCCTTCATGCGCTCGCATCCGGCGATCACGGTCTCGCTCGAAGTCGGCAGCAGCGACGAGATCGTGCGCCGGGTGATCGACGAGCGGGCCCACATCGGGCTCTTGTTCCAGCCGCCCAGGGACGAGCGGCTGCGCTCGCACCATTCGCACCCGCAGCCGATCCAGGCGCTGGTGCTCGAGACCCATCCGCTGGCGCGCCTGGGCCGGCCGCTCCGGCTGGCCGACCTGCTGCCGTACCCGGGGGCCACGCTGCAGCGCAGCTTCGGGGTGCGGCAGCACATCGAGGCGGCCGAGATCGGCGAAGGCGTGCGGCTGCCGACCCTGCTGACGACCACTTCGTTCAGCGCGCTGGGCTACTTCGTCGTCGCCGGCCTGGGCTATGCGCTGAGCACCCGCATGTCGCTGCCGCCGCACCTCGACACGGCCGCGGTGGTCGAACTGCCGATGCGCAATCCGCTGCTGCACCAGGGCCGCTCGCACGTGATCTCGCGCCACGGCCGGATGCTGGCGCCGGCCGCGACCGAACTGCTGCGGCTCATCGTGGACGACATGGTCCGCACGATGGGCGCGGCCACCCGCGAAGCGCAGCCCGGTCAGGGCTGAGGCACGTACTTGTTGCCGGCCGCCTTGTAGCGGGCGATCGCCGCCTGCAGGTCTTCGAGTTCCTCGCAGGGCACGGTGCAGATCTTGGTCAGTCTGGCCTGCCGCTCCTCGGCCCGCGGCAGGTCGCCCAGGATCAGGAACAGCTCACCCGAGTATTCGAGCGCGCCCCGGTGCATCGGGTCGATCCGCAGAGCGGCGTCGTAATAGCGTCCGGCGGCCGCATAGTCGGGGTTGGGGCCCTTGCGCACGCTGTAGCCCATCAGGTTGTTCCAGTCGGCACTGCGGGTGTCCTTGACGCGCTCGAGTTCGGCGATCGCCGCCGGCCAGTTCTTGGCGGCGATCTGCGAGCGGGCGCCGGCCAGCTGCAAGGTCGGTGGCGCCGAGAAAGTGTCGGCCGCCTGCGCAGCCTGCATGGCCATCGCGGCCAGCACCGCTCCGCAGGCGGAAGCAAGGGGCTTGTTCATGGTGCGCTCACTCCTTCGACTTGTGCTTTTTCGGCTTGTCCGGCGCCGGTTCGTCGACGCCGTCGAGCACCAGCTTGCTCGGATCCAGCTGGCGCTTCTGCAGGTCGTGCAGCAGGCCCGCATCGCTGAGGTCGATCTTGTGCGAGGCGGTCCAGTCGCGCTGGGCGGTCTCCGCCAGCCGCTGCACCGTGCCTTCGTGCTCGGTCTCGATCGCCAGTTCGCGCCGGCCGTCAAAGCTGCCCGGCGCCAGGTTGATCGAGCCCACGATGGCGCGCTTGCCGTCGGCCAGCATCATCTTGGCGTGCAGCTTGAGGTGCTTCATGGTGTGCACCTTGGCACCCACGTCCTGCAGGATGCGCAGGCCGCCGACGCCCTCGATCAGCTTCTCGGCCTTGAGGGAATGCGGGGGCTTGGTCAGGATGTGGACCTTCACGCCCCGGGTCGCCGCCCGCACCAGCCGCTCGATGATGACCATGTCTTGATAGCGCTCGTTCTGCACCCAGAGCGAGTCCTGGGCGCCGTCGATGAACGCGGCGACGCGCTGGCGGCCGTTGTCGGGGCACCAGATCAGGCGCGACTCGGGATGCGGCGTGAAGTCCTCGTGCGCCCAGTCGGCGTCGAAGCAGTCGACCATCTGGCGGGTCTCGAGGTCGTGGGTCGTGACGACCGCGTAGTCGCGGGTCTCGGTCAGGTCCTTGGGCTCCCAGTTGAGCGATTCGACGAAGCCCACCTGGTCGTCCACCACCATCGACTTCTGGTGCGTGAGGTCGAACTTCGGATTGCTGTCGCGGACCTCGATGCCCGCGTCCACGAGCGCCTGGCGCGCGGCTTCGTTCTCGGTCTCGCCGGTTCGCCGTGCCGGGTTCAGCATCACGCGCACCTTGACGCCGCGCTGCTTGGCGGCGATCACCGCGCCGATCAGCGTATCGTCGGTGAACAGGAACATCCGGATGTTCAACGCCGACTTGGCCGCGTTGATCGCGTCCAGGATCGGCTTGGCGGTGTCGTCGGGCAGAACGATCAGTCGGTGGGACATGGCGGCCTCATGAGGTGGCGGCCGCGTGGGCCGCCGGGTCTTCGTACTGGATGCGATGCAGCTCGGCATAGACGCCGCCGAGGGCCACCAGCTCGTCGTTGGTGCCTTCCTCGACCACCACGCCGTCCTTCAGCACGATGATCTTGTCGGCGTTGCGCAGGGTGCTCAGGCGATGGGCGATCATGATCACGGTGCGGCCTTCCATCAGCCGCTCCAGGCCCTCGATCACCAGGCGCTCGGACTCGGTGTCGAGGGCGGCGGTGGGTTCGTCCAGGATCATGATCGGGCTGTTGCGGATCACGGCGCGCGCGATGCCGATGCGCTGGCGCTGGCCGCCCGACAGCGTGTCGCCGCGCTCGCCGACCAGCGAGTCGTAGCCGTGCGGCATGCGGGCGATGAACTCGTCGGCGTTGGCGAGCTTGGCGGCGGCGACGATCTCCTCGCGGGTCGCGCCCGGCTTGCCGTAGGCGATGTTCTCGCCGATGGTGCCGCGGAACAGCACCGTCTCCTGCAGCACGAAGCCGATCTGCGCGCGCAGCGCCGCGAGCTTGTGGGTCGCGATGTCGACGCCGTCGATCAGCACGCGGCCGCTGCTCGGCTCGTAGAAGCGCGGCATCAGGCTCACGACCGTCGACTTGCCGCTGCCCGTGGGCCCGACGATGCCGACCACCTGGCCCGGCTTGATGTTGAACGAGACATCGCGCAGCACCGGCGGCTCGCTGCCGTAGCCGAAGGCCACGTGCTCGAAACTGATCTCGCCCCGCGTGCGGCCGGGATCGGTGGCGCCGGGATGCTCGCGGATGATGTCGTCGGCGCCGAGGATCTTCTGGATCCGCTCCAGTGCCACCGTGGTCTGCGCGATGGTGCTGGCCATCCCGGCCAGGTCCTTCACGGGCTTGAAGAACTTGCTCAGGTAGGCGAGGTAGACGGTCAGCGCGCCGGCCGTCATGGTGCCGGCGATGATCAGCGAGGTGCCCTTCCAGAGCACGATGCCGGTGCACAGCGCCACCACCACCGCCACCACCGGCGACAGCAGCGACTTGATGCGCCGGGCCTTCAGTGCGGCCTCGGTGCTGGCGTGGCTGGCCGCCGTCATGTGCGTCAGCTCGAGATCCTGGCGGCCGAAGGCCTTGATCGCGCGCACCGAGCCCAGGCCCTCCTGCACCACGGCGACGATCTCGCTCTGCTTGACGCGCACCTCGCGCGTCACGTCCTTCACGGCCTTCTTGAAGCGGAACACGAACAGCAGCAGGAAGGGCATCACCGCGATCGCGATCAGCGTGAAGTCCCAGTCGAGCCAGATCATCAGCCCCAGCATGAAGACGATCGTGACGATGTCGACGACGATCGACAGCGTCGAGGACGAGGCGAAGCTCTGCACCGTCGCCACGTCGCTGGTGATGGTCGACATCAGGGTGCCGGTCTTGGCGGTGTCGTAGAAAGCCAGCGAAAGCCGGTGCAGGTGCTCGTAGATGCGCAGCCGGAGGTCGTTGGCGACCCACTGCCCGATGCTGGTCGTGAAGTAGTTGTCGATGTAGGTCGCGATGCCGCCGATGACCGCGATCGCCAGTGTCGCGATGCCGGCGAACAGCGCGACGCCGAGCGTGTGGCGGCCGATGCCCAGGTCGTGCGCCCATTCGAGCCAGGCCGGCAAGTGGTGCGTGCCGAGCGCGTCGTCGAGCACCAGCTTCAGCGGCCAGGGTGCGGCCAGGCTCATCGCGATTTCGACCAGCATCGCCGCCAGCACGATCGCCAGCCAGCCGCGGTAGGGCTTGAGCAGGCCCAGCACCAGGCGCGTGGTGTCCTGGCCCTGCGACAGGGCGGCATGCCGGGCCACCCGGGTGGCCGAATGCTGCGGCGTCTCCGGGGCCGCCGGCAGTTCTGCGGGTAGAGGAGGTGTTGACATGCGGAGCCTGGAGGGTGGACGGCGCCTGGGATTGTGGACTCAGGTCCGCAGCCGACGCAAGCACCGGACCCGGCCCCGCGGGCCCGGGCACAATCCCCCGCCATGAGGCAATGGTTGCGTACGCAAGGGGGCTGGTGGCTCGCATGGCTGCTGGTCTCCGGCGCCGGCGCGGTCTGGCTCGCGCGCGGCGAGCTCCGGCAGCTGCGCGAGGATTTCGAGGTCAATGGCCGCATCGCCCACCGGCTCATGAGCCAGCAGGTGGTGCAGTACGACGCCGTGCTGGCCACGCTGGCGCTGCTGGAGCCGGCGCCGGGCGCGGCCCGCTCCGAGCGTCGCCTGCCGTCGGTCTACCCGTCGATCCTCGATGTCGAGCGGCGCGAGGCCGGCGGGTCGTGGCCGGACCCGTCGCTGGCCCCCGCCGAGGCCCGCTCGCGCCAGTTGCAGCGTCCCGAATTCGTCGCCGACGACTTCGCGAGCGGGCGCTACCGGCTCGTGATCGGCGCCTTGCCGATCAGCTATGCGCTGGCCATCGACCTCGCCACGGCCGTGCCCTGGCGCGACTGGCCGATGGACCCGAAGACCAGCCCGGTGCGGGTGACGCTCGAGTACGCGGGGCAGCGCTTCGTGGTCCAGCCGGGCGCCGCGGCCGCCGAGGGCGGTTGGCATTTCGACTTCCGCAAGGTGCTCGCCTCGGACAGCCAGGCCTTCGAGCTGGTGGCCGAACAGCGGGTCCCCTGGACCGGACTGCCCTGGACCGCGATGGCTGCATGGTCGCTCGCCATGGCCGCCGCGCTGGGCGGCGCCTACGCGCTGCGGCGCCAGCGCATCGCGCGGCGCCGCGCCGAGGAACTGCTGCGGCTGGGGCAGGTCGCGCGGCTCAACGCGCTCGGCGAGTTGGCGGCCGGGATGGCCCACGAGCTGAACCAGCCGCTGACCGCGGTGCTGGCCAACACCCAGGCCGCCCAGCGGCTGCTGGCCGAGGAGCCGCCCGAACTGGCGACCGCGCGCTCGGCGATGAAGCAGGCGGCCGAACAGGCGCGCCGGGCCGCCGACGTGGTGGGCCGGCTGCGGCGGGTGATCGAGCGCCCCGACCGGCAGGCCGAGCTGCGGCCCGTGGCGCTGCAGGATGTGCTGCGCAGCGCGCTGCACCTGCTGGCGCCCGAGATGGCCAGGCGTACCGTGACGCCGTCCATCGACGACGCGACGGCGGCGCCGGTCTGGGTGCTGGCCGAGCCGGTCGCGCTCGAGCAGATCGTCCACAACCTGCTGATGAACGCGCTGCAGGCGCTCGAGGAGGTGCCCGCCGGCGAGCGCCGCCTGCAGCTGTCCATCGGCATCCAGGCCGGCCGCGGCCTGCTCGCCGTCAGCGACAACGGCGCCGGGTTGTCGCCGGAGGCCCTGCCGCGCGTCTTCGAGC
Source organism: Variovorax sp. 10N432 (assembly GCF_056394465.1). NCBI lineage: Bacteria > Pseudomonadati > Pseudomonadota > Betaproteobacteria > Burkholderiales > Comamonadaceae > Variovorax > Variovorax sp. 10N432. Next base: position 195,616 of record NZ_JBFTHX010000001.1, read on the forward strand.
CTTTCTTCAGCACGCGCGAGGGCGGGCTCGGGCTCGGCCTGAGCCTGTCCGAGACACTGGCGAGCGGAATGGGCGGCGCGCTCGAAGCGGCACATGCCGAGCCGCGCGGCGCCCGTTTCACGCTGCGGCTGCCGCTCGCCGGCACCAGCGCCCAGGAGATGCATCGATGAGCGGACCCTTGTCCCCGCTGATCCACCTGATCGACGACGACCTCGCGGTGCGCGAGAGCCTGGCGCTGCTGATCGGCACAGTCGGCTTGCGCACCCAGACCTGGGGCGATCCGCAAGCCTTCCTCGACCAGTTCGACCGGGCGAGCATCGGCGCCATCGTGCTCGACGTCCGCATGCCCGGCATCGGCGGGCTCGCCCTGCTCGATGCGCTGGTGGGGCAGGGCGTCGACCAGCCGGTGATCATGCTCACCGGCCATGGCACTGTGGAGATGTGCCGCCGCGCCTTCAAGGCCGGGGCGGCGGAGTTCCTCGAGAAGCCGGTCGACGACGAACAACTGCTCGAGGCGCTGCAGCAGGCGGTGCGCCGGCACGTCGATTCGCGCGAACGCACGCAAGCCGACCAGGCCGCCCGCGAGCGCTACCAGCAGCTGTCCGAGCGCGAGCGGGAGGTGCTGGGTTTCATCGTCGCCGGGCTCACCAACAAGGAGATCGCGCGCGCGCTGGCGCTTTCGCCGCGCACCGTCGAGACCCACCGGGCCAATCTCTTCGCCAAGCTCGAATGCGATTCGCTGGCGCAGCTGATCCGGCGCTACGCGGGGTTGGTCGAAGCCACTGGCTGAACGGTCATCGTTCCGCTCCGTATTTCTACGGAGCGGCGAGGGTAGCCGTACGAATGGGCGGCGGGGGCTGCAGTTCCTAAAGTTGCGCCACCGTCGGCGATGTGCCGGCGCGATTCGATCCCAACCTTCCGGAGAACCCCATGAACCCGTCCCTTCGCCTCGGCAGCCTCGCCGTCCTGCTCGCCGCTTCCGCCCTGGGCGTCCAGGCCCAGACCGCGACGCCGGCACCGGCGCCGAGCCCGGCCGTGCGCGCCGAGAAGAACATGTCGCTCGAACTGGCGAACGAGATCGCCGGTGCGGCGGTGGCCGCCTGCGCGGCCAACGGCTACGCGGTCGCGGCCACCGTGGTCGATCGCGCCGGCACCGTGCGTGCCGTCCAGCGCGCCAACAACGCCGGCTCGCACACGCTCGGCGCCAGCGAGCGCAAGGCCTGGACCTCGGCCTCGGCCAAGACGCCGACCCTGGCGATGATGGAAAACGCCCAGAAGAACCCCGCCGCCGCCAACCTCGTGAACATCCCGGGCTTCCTGTTGCTGGGCGGCGGCGTGCCGGTCAAGTCGGGCAACGAGGTCATCGGCGCCGTCGGCGTCGGCGGCGCGCCGGGTGGCCACCTCGACGAGCAATGCGCCAACGCGGCGCTCGACAAGGTCAAGGGCCAGCTGGGTTGATTCCGATGAAGGCCGTTGCTGTCGCTCTGGCACTGCTGGCCGCTGGGCTGGCCGCTCCGGCGGCGGCCCAGGTGGCGCCGGCCGCCGTCGAGGCGCAGGCCTACCAGGGCCTGCACCGCGCCGCCTGGCGTGGCGACCTGCCGCAGCTGAAGGCGCTGATCGCCGGCGGCGCCGACCTCGAGGCGCGCGACGCCATGGGCCGCACGCCGCTCCACGTGGCCACCTACGCGCGTCAACGCGAGGCCATCGGCGTGCTGGCCCGGGCCGGCGCCAGGCTCGACGCGTTCGAGAACGACCGCTACGACGCCGTCACCATCGCCGCGGTCGCCGACGACGTGCCCACGTTGGCGCTGCTGCTGTCGCTCGGCGCCAACCCCGGCCAGACCACCAGCCGCTACGACGGCACGGCGCTGATCGCCGCGGCCCATCTCGGGCACGACGAGGTGGTGCGCCGGCTGATCGCGGCCGGCGCACCGCTCGACCATGTCAACAACCTGCACTGGACCGCGCTGATCGAAGCCATCGTGCTCGGCGACGGCGGACCGCGCCACCAGCGCACCCTCATTGCGCTGGTCGACGCCGGCGCCAACCTGCAGCTGGCCGATCGCCAGGGCCATACGCCGCTGCAGCTCGCGACCGCGCGCGGCTACACCGCGATGGTCGAAAAGCTGCGGGCCGCAGGCGCGAGATAGGGGCGGCTCGGGGACAATCGGGCGGTCCTTATGACGGATCGCAGGATCAAGCCCCATGTACATGCCTCCGCAGTTCAACGTCACCGACCGCGCCATCGCCGCGCGGCTCATGCGCGACCATCCGTTCGCCAGCCTGATCTCGAACGACGACCAGGGCCTTCCCTACGTCACGCACCTGCCGCTGGTGCTGGAGGAACGGGGCACGGATGACTTCGTGCTCTGGGGCCACTGCGCCAAGCCCAATGCGCAGTGGCGCTACCTGCAGGCGCGGCCACGGGCGCTGGTGAGCTTTCTCGGCCCGCATGCCTACCTGTCGCCTTCGGTCTACCCCGACCTGGCGCGGGTGCCGACCTGGAACTACCTGGCCGTGCACTGCACGGTCGAGGCGCGCCTGGTCGAGGGCGCCGACGAGAAGGACGCGCTGCTCAAGCGCCTGATCGGCCAGCACGAGCCCACGTACGCGCAGCAATGGCGCGACCTTGGCCAGGACTTCCAGCACAAGATGCTCAACGGCATCGTCGGTTTCGAGCTGACCGTGACCGCGCTGCAATGCAAGGTCAAGCTCAACCAGCATCGCAAGGAATCGCATGCCGCGACCTACGAGGTCTACCGCAACGGCACGCCCGACGAGCGCGCGCTGGCGGACTGGATGAAGACGCTCGGCATCACCGGGGAGGCCTGAGATGCGCATGTTGGGGTTGGCAGGATTGCTGGTCGCGCTGGTCGTCGTCGGGCTGCTGGCCAGGAAGCAACTGGGCGGCGTCGCCGCGCCGGTGCTGCCGGCCGCCAGCGCTGGGGCGGGTGAGGCACGGGCGCCGAACCCGCAGCAGATCCAGCAGCAGTTCAAGCAGTCGCTCGATGCCGCGATGCAGGCGCGGCCGGTCCCCGATGACAACTGACGCCGACTGGATGGCGCTCGCGCTGGCCGAGGCGCGCCAGGCGGCGGAGGCCGGCGAAGTGCCGATCGGCGCCGTGCTGGTCAAGGACGGCCGGCTCGTCGCCAGCGGACGCAATGCGCCGATCGCGCTGCACGACCCGAGCGCGCATGCCGAGGTCAATGCGCTGCGCGCCGGCGGGGCCGCGCTCGGCAACTACCGGCTCGACGGCTGCGAGCTGTTCGTGACCCTGGAGCCCTGCGCGATGTGCGCCGGCGCCATGCTGCATGCACGGCTGGCGCGGGTCGTGTTCGGCGCCGCCGATCCGAAGACCGGCGCCGCCGGCTCGGTGATCGACCTGTTCCGCGAGAGCCGGCTCAACCACCGCACGGCCGTGCAGGGCGGATTGCTCGCCGCCGAATCGCAGGCGCTGCTCCAGGACTTCTTCCAGGCCCGTCGCTGCGCCGCGCGCGAGGCGGCCGAGCCCTTGCGCGACGACGCCTTGCGCACGCCCGACGAGCGTTTCGCCGGACTGGCCGATCTGGGCCCCGCGCCGCGCCAGGTGAGCGAGCTGCCGAGCCAGCGCGGCTGGCGGATGCGCTATCTCGACGAGGGCCCACGGGATGCGCCCTGCACCTGTCTCTGTCTGCACGGGCCGGGCGAGTGGCGCTACTTCTTCCGCCACCTGGCAGGCGCCGCGGGCTTGCGGCTGCTGGTGCCCGACCTGATCGGCTTCGGGCAGAGCGACAAGCCCAAGCGCGAAGCGGTGCACCGACTCGAATGGCACTGGCGCCTGCTGGCCGAATGGCTGGCGTGGCTCGAACGAACGCAACAGCTCGCGCCCGGTCCGCTGGCGCTGCTGCACAGCCCCGGCGCCGCCGCCTGGGCCGCATCGCTGGCCGAAACCCTGCCAACCCGCTTTGCGCCCGTGATGGCCGTGCCGGACGGCGCCGCCCCGGTGCCGGACGCCTGGCACGCTCCATTCCCCGACCGCGGCTACGAGGCCGGGCTGCGGGCCCTGGGCCCGATCCCGAAGCGCGCCTCCGGCCCGACGCCGGCGCAGGCGAGCGCCCTGGCCCAGCGGGTGCGCGAGGCAATGGGATACTTCGGCCCGTGAAAAAACACATCTACATCTATTCGCCCTCCAGCGCCGTGCGCGACAAGGCCGCCTTCAAGCGCGGCGTCAAGCGGCTCCAGGCCCTGGGCCACGAGGTCGAACTCGACGAGGCCGTTCTTGCCACCCACCAGCGCTTCGCAGGCGACGACGCCACGCGGCTGGCGGCCATTGCGCGCGCCGCGGCCAGCGGCGCCGACGTGGCGCTGATTTCGCGCGGCGGTTACGGACTCACGCGCATCCTCGACCAGATTCCCTACAAGGCGGTGGCCAAGGCGATCGATCGCGGCACCGAGTTCGTCGGGCTCAGCGACTTCACCGCCTTCCAGAGCGCGCTGCTGGCCAAGACCGGCGCCGTCACCTGGGCCGGGCCCGCGGTCGGCGAGGACTTCGGCGCCGAAGCCGGTGCCGACGACATCATGGAAGCCTGCTTCGACGACCTGCTGGGCGGGCAAGGCGAGGGCACCGGATGGCGCATGCCGGCGCGCGACAGCGCCGACCTGCCGGCCTTCCGGTCCATCCACGACGCGGTGCTGTGGGGCGGCAACCTGTGCGTGCTGACCAGCCTGCTAGGTACGCCGTGGTTTCCCGCCATCGACAAGGGCGTGCTGTTCCTGGAGGACGTCAACGAACATCCTTACCGGGTCGAGCGCATGCTCGACCAGTTGCGTCACGCGGGGGTGCTGGGGCGCCAGAAGGCGATCGTGCTGGGGCAGTTCACGGGCATCCGCAAGGTTCCGCACGATCGAGGCTTCGGCATGCAGGGGGTCGTCGCCCGTCTGCGCGGCCTGGTCAAGCCGCCGGTGCTGACCGGACTGCCGTTCGGCCACGTGCCGACCAAGGTGCTGTTGCCCGTGGGCGCGAAGGTGGAAGTGGCCGCCGACGGCCGGGACGTCTTCATGGTCTGGGGCCACCGGCACCCTCACCATCACTGAAAACAGGGCTGGCCCGCTGGCGCGGGCCGCTCAATGCCGGGTCAGCCGTGGACCCTGTGGTGGGTACGGGGCTCCATGCTGCCGGGAAGCCCGCCCTTGAACAGGCGGTTGATCTGGCGCATCTGGCGCCGGGCGGCGACTTCGCCGTCGACCGCGCTGAGGGCGGTCAGCACGTCCTGGCGGAGGTACCAGAGTGCTTCGAGGTCGCCTGCGAAACGCACGCGCTGCGCCACGCGCTGCATCGTGTGGCCGCCGTGGACCTGCAGCAGTGACAGCATCGCCGTGCGGATCTGCCCCATCTGACGATCCGCGGAACGGCGAAAGCCGAAGCCGGGGAAGCTCAGAAAGCGAAGGAGACTGCTGGGTGACACCATGGACGGAAGGCGTATTGCCAAAACCTGGACAGGTGCTACGTTAAGGCTGGCCCCCGAGCCGCACAAGCATCGACACGACATTTCATGTTCAAAAACAACATACTTCACGAAACTGCTCATGAAGCGCTTGAAGAACTAATGCCTAAGTTCTACTTTTAAGGAGAAAAGTAAACGTACAGCGTGTGTCGAAATGAAAAAGCAACAGCTTGGTGCGCCAGCGGCCCGATTTGAGCTTCCGGGACCGTGTTTCGGCGCCGCTTTGCCATAATCGAACGGCGAGAGCTACCAAAAACTGCACAACATGGGCGCCAATTCCACTGTCGTATTTGCCGATCTGACGGGAAGTACCAGAGTCTTCGAGGCTATGGGGAACGCGCGCGCCACCGAGACCGTGACGCGGCTGACGCAGTGGATCGGCGGTGTCTGCGAAGCGCATGGGGGCCGTGTCGTCAAATCGCTGGGCGATGGCGTCTTTGCGATATTCGCCGAAGGCATCAGCGCCACCCGGGCCGTGCTCGAAATGCAGCGCAACCACCAGAAGCGCCTGCAAACCTGGCCCGCGCCGCTGCGCATGGAACTGCAGATTGGCGTCGCCAGCGGGGAGGTGGTGGAGGTCGATGGCGACTGCTACGGCGACGCGGTCAACCTGGCCTCGCGCCTGAGCGACCTGGCCGGGCCGGGACAGATCTGGGCGACCGAGTCGGTGATCGAGCAGTTGCATGGCGGCGAGGTTCGCCACCGCAGCCTGGGGCCGATCAACATCCGCGGCAAGAACGAGATGCCGGTGGTGCACCGGGTCGACTGGCAGGACGAGGTGTCCGAGTTCCTGACGATGCCGGCCTCGCTGGTGCATCAGCCGCGCGGACCCGATTCGTCCTTCGGACAGATCGAGCTGGCCTGGCTCGACGTCCGCTCGATGTTCCGCGCCGCCGAACTCCCGATCCACCTGGGCCGGGTCGACGAGGCGCAGTTCGTGGTCAACGACCCGCGGGTGTCGCGGCTGCATGCGCGCATCGAAGCCCGCCAGGGCAGTTGTGTGCTGGTCGACGTCAGCACCTACGGCACCTGGGTGCGCTTTCATGGCACTGCCGGCGCCAGCGGCGAGATCGCGCTGCGGCGCGACGAGTGCGTGCTGCACGGCAGCGGCGAGATCGGCCTGGGTGCGCCGCTCAGCGATTTCAGCGCGCCGACCATTTCGTTCAACACCACCGGCGGCAACGTGCTGCTGGCGCGCCGCGACCTGCGCTAGAGACGGGTCGGTTCGACCGGCCGCAGCACGCGGCCATCGCCGATGAACGACTCGCCCACCAGCATCCTGAAGCCGGCTTCGGCCTGAAACTTGGGCATCGCCAGCTGGGGCGCGAGAAACTCCACTTCGAGCGCCTGCGGGATGCCACGCCGGAACGACCGGTCCGGCGGAACCCGCCAGCGGGCCGAGAACGCCTCGTTGCCGACCACCAGCGCGCAGCGATGCTCGCCGGCAGGCACCGGGATGTCTTCGGCCGGCAGCTTCGGCGGACGCAGCGTGAGTTCGACCAGCAACTGGGGCTCGAAGGCGGGCCGTTCGTCGAAGGGGGAGGGCGCCATCGGTGCCGGCCGGCGCAGGCGTGAGATCAGCCACGAGATCACGTTGCCGATGATCGGCACCCACAACAGCATCAGCAGGGTGCCGATGTCCCGCAGCGTCGAGCCGGGCGCGGCGAGCTGCCGCATCGCCGCGCCTCCCAAGGCGACGCACAGCAGGATGATCACGATGAGCTTGCGCCGGGACTGGATGGTCGTCATGGCCCCGAGCTTAACAATCCGGCCCGGCGCCAGGCGCCGCAGCGGGTGCCTGTTTTGCAGGCAACGGGGCGGGAGCCCGCGTGGGGCCACGCTTCGCGCCTGGCCGTCCCGGCGCTTCACACAGTGTTATCCACAGAAAGCCGGAACAAGTCATCGAGCTGTCGCACGTCGTCGAGCAGCAGGCGCAGCGGGGCGGCCAAGGCGGCAGCGACCGAAGGGACTTCGCGGCTCGGCGTTACGACGCTGCCGTCGACCGGCTGCCCACGGCGCTCCACCCGCGCGGCGATGGCCGCCAGCGCGGCACCCGCGATGCGGGCCACTTCGCGGTTGTCGGCGTCGCGCGATGCACCGGCCTCGGCGCGGAGCAGGCGCTTCAGCAGCAGCGCGTCCTGCACGATGCGGGCTGTCAGCGCGGCCGTCCGGCGGTGGCGATCGGCGCCAGGGGCATTGCGCGCGCGGCCGAACGGGCGTCCTTCATGGTCGGCGCCGCCGGCCAGCAAGCTCAGCCGGGCGAGCGCATGGCGCACGGCAGCGGCCGATTGCTCGGCCTGCGCCTCGGTCCGGGCGGCCGGCGGCTGCTGGAATTGCCGCCCCACCTGCCGCAGCAGCGCGGCGCAGCCGGCACAGAAGCGATCGGCGGCGCGGTAGCGCGACGAAACCAATGCGACCGCCATGGCCACCGCGACGCCGATCAGGATCTGCGCCACCCGCAGCGCCGCCACCTGCAAGGCGGAATGGCCCGGGAGGTCGCCGGCGGCCAGGATGATCAAGGCGGCCACCGGCGCGCTTCGAAAGGCGGGGCTGGCGGCGCTCGCGAAGGCGAGTCCGGTCACGATGGCGAGCAAGGTGGCCTGCGGATGGCTTCCATGGTGTTGCAGGAAGACGCCGAGCAGGCCGGCCACGGCACCGATCAACGTGGCCCGCGTGCGGTCCCAACTGGCCTCCCAGGTCGCGCCGCTGCTCGGGCGCAGCACGATCAGCGCGCTCATCACGGCCCACAGGTGCTCGGGCAGGGCGAGCAGCGCCGACAGTGCGGAGGCCAGCAGCACCGCCGCGGCCAGTTGCAGCCCATGATGCCGCCGCTCGGCATCGAAGGGCAGGCGCGCGGCCAGCGCGGCGAAGCTCATTCGCGCCGTGCGGCGGCCGCCGCGGGGTCGAGGACGCCGGCGATGTCGTCGAGCAAGGCGCAGGCCTCGAGCAGCAGCGCGCGCTGCCGCGGGTTCAGGCGGGCGTCGATGATCTCGGCCAGGGAAGCTTCACCGGCCTGGACCGCGGTGACCAGTCGCCGGGCACCCGACGGGGTCAGGCGCAGCAGCGAGCGCCGCCCGTCGGCGGCGTCCGCCTTGCGGGCCAGCCAGCCATCGGCTTCGAGTTCGGCCAGCAGGCGGGTCAGCGACTGGGGCATGACGCCCTCGCGATGGGCGAGCTCGGTCGGTGTCATCGGCCCGGTACGGTAGAGACGGCCGATGACGCTCAGTTTGGCCACGCTCAGGCCGGCATCCTGCAGGGCCGGCCGCAGGCGCCGGGACAGCAGAGTGACGGCGCCGCGCAGGCGGTTCGCGCATTGCGCCGCGTCGGAAGAGGAAGGCTGCATCGCGAAAATGAAAAGACTTGTCTTGGTACCCAGATACTAAGACAAGTCTTGCTTGATCGCCAGGCAGCCGGCGGCCGCCGATGCCTCAACTGATCAGCTGGTTCTTGAGCGCGTAGTAGGTGAGGTCGCTGTTGGAGGCCAGGTTCATCTTCTCCATCAGCCGGCTGCGGTAGGTGCTCACGGTCTTGACCGACAGCGACAGGTGCTCGGCGATGCTGCCCGCGGTCTCGCCGGTGGCGAGCTTCAGGAAGACCTGGAACTCGCGCTCGGAGAGCTGCTCGTGCGGCGCGGTGTCGGTGTTGCGGTCGAGCTGGCGGGCCAGCAATTCGGCCACGCCCGGCGTGATGTAGCGGCGACCGAGCGAAATCGTGCGGATCGCTTCGACGATTTCTTTCGGGTCGCATTCCTTGTTGAGGTAGCCGCTCGCGCCCTGGCGGATCAGGCTCATGGCGTAGTGTTCTTCCGGATAGCCGCTCAGGATCAGGATGCCGGTGTCGGGCGCCTTCGCCCTCACCATCGCGATGGCGTCGATGCCGCTCTGGCCCGGCATCGAGAGGTCCATCACCAGGACATCGATCTCGTGGTTGCGCACCAGGTCGATGGCTTCGCGCCCGCTGGCGGCTTCGCCGACCACGCGCAGGTCGACGTGCTGCGAAAAGAAGTCGCGCAGGCCCGAACGAACGATGGCATGGTCGTCCACGATTCCGATCTTGATCATTTATTGCTCCTCGAATGATGGTGTGGCGGGAGCATGCGGGCGGATGCGGCCGGCTCGCGTCTGCCGACAGGCCGACTCCGCGTAGGAAAGACGCGAATGCAACTCGGGCAATTGGATGACAGGCGGCGGGGACAAGGCCCCGGTGCAACAGCCAGGCGTCAGCGCAGCAGCCTGAAGGCAGCCACCGCGGCCGCCACGCCACCGAGCACCAGCAGGCCCTTGGCCTTGGAAAAGCGAGACGCACGTTCGGAGCGATAGCCTTCGAGCCGGGCGGGGAGGGTGCGCAGGTCTTCGATCGGGCCCTGGGGGCCCAGGCGGTCCTCGGCATTGATCGCTTGCAGGGTCGCCGCCAGCAAGGCAGGGCTCTTGTCGTCGTGCTCGTAGGCGGTCGGGGTCTCGCCGCGCGCCCGCTGCACGTGGGCCAGGAAGAGCTTGCCCTTGGCGGTCACGCCGATATCTTCGCCGCTCATCGCGAGCAGTCCGTGCTCGATCAGGGCGTCGAGTCCGCGTCGCACGCCGGGCCGCTCGTTGACAGGCACGCTGGCCTGCAGGCCGGTGCGCGAGGTCTTGCCACCCCCCGACGCGGCCGCCCGTTGGCGAACCAGCATCATCAACACGCCGGCAACGGTCTCGTGGTCTGAAAGCGCTTGTCCCATGGCGATCAAATTATTCCCGCGAACAGGCGCCAGCGCGAGAGGAACAAGCCCTCATCTGCGGCGGATTTGTCGTGTGGTGGCGATTTGACGGCGCAGGCGGCCATCGAATGGCCTTCGCTCCGCCGGCGATTGCGGTAATAACGCACACAACCCGGGGTGATCCCGAGTTGCGATCTCGTTGACAAACAGGGAGTCTTCAAGACTCTGAAACTCTGGACTCCGGGATGGCCTCCGAGGCGTCGCTCCACCCAAGCCCGGCATTCGCACGCGCCCAGGTCTCCGCGCACGCCCGATCCGCTCACGACCCGGCCCCCGGTGACATCGAGGACGATGCGCCCGGCCTGCGCGCCCGCTGGATCCAGGGCCAGCTGACGCGCAGCTTCATGCGCCAATCGCGCGCGCGCCAGCCGCTGGGGCTGCTGCTGATCCTGACCATGGCCGCACTGTGCTGGGGCAGCGGCAGCCATCTGGCCGTGTCGGCCTGGCTGGCGGTCGGCTTGCTGATCGCCGCGATGCGCCGTCGCGTGGTGAACCTCCATGCCCGCGACCACCAGGGCGCCAGTTCCGAATCGCTCAATCTCTTTCTCGCCCGGGCGGCGCCGGTCTTCATCCTCGAGGCCCCGTTCTGGGGCGTCTCGGTGCTGCTGTTCTTCGCTCGCATTCCGGAGGCGAACCAGCTCGGCTGCTGGCTGGTCCTGACGCTGGTGGTCTACGGACCGATCACCCGCCTGGCGCTGGTGCCCTTCCTGCTCTACTGGTCGATGAACGGATTCTTCGTCGTGATGCTGGTCTGCGTGCTGTATGGCGTGTTCCTCGGGCCGATGCAGGGATCGCTCAACTACTGGTTCGTGGGGCTCACCTTGCTGCACTGGGTCGTGATCCTCGGCCTCGGCAGGGCGATCCACGCCAACCAGGAAGAGCACTTCGGTCTTCAATACGACCTCGCCCTCAGGGAACGCCAAGCGACCGAGGCGGTCAGCACCAAGAACCGTTTTCTTGCCGCCGCGACCCACGACCTGCGCCAGCCGGTGTCGGCGCTGGCGCTCTATGCCGACTTCCTGAAGGAGAACCCGGAGACGCATGCCGAACTGGCGCCCAAGATCGCCAAGGCCACGGCCGCTGTGAGCCATCTGTTCGATTCGCTGTTCGACCTGTCGGTGCTCGACAGCGGCAAGGTCCAGCTGTCGGTCGAGCCGGTGCAGATCGCCGATGTGGTGCGCGACCTGCAGCTGCAGTACGAGCCGCTGGCGGAGGCGAAGAACATCCGGCTGCGCGTGCGCACCGGGCAGGCGACGATCCAGTCGGACCCGGTGCGGCTGCGGCGCATGGTCGGCAACGTGCTGTCGAACGCGATCAAGTACAGCCCGCCCGGCAAGAAGATCCTGCTGGCCGCGCGGCTGCAGCGGGGCGATGTCGTGGTCGAGGTCTTCGACCAGGGCATCGGCATCCCGGCCGACCAGATCGAGAAGGTGTTCGAGGAGTTCTATCGCGTCAATGACGCGGCCACGCCGGCAGCCGACGGTGTCGGGCTCGGCTTGTCGCTGGTCGCGCGGCTGGCGAAGGCGCTCAAGTCGGAGGTCCGGCTCGACTCGGTGGCGGGGCGCGGCACCCGCTGCTCGATCCGCCTGGGCGACCTGCGCGGCGGCGGCACTGCGAACCCGCCGGGTGGGTGACGACCTACGCCGCCTGGACAACGGTGCCGACACGCCTGGGCCGAGCAGGAACCTTCAATGAATGCAGTGCGACGTGGTCGCGTTGCACTTCTTGAAAGGACTTCCATGCAGAGCACGAATTTCACCGACTACAAGAGCCCCGAACAGATCGCCGAGGCGACGCGCCAGGCCGTGCGCGAGACCGCCGACGGGGCAGACGCCTATACCGCGGGCGTCGCGCATGCGGCCGGGCCTTCAAGACGCCGGGCCCGGCAGGTGATGGACGATCTCCGGGCCCGGGGCCGTGAGTGGCGGGAGCAGGGCGGCCACTATGTCTCGGATCGGCCGGTCCGCTCGATGGTGATGGCAGCCGCGGGCGGTGCCGCCGTGACCACCTTGATGCTCGCCGCGCTGCGTGGCAGCCGGCGCTGAAAGCTCCGCCGCGCGCGGCCTATGGACTGGCCGCCGCGCGCACCGACAAGGCCACGGCCACAACGTTGTCGACCGTGAAGCCGAACTCCCGCTGCAACGCCGCCAGCGGTGCCGAGGCGCCGAAGGTCTGCATGCCCACGACCTTGCCGATCGCGCCGACGTAGCGCTCCCAGCCGAAGGCCGATGCCTGTTCGATGGCCACCCGCGCCCTCGCGCCAGGCGGCAGAACGCTGTTCCGATAGTCGGGCGTCTGCTGCTCGAACAGGTCCCACGAAGGCATCGACACCAGTCGCGCACGCACGCCCTGGGCCACGAGCTGATCGTGCGCCTCCAGCGCCAGCGAGACTTCGCTGCCGCTCGCGATGAGGATCAGCTCGGGCTCGGCGTCGTCCGCGGCGTCGGCCAGCACATAGGCGCCTCTGGAGACGCCGGCGGCGGGCGCGAGCCGGCTGCGGTCGAGGGTCGGCAGGGCCTGGCGCGACAGCACAAGTGCGGTCGGGCGGTGCGGCGACTGAAGCGCCACGCGCCAGGCTTCCACCACCTCGTTGGCATCGCCCGGGCGCAGCACCGTGAGGCCGGGCATCGCGCGCAGCGAGGCCAGCTGCTCGATCGGCTGGTGGGTCGGCCCATCCTCGCCGTCGCCCATCGCATCGTGGGTGAAGACGAACAGCGATGGCAGCTCCATCAGCGCCGCCAGCCGGATCGCCGGCCGCGCGTAGTCGCTGAAGATGAAGAAGGTGGCGCCGAAAGGACGCAGCTTGGACAGCGCCATGCCGTTGACGGCCGCCGCCATCGCATGCTCGCGAATGCCGAAGTGGAGGTTCTTGCCGCCCGGGTTGCCGGGCTGGAAATCGCCGGCGCCCGGGTACTTGAGCGTGGTCTTGTTCGACGAGCCGAGGTCGGCCGAGCCACCGATCAGCCAGGGCACGCTCTGTGCAAGAAGGTTGAGCACCTGGCCCGAGGCGTCGCGCCCTGCCAGGCCCTTCGGGTCGGCCGCAAAGACCGGCAGCTGGCTGTCCCAGCCGGCTGGCAGCTCGCGGCGCTGCATCTGGTCGATCTCGAGCGCCAGGGCAGGGGAGCGCGCGCGCAAGGCGGCGGCGGCCTCGTTCCAGGCCGCGCGCGCTGCGGCGCCCCGGGCGCCGATGCCGGCATCGAAATGCGCACGCACGCCGTCGGGCACCAGGAACTTCGCGTCCTCCGGCCAACCGTAGGCGCGCTTGACCAGCCGGACCTCGTCCTCGCCGAGCGGCTCGCCGTGCGCGGCGGCCGTGTCCTGGCGGTGCGGAGAGCCCCAGCCGATATGGCTGTCGAGGATGATCAGCGTCGGCTGGCCGCGCGTTTGCCTGAAGGTGGCCAGCGCCGCCTCGATCAGCGCGATGTCGTTGGCGTCGCCGACCCGCAGCACCTTCCAGCCATAGGCGGCGAAGCGCATCGCCACGTCCTCGGTGAAGGTGATCTCGGTGCGCCCTTCGATCGTGATGTGGTTGTTGTCGTAAATCCAGCACAGCCGGTCGAGCCCGAGGTGGCCGGCCAGCGACGCGGCTTCGGAGCCGACACCTTCCATCAGACAACCGTCGCCGCAGACCGCATAGACGTTGTAGTCGAACAGGGCAGGGCCGTCCTGGTCGTAGCGGTTGGCCAGCCAGCGCTGCGCCATCGCCATGCCGACACTGGTGGCGATCCCCTGGCCGAGCGGGCCGGTAGTGGTCTCGACGCCCGACACCCAGTGGTATTCAGGGTGGCCGGGCGCCTTGCTGCCGAACTGGCGAAAACGCCGGATGTCGTCCAGCGTCACGGCGGGCGCGCCGAGCAGTTCGTACTCGGCGTTGACGGCCACCGTGCCGCTGAGGTGCAGCGCCGACCAGAGCAGCATCGAGGCATGGCCGTTCGACAGCACGAAGCGGTCGCGACCGGGCCAGATCGGGTCCTTCGGGTCGAAGCGCATCACCCGGTTCCACAGGGTGTAGACCAGCGGCGCAAGGGCCATCGGTGTGCCCGGATGGCCGGAGTTGGCGGCCTGCACGGCGTCGATCGACAGCGTGCGGATGGTGTTGATGCACAGGGTGTCGAGCTCGGCGTCGGTCATCGGGGGCTCCGTGGGGTGTGCCTTTCGAGGGCGCGGACGAACGAGAAGCAAGGCATGGGACGAGGGGAGTCATCATGCACCGAACCGGGATGGCCTGCTGCCGCCGGTCATCCCATAATCGTCCGTCCGGTCCTCGGCCCTCACTCACTTTTCGGGATCCACGCGAATGTCCACTCCCATCCCTGCCACCCTGATCCCCGGCGACGGCATCGGCCCCGAGATCGTGGATGCCACGCTCGCCGTCCTCGACGCCCTGGGCGCGCCTTTCGAATGGGATCGCCAGCTCGGCGGCCTGGCCGGCGTGCAAGCCGCCGGCGACCCATTGCCCGCCGCCACGCTGGCCAGCATCCGTCGCACGCGCCTGGCGCTCAAGGGGCCGCTGGAGACGCCATCCGGCGGCGGCTATCGATCCTCGAACGTGCGCCTGCGCGAAGAGTTCGGGCTCTATGCCAACCTGCGGCCGGCGCGCACCCTGATTCCTGGCGGCCGCTTCGACGACATCGACCTCGTGGTGGTGCGCGAGAACCTGGAGGGCCTCTACATCGGGCACGAGCACTACGTGCCGATCGACGGCGACCCGCATGCGGTCGCCATGGCCACCGGCATCAACACGCGCCAGGGCAGCCGGCGGCTGCTCGAGTTCGCCTTCGAGACCGCGATCGCGACCGGCCGCAAGAAGGTCACGATCGTCCACAAGGCCAACATCATGAAGGCCCTGACCGGCATCTTCCTGGAGACCGGGCTCGAGCTCTACGAACGCAAGTACAAGGGCAAGTTCGAACTCGACACGGTCATCATCGACGCCTGTGCCATGAAGCTGGTGCTGAACCCGTGGCAGTTCGACGTGCTGGTGACGACCAATCTGTTCGGCGACATCCTGTCGGACCTGGTGGCCGGGCTGGTCGGCGGGCTGGGGATGGCGCCGGGCGCCAACATCGGCGCCGACGCGGCGATCTTCGAGGCGGTCCATGGGTCGGCGCCCGATATCGCGGGCAAGGGCATCGCCAATCCGACCGCGCTGATGCTCGCGGCCGCACTGATGCTCGACCACTGCAAGCTGCCCGAACTCGCGGCGCGCCTGCGGCGCGCGATCGACGAGACGCTCAACATCGACAAGGTGCGCACCGGGGACCTCGGCGGCAGCGCGGGGACCGCGGCCTACGCCAAGGCGCTGGTGAGCCGGATTTCTGGCGGGTGAGCGCAAGGGGCCGCCGACAGGATTCGACCCGTGCAACGAGAGAAACTAGCCTGCCAGCAAAAAATAGAATCCGGAGAAGGCCTGTATGGTGCACTCCGGGTGTCCTGGAATCCACATGCTTCTCTCATGAACCTTCCATTCGTCCCTCAGCGTGTAGCCAAGGTCCTCGACCTCGCGGATGAAGCTAGCGCGGTTGTAGACCTGCACCGGCGAGTAGCAGCCATAGCCGATGTTCTGAGCCGTGACGAAGTCGCTTCCTTCATAAATTGGAAGTTTGTTTAGAAGGATGTGAGACGGTCGCGCCCCGGACACCCCGAGCAAGCGACTTATTCGACCTCCGTCCATGTACTGGAGGGTGCCAGACGAGAGCCAGATGCTGGCGCGCCTTCCGGCCTCCTGGACATCGCCAGTGAAACGAAGCGCGGTTTCCTTCTGAGCGGCATATTCCTTGCCGATGGCGATCATTGCCGGCAACTCGGCTACCTCCCATATCAGGTCATCCGGCATTTCGATATAGCGCCGATAGGCATAGTAGTGCACGCCATAGGCGCCTCCGATGTCCAGCAACTTTCTGAAGCCATCGCCAAAAGCGTGCTGAAGCCACCACATGGCGGGATAGTCATAGGCAAACACGTGACGGACATGCTCATCGTAGCCTTGGGCCAATGCAGCATGATCGAATCCATCATTTCGGGGCAGCCAGGCACGTGCCGCGTCGAAACTCTCGAAGACGCCAAAATACTTGCAGAATCCTTCCGGCGTGAGGAACTCCCGGGCTTTCAACCGGAGGATTGCCGAGCGAAGCACCGGGGCATTCGGCAGCTGCTGCAACCGTCTCGCCCAATTGAGGATCGTCATCCTCGCCTCCTAGTTCTCAGAGCCTGTACAGCGCGCGTGATCGACACGTGTTGTGCAGCCGCTTTGCGGTTTCTCCTCAGGGTTTCGTCGGCGCAGGGCCTGAGGCCGTCCATCACCGATCGCAAGGAAGATGGGGACGCAGCTTCGGCGGCGGGTACATGCGCGTCGACGCGTCAGCAACCGATGATCGCTGACGGTTCAGACGCGGTCAGACGCGAGGTGGTTTGTGGGGAACGCTAGGTGACACGGTCGCCAAAGCGCGCAAGGGCTCGGCGAAATCGGCCTGAGGCAGACCGCGAAGAATGGCCGTGCCGAGGGTCGGCGTCATTCCGACCGAATGACACGCGGCGCAATTGCCGCATTTGTGGTGAGGCGCGTCCGAGGAATCGTCGTGCTGCGAACCCAGGGCATCATGGTGGCCCGAGCTGTTATCGCTGGTCACCTTTGCATGGTGATGCTCAACGCCTTGTGCGCCTTGATCGTGCCGATTGTGGTCGTGGACGGCTCCCGAGTTCGCGTGCGCCGGCTGAGGCGTGCAAAACGTCATGGCAGCCGCCGCGTAGCCCTGAAAGGGCACTGCGAGCACCACAAACCACAGCAGAAATGCGCGGAGACTGGCCATCGAGAAAATTGTAGGAGCTTGCCTGGCCTTTGCCAACGAATTGCCTGGGACTGGCGGGAGGGGGATGAGGTGGCGAACAGATTTCTGCAGATGCTGCTTTGCACCCGGAGTTCTTGCTGCTCGTTGATTTAACATAATCAACATTGTGTTATTTTCTGATCTGAGAGCAAGCCGCTTCGCGCACGCGTTCCGGGCGGGTCTCAGAACGTGGCGCCCCTGAGCAAGCTCGCCTTGCCGTCGAAGCTGAGTTCGCACCGATCCTCGAAATCCAGAATCCGGGTCCTCTTGCCTGCAGCCAGGTTGACCAGGTAGTTCACCGCCTCCTTGCGGGTCGGCCAGGTCGTCGCCACGAGTTTGGGTGGCGAACATTCCTCGTCGATGGCCGCGTAGCGGGCGGCCGCGTGGCGGCCGAAACCGACCGGCACCTCGATGCCCGCTTCCTCGCAATAGGCTTGAATCCTGACCTTGTACCTTTCGAACATGGCGGCTCCCCTGAAGGATCTGTCGCCTGATTTTTCTTGTACGCGACGTTACTGAACGTCAGCCAATGCGCTGTCCTGATGCCGGCCTCGCGCACGCCCGCGCAGCTCCGACTCCGGGGGCGATACCGGGCTGTGCGGGCGGTCGCCTCTCTTGGGCACGTCGAGGTCCTTCGGATGCCAATGATCGGCCAACGCTGACAGGGGTTTCGGCTTTCTCCCTAGGCCGCACGGATTCACCGGGCGTCAACGTGCTCGTTCACAGGAGCATTGCCATGAATACACCCCGAAGAGACGCAAGCAACGAAGAGCCGGAGCTCGGCGCCGAAGAGTCGATTCCGCTCGACGGGAAGGACCCGGTGGGCGAGCAGATGATGAAGGAGCTGGGCCGCGATTCCGGCAAGCGCGCCGACGCGAAAGAAGAAGACGATCCGGGGCCACTGCCCGAGCAGTTTCCGGCCAGTTGATTCGTCCGCCGATCCTCGCCGAGACCCAGCGGCGCCCGGCCAACCCGCGTCGGCGGCGAAAGCCCGAGCGTCGAGCTCGCCATGAACCCATCGCGCCGCACCCTGCTGCGCCGACATCCGATCTGGATGGGGCTGGCCCTGCTGGTCGCTGCGGCCGTCGTTTTCGTCGCACTCTTCGACTGGAACTGGGTGCGGCCTTCGCTCGAGCGCTACATCTCGAACAAGACCGAGCGTGAGTTCCGGACCTCCGACTTGCATGTGAAGCTCGGCCTGACACCGACCATCCGGATGCGCGACGTCTACTTCGGCAATGCCGCCTGGGCGAAGGACGAGCCGGCCATGGCCCAGGTCGAGATGGTGGAGTTCTCGGTGTCGCTGCGCGAGCTGCCCGAGAAGATCCTGGTGCCCCGGGTGGCGCTCACGCGTCCCGACCTGGTCTTCGAACGCCTGCCCGACAACCGCAAGAACTGGATCCTCTCCGATCCCGCCGACACCTCGCCGAGCAAGCTGCGCATCAGCACGCTCTCGGTGGACCACGGCCGGCTGCGCTACATCGACCACGGCGAGCCCTTCGAGCTCGAAGTCCGGGGCACGACCTTCGATCCGGCGGCCCAGGAAAAGGCCAAGGACGCAGACGCGAGGCCGGACAACAACCGCTACACCACGCAATACGACTTCAAGGGCAGCTACCACCACGCCAGCTTCTCGGGCCGTGCACTGACGGGCGACGTGCTGAGCTTCCAGGAATCCGGTGTGCCCTTCCCGTTGCAAGGCCGGCTCGACGCCGGAACCACGCGCGCGGCGGTCGAGGGCACGATCGCCGACGCCGCAGACATCTCGGGCATCGACGTGCACCTGCGCATCGAAGGCCAGACGCTGGCCAACCTCTATCCGTTCCTGCTGCTCCCGCTGCCGGCATCGCCGCCGTACCGGCTGCAGGGCCACCTGGTGCTCAAGGGCAACCGCTACACGATGGACGACCTGGCCGGCCACATCGGCTCGAGCGACGTCAGCGGCAAGGGCGCCTACGTGGCGCGCAAGCCGCGTCCCCTGCTCACGGCCGACCTCCACAGCAAGCGGCTCAACCTGGCCGACCTGGGCCCGCTGATCGGTGTCCAGACCCAGGAGAGCGGTGGCAAGCCTGCGGTGTCGCAAGCCGAGAGCAGCAGTCGGCCGGTCGCCAAGTCCAAGGAGAAGGCGATCGACCCCGACCACCTGCTGCCGGCGGGCAGCTTCGACGGCAGCCGGTTGCAGAAGATCGACGCCGAGGTCGACCTGGTCGCCACCCAACTCGTCGTGCCCGAGGCCCTGCCGCTGCAAAGTCTCAAGGCCTCGCTGCGCCTGCAGGACGCGCGGCTGAAGATTGATCCGCTTGACTTCGCCTTTGCCGGCGGCACCCTGGCAGCCAAGGTCGCCCTCGACGCCCGCGAGCCGACGATCCGGTCCGACGTGCAGATCGACCTGCAGCGCGTGCGCATCGGCCAATTGTTCCCCGCCATGCCGGCGACCGTGGCCAAGGGTGCGGGCCGGGTCGGCGCCACGCTGCGGCTCAAGGGCACGGGCAATTCGATCGCGGACGCGGCGGCCAAGGCCGACGGGCGGATCGCCGCGACGGTGGTGAACGGCAGGATCTCGAACCTGCTGGATGCCGCGAGCGGGCTCAACGGCGGCAAGGTGCTGGCGCTTCTGCTCGGCGGCGACAAGGACATCGTGATCCGCTGCGGCGGCGTGAATTTCGACGTCGCCGGCGGACGCGGCAAGTCGACCCTCTTCGTGATCGATACCGAGCAGACGCAGGTCTTGGGCAGCGGCAGCTTCGACCTCGCGCACGAGCGCTTCGACCTCACGGTGGCGCCCAAGCCCAAGGAGGTCGGCCTGCTGTCGCTGCGCACGCCGGTGCGGCTGCACGGGTCGTTCAAGCAGCCGGAATTCGAGATCGTGAAGGGCCCGCTGGCCACCCGCCTCGGCGCCGCGCTCGGACTTGCAGCGGTCAACCCGCTGGCGGCACTCGTTCCCCTGGTCGAGACCGGTCCGGGGGAAGAGACGAACTGCGCGAGCGTCGAACGGCAGGTCGCCGGCGCGGCGAAGCAAGCGGCGGGGTCTGTGCCGAGGCGGCAGGGAGGAACGAAGCGTTGAGTCGCGTCACCACTTGCCGTCGGCCGGCCGCTTCGGCGCGGCGGCTGCGCCGAGCAGCCGGACGGCGTCCGGCCGCTTGGCGCGCTCGGCGAAGTCGGCGGCGGTCATGCCCTGTTCGTTCTTCATCGCGACATCGGCGCCTTCGTCGAGCAGCAACTGCACCGCGGCCGCCGAACCGTACATCGCGGCCATCATCAACGGCGTGGTGCCGTTCGGCGACTGGGCATTGATGAAGGCATCCTTGTCGAGCAACTGCTTCATGATCGCGACCTGGCCGCTGGTCGCCGCGTAGTGCAGCGGCGTCCAGCCCGGCTTGTTGATGTCGGCATCGCGCGCGATCAGCTTGGTCACCAGGTCCTGCTGGCCCTTGATGGCCGCCAGCATCAGCGGGCTCTCGTCCTTCGCGTTGCGGGCCTCGACGTTGGTCTTCGGGAAGGCGATCAGCACGTCGATCACCTCCGGCGAGGGCTCGCGCATCGCGATCAGCAAGGCGGTCTGGCCCTTGTCGTCGCGCGTGTTGGGGTCGAAGCCCTTGGCCAGCAGGCGCTTCATGCCGCTGGCGTTGTCGGCCCGGGCGGCCCGGAAGAAATCGTCATAGTCGCTGGCGTGCGCAGCAAAAGATGAAGCAATGACAACGAGATAAATGAATTTTTTAAAGTAATTTGTCATGTCTTGGCCCCGCTGAACAGGGTCTCGAAATTGTCGCTGGTGGCCTTTGCGATCGCCTCGATCGGCAATTGGCGCAGTTGGGCGATCTGCTGCGCGACGAAGGGCACGTAGGACGGATTGTTGGTCTTGCCGCGATAGGGCACGGGCGCCAGGTAGGGGCTGTCGGTCTCGATCAGCATCCGGTCGAGCGGCACGAAGGCCGCCACGTCGCGAAGGTCCTGCGCCTTCTTGAAGGTCAGGATGCCCGAGAACGAAATATAGAAGCCGAGGTCGAGCGCTGCTCGCGCCACCTCGGCGGTCTCGGTGAAGCAATGGAAGACGCCGCCGGCGGCCTGGCCGCCGCCGGTCTCGCCCTCCTCCTTCAGGATGGCCAGCGTGTCGGCCGAGGCTTCACGGGTATGGATGACCAGCGGCTTGCGGGTCTGCTGGGCGGCCCGGATATGGACCCGGAAGCGGTCGCGCTGCCACTCCATGTCGGCGATGCTGCGGCCGCCCTTGCGTTCTTCCATCTGGTAGTAGTCGAGCCCGGTCTCGCCGATGGCGATCACCTTGGGCAGTGCGGCACGCTGCACCAGGCCCTCGACCGTGGGCTCGAGGATGTCTTCGTTGTCGGGATGGACGCCGACGCTGGCCCAGAAATTGTCGTGCCGCTCGGCCAGCGCCTGGACCTCGGGGAACTCCTCCAGCGTGGTGCAGATGCACAGCGCCCGGTCGACCTGGGCGGCTGCCATCGCGGCGCGGATCTGCGGCATCTGGTCCGCGAACTCGGGAAAGGTCAGGTGGCAGTGGGAGTCGGTGAACATCTCGGCAAACGTCGTCGGAACGGCGCGGCCGCCGCGGCAAGCGGCTGCGCGCCCTGGGAGCGGAATTCAGATTGTTTGGGTCGGGCGGTCGGAGGCCAGAGTGGCGCCCAAAGCCTCTTCGATGCGCGCCTTGAGCTGGCGCGACTTGTCGTCGGAAGGAAAACGGATGCCGACCCCGGGCGCCCGGTTGCCGGCGGCGCGGGCCGGCGTGATCCAGGCGACCTTGCCGGCGACCGGATAGCGCTGCGGGTCGTCGGGCAGGGTCAGCAGCACGTAGACGTCGTCGCCCAGCCGGTACTCGCGCGCGGTCGGGATGAAGATCCCGCCTTCGGCGAACAGCGGGATGTACGCCGCGTAGAGCGCGCCCTTTTCCTTGATCGCCAACTGGATGACGCTGGGCCGGACGGGCGCGGAGGGGGTGGGGGCGACAGGTGTGTTCATGGGCGGCGGCGTGCCGAGTTTAGGGTGGTTCGCGCCTCGCTCACAAGCGCTTCGAGCATCAGGCCCGCATTGAACGGGTGTTCTGCGGTTTTTGCCGCACTGGCGAGCGACCGCGACCAGCGAGCCAATGCAGCCCGCGGCGGCGCCGGCGGCAGGTCGGCGGGCTCGAAGAAGCGTGGCAGCGCGCCGCAATCGACTGCCATCAGGTCGTGGCAGAGCTTCTGCAGCGCACCGATGGCCTGGGCCGGCGCATGGTCGGACAGTGCCCCGACCTCGCCGCGCGACATTGCCTTGGGCAGCAGCGACCAGGCCTTGGGCGATTGGCCCTGGCTGGCCAGCCGCAAGGCGTCGCTGGGCCGGCCGCCGGCCGCGCGCAGCAGGCCGGGCGCGTCGGCCGCGGGCACGCCCTGCCCGACCAGCCAGTCCTGCGCCTGGCCGCTGTCGGGCCAAGGCAGCGTGAAGCCCAGGCAACGGCTGCGGATGGTGGGCAGCAGCTGCCAGGCGGCTTCGCTGGCCAGCACGAAACGGACCTCGCCCACCGGCTCCTCGAGCGTCTTGAGCAGGGCGTTGGCCGTGATGTTGTTCATGCGCTCGGCCGGGTAGACCAGCACCGCTTTGCCGCGGCCGCGGGCGCTGGTGCGCTGGGCGAAGCCGATGGCGTCGCGCATCGCCTCGACCCGGATCTCGCGGCTGGGCTTGCGCTTCTTGTCGTCGATGTCGGCCTGCGATTTTTCATCCAGCGGCCAGCCCAGCGCCTGCATCGCGACCTCGGGCATCAGCACGCAGAGGTCGGCGTGGGTGCGCACCTGGATCGCGTGGCAGCTCGGGCAATGGCCGCAGGCGCCCTGCGCCTTGGCTTCCTCGGGCTGCTCGCAGAGCCAGGCGGCCGCCAGCGCCAGCCCGAGCTCGTACTGGCCCAGGCCCGAGGGGCCCTGGAGCAGCCAGGCATGGCCGCGCTGGCGCAGCAGTTCGACCAGCGGCTGGCGCAGCCAGGGCGGCAGCGAATCGGCGGTCATGCGCTGGCTCCCGAATCGGCCGGAACCAGCCCGCGCTGGCCCAGCACGGCCTCGACCTGCTGCCAGACCTGCTCGCGCGAGCGGCTGGCGTCGATGCGGGCGAAGCGCGGGGCCGCCGCGGCGCGCGCCGCGTAGCCGGCCGCCACCCGGCGAAAGAACTCGACCGGTTGCGATTCGAACTTGTCCGGCAGCCGGGCCCCGGCCAGGCGCTCGGCCGCGGTCTCGGGCGGCAGGTCGAACCACAGGGTGATGTCGGGCTGCAGCAGGGCCTGCGGTGCCGCCTGCACCCAGGCTTCGAGCGTCGACAGCACGGCCGGATCGAAACCGCGGCCGGCGCCCTGGTAGGCGAAGGTGGCGTCGGTGAAACGGTCGCAGAGCACCACGTCGCCGCGTGCCAGCGCCGGATCGATCACCCGCACCACGTGGTCGCGGCGGGCGGCGAAGACCAGCAGCGACTCGGTCAGCGGGTCCATCGGCTGTTCGAGGATCATCGTGCGCAGGCTCTCGGCCAGCGGCGTGCCGCCGGGCTCGCGGGTGCGCGTGACCGCGCGGCCCTGGGCCTTGAACAACGCCTCGAGCGCATCGATGTGGCTCGACTTGCCGGCGCCGTCGATGCCCTCGAGGGTCAGGAAAAGCCCTTTCATTGCCCGCTCCGCTGGTTGGGGTCGGTGTTGCCGCCGCGCTGGTAGCGGTTCACTGCCCGGTTGTGGTCGTCCAGCGAACTGCTGAACTGGCTGGTGCCGTCGCCTCGGGAAACGAAATAGAGCGACTTGCTTTGTGCCGGCTGCACCGCCGCCAGCAAGGCCGCCTTGCCGGGCATCGCGATCGGCGTCGGCGGCAGCCCGTTGCGGGTGTAGGTGTTCCACGGCGTGTCGGCCTGGAGATCGCGCTTGCGCAGGTTGCCGTCAAAACGCGTGCCGAGCCCGTAGATCACGGTCGGGTCGGTCTGCAAGGGCATGCCCAGACGCAGGCGGTTGGTGAAGACGGCGGCGATCTCGGCCCGGTCCTGCGCCTTGCCTGTCTCCTTTTCGACAATGCTGGCCAGAATCAGCGCCTCATCGGGCGTTTTCAGGGGCAGGTCGGAGGCCCGGGCGGCCCAGGCGGCGTCCAGCTTCTTGTCCATGGCGCGCATCGCGCGCTGCAGCAGGGCGATATCGGTCGAGCCCTTGGAGTAGGTGTAGGTGTCGGGAAAGAAGCGCCCTTCGGGATGCACGCCAGGCCGTCCGACCAGCGCCATGATTTCCTCGTCGCTGCGCCCGGCGGTCTCGGGCTTGAGCTGCTCGGCCTTGGCCAGCGCCGCGCGCACCTGGCGGAAGTTCCAGCCTTCGACCAGCACCAGGCTGCGGGTGGCTTCCTCGCCGCGCACAAGGATGTTGAGCAGCAGGCGCGGCGTCACGCCGCGGTCGAGCTCGTAGCTGCCGGCGCGCATCTGGCGGTCCTGGCCGGAGAAGCGAAACCACAGGTAGAGCAATTGCGGCGGCACGTCGACGCCGGCATCGGCCACTGCCTGCGCGATGCCGCGCGGCGTGGTGCCGGGCTCGACGGACAGGTCGACGTTGGGGGCCGGCAGCTTGAGGGGCTGGTTGACCCACCAGAGCCCGGCTGCCCCGGCGCCGAGCACGATCAGGGCAGCCAGCAGGAAAAGTGTGAGGAAGAAGCGACGCACGGGTTCCGGGAAGGGAGGCGGACGGATGACGGTAGCAAGAACGGCTAAGCCCTGTGGGCCGAACGGAACGCAGACGCCCATGATAATTCAGCGATGACCTCTGTCGTTCCGAATGGCGTCACCGCCCTCCCCCACCTCGGCGTGATCCGTGCCGAGGGCCCCGATGCAGCGAGCTTCCTGCATGGCCAGCTGACCCAGGATTTCGTCTTGCTCGATGCCTCCGAGGCGCGGCTGGCGGCGCTTTGCACGGCCAAGGGCCGCGCGATCGCGAGCTTCGTCGGCATCCGGCCCGAACCCGATCGCATCCTGCTGGTCTGCAGCAGCGACATCCTGGCCGCGACGCTCAAGCGCCTGTCAATGTACGTGCTGCGGTCCAAGGCCAAGCTCAGCGACGCCAGCGCCGATTTCTCGCTTTACGGGTTGACCGGCACCGCCCTGGCCGCCAATGGGGTCGATGCCGGGGCGCTCCCGGGGCGCGCCAGCACGGTCGGCGCGGCGCACGTGGTGTCGCTCTACCCGTCCGACGGCGTGCCTCGCGCCCTGTGGATCGCACCGGCCGCCAGCCCCGCGCCCCAGGGCGCCGAACTCGATCCGGCGATCTGGGAATGGAGCGAGGTGCGCAGCGGCATCGTGACCCTGACCAGCCCGGTGGTCGAGGCCTTCGTGCCGCAGATGATCAACTACGAGTCGGTCGGCGGCGTGAACTTCAAGAAGGGCTGCTACCCGGGCCAGGAGATCGTGGCCCGCAGCCAGTTCCGCGGCACCCTGAAGCGCCGGACCTACCTGGTGCAGGCCGACGGCGAGGTGGCGGCCGGCCAGGAAGTCTTCGCTGTCAACGATCCGGCGCAGCCGGTCGGCACCGTGGCGCAGGCCGCGCCGGCGCCGGGTGGCGGCTGGGCGGCCTTGATCTCCATCCAGATCGCGGCGATCGATGCCGGCGGGCTGCATGCGCGGGCGGTCGATGGGCCGGCGCTGACGGTGGAGCCATTGCCCTACCCGCTGCTCGAAGACATCTGAAGTGCCGCGCTACGTCGCCTTTCTTCGTGGCGTCAGTCCGATGAACGCCAAGATGCCGGAGCTCAAGCGCTGCTTCGAAAGCGCAGGCTTCACGGAGGTGAAGACCCTGCTGTCGAGCGGCAACGTGGCGTTCGATGCGCGTGCCGCGGCGCGGACGACGCTCGAACGCAAGGCCGAGGCGGCCATGGAAGCGGCGCTCGGACGGCGCTTTCTCACCATCGTGCGTTCGTCCGACGCCCTGCGCGACCTGCTGGCAGCCGACCCCTGTGCGGCGCACGAACTGCCCGCCGGCGCGAAGCGGGTCGTGACCTTCCTGCGCGAACCGCGAGCCACCCGGCTGGCGCTGCCGATCGAGTTCGAAGCGGCGCGGATTCTGGCGATGGACGAGATGCAGGTGTTCTCGGCTTATGTCCCGGGGCCGCGCGGGCCGGTGTTCATGACGCTGATCGAGAAGACCTTCGGGACGGAGTTGACGACGCGGACTTGGGAGACGGTGAAGAAGTGCGCGGCGGCATGAGCCCGCGAGGCCCGGGATTTTTGTGCAAGCACCGAGAGTCATCGCATAAACTGTTCAGGTTAGCTACTCCCGAAGCAGATCATGATGCAAGTATCGTCGGTGGAGGCTCAGAACCGTTTCGGGCAACTGCTCGACAAGGCCCAGCGCGAGCCGATCATCATTACCCGCCACGGGCGCCCTGCGGCCTATCTGATTTCTCCGCAGGACATGGAAGCGCTTCAACGAGCGCAAGCCGCCCTTCGCGAAGTTCCAAGCAAACCGGAATGGGCCGCCGTCTGCGCGGAGGCATGGAACAGGGTGGACGAGGAACTGGGGTCTTTCGCCGACGAGCATTCCACGCTGTAGGCGAAGACGTGCCGCAGTTCGACATCCATCGCAACAAGGGCAGGCAGAGCGGCAGCATCCCCTTTGTCGTGGTGGTTCAGTCGGCCCAGTTCGACCGTTACCGCCGTCGTGTCGTGGTCCCACTGGTCCTGCGCACCGCGTTGCCCGCGGGAGCGCAGGTGGCTGGCACCCGCATGAACCCGATCTTCGTGCTCGATGGCTCGGATCTCGTGCTGCATCCGCTGGACACGGTTTCAGTGGCCATCGATGAACTGGGCCCTCGCGTCGGGTCGCTGGCCGCACATGGCCAGCAGATCACTGACGCCATGGACGAGTTGCTGACCCGGTCGTGGGGATGAAGCGCTCGGGAGCGGGATGATCGGATGGGGTCGTCGCGAACGTTGCCGGAGTCCTGAACACCATGCTCACCGCCCTGCGCACCTCGGACAACGAAAAAGTCCTTGCGCGGTCCAGCGCGAAGCCCGACGCGCCGTTCATGTGTCCGGCATGCCGCTGCGAAGTCGTGCTGCACAAGGGCCTGATGCGCATCCCTCACTTCGCCCACAAGGCCCGTGTCGCATGCCGGCTCGGCGCAGGCGAAACCGAAGACCATCTGCTGACCAAGCTGAGCCTCTTCGACGCCTTGCGGCAGGAAGCCAACGTGCAGGACGTGGAGCTCGAGAAGAGCTTCGGGACATCCGTCGCCGATGTCTTCGCGATCATCTCCGGCGTGCCTGTGGCGATAGAGGTTCAGCGCAGCGCGCTGGCGATCGGCGAGATCACCGCCCGGACCGCCGAGTACCACCGGCTCGGCATCGCAGTCCTCTGGATCGGCATCCCGAACGGCGACCTGGGTCTGTCGAGATACAGCCTGGCCGCCTGGGAGCGCTGGTGCCACGCAGCGTATTTCGGACGCGTCTACTACTGGGCGGGTGGGCAGACCTTGCGGCCGATTCACTTTGCGCCGCTGTCGATCCGTGTGGAAGAAAGCACTTGGCGCAAGCATGGTCACGTCCACTCGGCCGGCGGCTACGACAAGCGTTCAAGACGCTGGCGGAAACCTCAGCCCGGCGAGCCGGTCCTGGTGTCGAATGGATTTCGAAGGACCTGTCGACCGGCATGGGCCGGCACCTCGGTGCGAATCCCGGAATTCATCGACGCGCAAGCGAAGTGGTGGGAATGAAGCGCGGCGCCCGCTCAGCAGCACCGCCCCTTCCCTCCCCCATACCGCGCCTCCAGCCGCTCCCTGAAAAACGCCTCGTAGCTCATTGCCTCCTGCCCCGGGTGCGTGCGCGCCATGTGGCTCAGGTAGGTGTCGTAGTCCGGCATGCCCACCATCAGCCGCAGCGACTGCGCCAGCGAGCGGGTCAGGTAGCGCCCGGTCTCGGCCAGGCTGGCGCCGGAATTCCTCATGCCGCGGCCATCGGTTCGAACGGCGTCTCGCGCGCGGTCGGATGGTTGGCCCGGCGCGCGGCCAGGCAGGTGCGCACACTGTAGACCAGCACGCTCAGGACCACGAAGATGAACAGCGCGCACAGGCCGGCATCCAGGCGGTCGTTGAAGACGATCCGCGCCATCGCCTCGGGGGTCTTCGCCGGCGCGATCAGCACGCCCTGTGCCAGGCCGTCGGCGTATTTCGCGGCGTGCGACAGGAAGCCCACCTTCGGGTCGGCCGAGAAGATCTTCTGCCAGCCCGCGGTCAGCGTGCAGATCAGCAGCCAGGCCGCCGGCGCCGCCGCCACCCAGGCGTAGCGCTCGCGCTTCATGCGGAACAGCACGACCACGCCGAGCATCAGCGCCACCGCGGCCAGCATCTGGTTGGAGATGCCGAAGAGCGGCCACAGCGTGTTGATGCCACCCAGCGGATCGACCACGCCCTGGTACAGGAAATAGCCCCAGGCCGCGACGCAGAGGAAGGTCGCGATCAGGTTGGCCGGCAGCGAGTCGGTGCGCTTGAGGGCCGGCACGAAGCTGCCCAGCAAGTCCTGCAGCATGAAGCGGCCGGCCCGGGTGCCGGCGTCCACGGCGGTCAGGATGAACAGGGCCTCGAACAGGATCGCGAAGTGGTACCAGAAAGCCATCATGGCCTGGCCGCCGATCACCTGGTGCAGGATGTGCGCCATGCCGACGGCCAGGGTCGGGGCGCCGCCGGCGCGCCCGAGGATGGTGGTCTCGCCGACGTCCTTGGCGGTCTGCAGCAGCATCTCGGGAGTGACTGCGAAGCCCCAGCCGGAGATGGTCTGCGCCACCGCCTCGGGGGTGCTGCCGACCAGCGCGGCCGGGCTGTTCATCGCGAAGTAGACGCCCGGGTCGATGCAGGCCGCGGCCACCAGCGCCATCACGGCGACGAAGGATTCGGCCAGCATGCCGCCGTAGCCGATGAAGCGCGCGTTCAGTTCGTTGTCGAGCATCTTCGGCGTCGTGCCCGAGGAGATCAGCGCATGGAAGCCCGACACCGCGCCGCAGGCGATGGTGATGAACAGGAACGGGAACAGGTTGCCCGACCAGACCGGGCCGTTGCCTTGGGCGAACTGGGTCACCGCCGGCATCTGCAGGGTCGGCGCGACGAACACGATGCCGATCGCCAGCGCGATGATGGTGCCGATCTTCAGGAAGGTCGACAGGTAGTCGCGTGGTGCCAGCAGCAGCCACACCGGCAGGCTGGCGGCGATGAAGCCGTAGCCGATCAGCATCCAGGTCAGGGCCTTGCCGTCGAAGGTGAACATCGGGCCCCAGACCGGGCTCTGGCTCACCGCCTGGCCGCCGAAGATCGCCGCCATCAGCAGCACGAAGCCGATCACCGAGATCTCGCCGATGCGGCCCGGGCGGATGTAGCGCAGGTAGACGCCCATGAACAGCGCCACCGGGATGGTCGCCGCCACCGTGAAAGTGCCCCAGGGCGATTCGGCCAGCGCCTTGACCACGATCAGCGCCAGCACCGCGAGGATGATGATCATGATCATGAAGGTGCCGAACAGCGCGATCATGCCGGGCACGGTGCCCATCTCCTGCTTGATCAGGTCGCCCAGCGAACGACCGTCGCGCCGGGTCGAGATGAACAGCACGATGAAGTCCTGCACTGCGCCCGCGAACACCACGCCGGCCAGGATCCACAGCAGCCCCGGCAGGTAGCCCATCTGCGCCGCGAGCACCGGGCCGACCAGCGGGCCGGCACCGGCGATGGCCGCGAAGTGGTGGCCGAACAGCACGTTCTTGTCGGTCGGCACGTAGTCCAGGCCGTCGTTGTACTTGTGTGCCGGCGTCTTGCGGTTGCCGTCGAGCCCGAGCACGCGGGTGGCGATGAACAGGCTGTAGTAGCGGTAGGCGATCAGGTAGGTGCAGATCGCGGCGACCACGATCCAGAGCGCGTTGATGGACTCCCCGCGCGAAAGGGCCACGGTGCCGAGCGCGAAGGCGCCGACCACGGCCACGACGAGCCACACCAGGTGGCGGCGGATGCTGTGCATTGGAATGTCTCCGGAAGATGAACCCCCGGAAGTGTGGCGAGCCTGGCCCGCGGCGGCATCGGTTGCACTGCGCGAATCGATCGCGTGGCATCACCTAAGGGATAACCCTGAATCAGCTGTTCTTGAACTCGCGCGCGTGCTCGACCGCGTACTTGATCAGCGCCGACTGGCCCTCGAGCCCGAGCCGCCGCTTGATGCTCTGGCGGTGGGCCTCGACCGTGCGCACGCTCAAGCCCAGGTCGCGCGCAATCTGCTTGCTCGAGTCGCCATGGCCCAGCGCCGTCAGGATCTCGCTCTCGCGCGGCGTCAGCAGCGGCCGCGGCTGCTGGGACGCGAACAGCCGATGCGACACGGCCGCGCTCAGGAAGGTTCCGCCGGCCGCCACCGCCTCGATCGCGGCGACGATCTCCGCCGCCGGCGCATCCTTGAGCACATAGCCGCGGGCGCCTGCCTGCAGCGCCTGCTGCACGTATTCCGGGTTGTCGTACATGCTGAGCATCAGCACCCGCACGTCAGGCTGACGATCTTGCAAGAGCGATGTCAGCTCGATGCCGCTCATCCCCTTCATGCCGACGTCGGCCAGCACCAGGTCCGGCCGCGCCTGGGCGATGCCTTCGAGCGCCTCGGCGGCGCTGCCGGCCTCGCCGACGATCTCGAGGGTCGGCAAGGGCCCGAGGCGGGCTCGCAGCCCGTCGCGCACCAGGGGATGGTCGTCGACCAGGAACAGCCGGATCACAGCGGTTGTCATGCGCTGTCTTCCCCGTCGACCGGCACCTCGGCCAGGATCGAGGTGCCGTCCGCATCGGAGCGCACGCCGAGCGAGCCGCCGATCGCCGCCACCCGTTCGCGCATGTTGCGCAGGCCGATGCCGCGCTTCGGATCGAGTTCGAGCGCGGCGGGGTCGAAGCCGGTGCCGTCGTCGCCGATTTCCAGCTGCACCGCCCTGCCCTCGAAGGCCAGCACGATGCGCACCTGTCGCGCCCGCGCATGCTTGCGCACGTTGGTCAGCGCCTCCTGCGCGACGCGGAACAGCGCGGTCTTCACTTCCTGGGGCAGCTCGCGCGGGCGGCCCTGCACGGTGACCGACGCGGCGACGCCGCCCTCCTCGCCGAACTCCGCGCCCAGCCGCTCCAGTGCCGCGGGCAGCCCCAGCGTATCGAGCAGGGCCGGACGCAGCCGGTGCGAGATGCGGCGCACCTCCACCAGCGATTCATTGAGCCGCTGCAGCGCCTTGCCGAGTGCCGGAGGCACCTGCTCGCGCGCCCGTTCGAGGGCGTCGACCGCCGACTCGATCATCAGCTTGGCCGACACCAGCGTCTGGCTGGTGCCGTCGTGCAGCTCGCGCGCCAGGTGGGCCCGCTCGTCTTCCTGCGACTGCACGACCTGGCGTGCCAGCAGCCGCAGCCGGGCCTCGGCGATGCGGTGCTCGCTCAGGTTCAGCAGCAGCCCGGTGGCGCTGACCACGGCCAGGCAGAGCGCGGCGATGCCGGCGATCCAGAGCATGGTGGTCGTGACGTTGGTGTTCATCTGGCGGTCGAGCGTCTGCATCGCGGACTCGATGTCGTCGAGGTAGAGCCCGGTGCCGACCATCCAGTTCCAGCGCGGCAAGGCCGTGACATAGCCGAGCTTGGGCGCCAGCTGCGCGCTCGAGGGCTTGCGCCACTGGTACTCGACATAGCCGCCGCCCTCGCGGGCGCGCGCGATCAGGTCCTGGATCGTGGGCCGGCCCTGCGAATCGCGCAGGTCCCACAGGGTCTGGCCGACCAGCTCGGGCTGGCGCGAATGCATCAGCGAGCGGCCCTGCAGGTCGTAGACGAAGAAATAGCCGTCGTTGCCGTAGTCGAGCGCGGCCAGCCGGCGCAGCGCCTCGGCGCGTGTCGCCTCGTCGTCGAGTCCGGCGTCGTAGAGCGGCTTCACCGTGCTCACCGCGAGGTCGACGTAGCTGCGCAGTTCGTTGCGCCGCTGCGTCATGTAGGTTTGCTCGATCAGCGCCCGTTCACGCTGCGCCAGGTCGCGCTCCTGGTGGCGCACCGCAAAGGCCACCAGCATCAGCGCGACCAGCAGCGGAGCCACGGCGAGCGCGACGATCTTGGTCCTCAGGTTCATGGGGCGGCAAGACTAACATTTGGTACGCGCCCTGTGCGGAGGGCGCCCGGCAAGCGGTGCGGGCCAGTCGACCCCACCGCGCCGGCCCTTCGGGCTCCCTTGCGCTGCTCGCCTTTCGCGGGGTCTCGCTCAAACTCGCTCCGCTACGCTCCACTCAAACAGTCGCGAGCCCTGATCCGCGAAAGGCTGCGCTGCTCAGCGGCGCAGAGGGGATCGCCCGTCCCGCACCGCTTGCCGGGCTCAGGGGGTGTGCAAGCGATCCCAACGTCTCCAACGCCGATGCAACCCCGACGTACCAGCGGTGGCGGGCGGCATGCCCCGGGCCGGCCGTTGAGGCACCGCCGAGCAGCGCAGCGGCAGGCGGAAAAAGGGCCGCGCGTGTTTGAGCGCAACGGAGTGGAGCGAGTTTGCGCGGACCCCGCCTGTCGCGAGCAGCGCAGGGCAGCCGCGAAGCGGCCGGTGACGTCGGCCGGCCCGGGGCATGCCGCCCGCCGCCGCCGCCCCAGCACCAACCAAAGCCAAGGCCCTTGAACAATTCAGACAGCCAGCTTCACCAACTCCGCAGCAA
This sequence comes from Variovorax sp. 10N432, assembly GCF_056394465.1. Taxonomy (NCBI): domain Bacteria; kingdom Pseudomonadati; phylum Pseudomonadota; class Betaproteobacteria; order Burkholderiales; family Comamonadaceae; genus Variovorax; species Variovorax sp. 10N432. The sequence continues at coordinate 228,341 of NZ_JBFTHX010000001.1, forward strand.
GCTCCTTCGGCATATCCACCATCACGTCGTGGCTGCACGGCATCTTCACCACGCGCCATCCCGCCGCCTTCTCGCAGTTGGCAGCGAAGTAGCGGAACGGACTCGGATCCCAGCCGTCGGCCAGGATGTAGAGCCGGTTCGCGATCTTGTCGCCGGCGCCGGTCAACAGCAGCGGCACCTCGAACGTGGCCAGTGCCTGTGGCCGGCACAGGCGGTCGACCCGTTCGCGGTTGGCTTGGGCGATGTTGAACATCTCTGCCGGGATCGGCTGCATCAACCCGCCGTTGTCCAATAGCGCCGTGCCGCGGAAGGCGCCGATGAATTGCGCCGCCACCTCCGGCACCAGCGCCTTCGAGAGCAGCCCGATCAGCGAATCGCCATGCGCCGGCACGAAGGCGTCGAGATAGACCAGTGAACGGATCCGGTCGCTCATCCGGTCGGCGACGCCCGTGATGACCATCCCGCCATACGAGTGGCCGACCAGGATCACGTCGCTCAGTTCTTCCCATTCGATGCAGCCGCAGACATCGCGGATGTGGGTTTCGAGCGTGACGTTCTCGGCCGATTGATGAAAGCGCTCGCCGACGCCGGTGTGGGTCGGCGTGAACACCGTGTGTCCGGCCGCCCGCAGCGCCGCCGCGGTTTCCCTGTAGCACCAGCCGCCGTGCCAGGCGCCATGAACCAGAACGAAGTTGGCCATCGATGTGTCTCCAGAAGAAGCTGAGAGGCGCACATCTTGGGCGTGCCGCCCGGCGGCTGCCATCGGGTAATCCCGGCGCGGGACCTCAGAGCTTCCGGCGCATCTCGACGTGGGCGATGCCCGCTTCCTCGAACGGCCTGCCATGCGGCACGTAGCCCAGGCGCCGGTAGAAGGACTCGGCGCTGCGCTGCGCATGCAGCATCACCTCGGTGTCGCCCCGCACCGCGGCCGCCGCCTCGAGTGCGCGCAGCACCGCCTCGCCGTGGCCGCCGCCACGCAGCGCGCGGTGCACCGCCATGCGGCCGATGCGGCCCAGCCCGGGCGCCTCGGCCACCAGCCGGCCGGTGGCGATCACCTGGCCCAGGCGGTTGCGGGCCACGGCATGCAGCGCCACCGCATCGTGCTCGTCCCACTCGAGTTCCCTCGGGATGCGCTGCTCCTCGATGAAGACGTCGCGCCGCACCTTGCCGGCGCCCTCGCCCCACTGCTCCCAGTCGCCGGTGGCCACCTCGCGCATCGGTTCGCCGGCCTCGTAGCCGGCCAGGATCTCGCGCAGCAGCGGCGGCACCGGCTTCGAGGTCTGGGTCGCCGGATCGGCGAAGACGTAGACCAGTTCGCAGCTCACCAGCAGGTCGTCGCCGCGGAACAGGCCACCGTGGAAGACGATCGAGGAATTGCCCACGCGCAGGCATTTCATGCCGACGTCGAGCACGTCGTCGGCCCGCGCCGAGGCATTGAATTCGATCGTCGCCTTGCGCACGTACAGGTCGCCCTCGAGGGCGCGCATCGCCTCTTCGTAAGGCAGGGCCATCGCGCGCCAATAGTCGGCGATCGCGGTGTCGAAGTACATCAGGTAGTGGGCGTTGAAGACGATCTTCTGCATGTCCACCTCGGCCCAGCGCACGCGCAGGCGGTGGAAGAAGCGGAAGTCGGATTTGCGGTGCAGTTCGGTCATGGCGGTCAGGGTTGCAGGGCTTGTTTCAGGGCCAGCGCCGCATCGGCGTGGGCTTGCAGGGCCTCGGGGATGGCGCGGCCCATCTTGACGAATTCATGGATCACGCCGCGATAGATTTCAAGGTCGACCGCGACGCCGGCGGCGCGCAGCTTGTCGGCATAGGCGATGCCTTCGTCGACCACCGGATCGATCTCGGCGAGGCCGATCCAGGCCGGCGCGACGCCTTCGAGGTCGTCCGCGTTCAACGGCGCGAAGCGCCAGTCGTCGCGCTCGGCGCTCGAATGCACGTAGAGGCTGAAGAACCAGCTGATCAGCGCCTCGCCGAGCAGCGGGCCCTCGGCATAGCGCCGGTGCGAGTCGGTGTCCTGGTGGGCCGCCATGCCCGGATAGAACAGCAGCTGCAGCGCGACAGGCAGCCCGGCGTCGCGCGCCAGGATCGCGCAGACCGCCGCCAGCGTGCCGCCGGCGCTGTCGCCGCCGACCGCGATCCGGCTGCCGTCCAGGCCCCATTGCGCAGCGTTGCCTGCGATGTGCGCGAGCGCGTCCCAGGCGTCGTTGGACGCGGTCGGGAAGCGGTGCGCCGGGGCCAGCCGGTAGTCGACCGAGACGACGGCGCAGCCGCTGCGCTGGCTCAGCACCCGGCACAGCGTGTCGTGGGTGGCGATGCTGCCGACCGTGAAGCCGCCGCCGTGGAAGAACAGCAGCAGCGGCAGCCGCTCGCGGGAAGGTGCGTAGAGCCGCACCGGCAGCGCATGCCCGTCGCGTGCCGGGACGCTGAAATCCTCCACCCGCGCGAGCTGCGGCTTCGGGACTTCGAGCACGCCGGCGCCTTTCTCGTAGGCGGCCTTGGCTTCATCCGGCGTCAGCAGATGCAGCGGCGGCCGTCCGGCGCGGGCCATGCGCTCGACCACGCTGGCCATCTTGGCGGTCAGCGCTGGCATGGTCGGGCTGTACCGCTGGTGACAAGCGCAAGGGTTTTTTTCGTGTCCAAGGGCGTCCGTGCTTGTTAGATTCGAAGACTCGCATCGTACCGTCGGCAGCCCCGGCGTCATCCCCATGGCTCTCATCCAGTACCTGACCCAGATCCAGTTCGACTTCGGCGCCATCCGGCTGCTGCGCAGCGAATGCGAGCGCATCGGCATCACGCGGCCCTTGGTCGTGACCGATGCCGGCGTGCGCGCCGCCGGCATCCTGCAGAAGGCGCTCGACGCGCTCGGCGACCTGCCGGTCGCGGTGTTCGACCAGACGCCTTCGAACCCGACCGAGGCCGCCGTCCGGCTGGCCGCGGCCCAGTACCGCGAGGCGGGCTGCGACGGCCTGATCGCAGTCGGCGGCGGCTCGGCCATCGACTGCGCCAAGGGCGTGGCGATCGCGGCCACGCACGAGGGCCCGCTCAAGACCTACGCGACCATCGAAGGCGGCTCGACCAAGATCACCGAGCGCGTGGCGCCGCTGATCGCCGTGCCCACCACCAGCGGCACCGGCAGCGAGGTGGCGCGCGGCGCTATCGTGATCGTCGACGACCATCGCAAGCTCGGGTTCCACAACTGGTTCCTGATGCCCAAGGCCGCCATCTGCGACCCCGAGCTCACGCTCGGCCTGCCGCCCAGGCTGACCGCGGCCACCGGCATGGACGCGATCGCGCACTGCATGGAGACCTTCATGTCGGCGGCTTTCAACCCGCCGGCCGACGGCATCGCGCTGGATGGCCTCGAGCGCGCCTGGGGCCACATCGAGCGCGCCACCCGCGACGGCAGCGACCGCGAGGCGCGGCTCAATCTCATGAGCGCCTCGATGCAGGGCGCTATGGCCTTCCAGAAGGGCCTGGGCTGCGTGCACTCGCTGAGCCACAGCCTGGGCGGCGTCGACCCGCGGCTGCACCACGGCACCCTCAACGCCCTCTTCCTGCCGGCCGTGATCCACTTCAACGCCGGCGCCGAATCGGTCCAGAAAGAGCAGCGCCTGCAGCGCATGGCGCAAGCCATGCACCTCGACTCGGCCGGCGACCTCGGCGACGCCATCCGCGACATGAGCGCACGGCTCGGCCTGCCCAAGGGGCTGGCCGAAGTCGGCGTCACGCCCGCGCAATTCGAGCAGGTGATCGACGGCGCGATGGTGGACCACTGCCACAAGACCAATCCGCGGCTCGCGAGCCGCGACGACTACCGCCAGATGCTCGAAGCGTCGATGTAGGCCTCAGCCCGCCGGCACGGGCGCGGCACCCGCCTGCGCGAACAGCCAATCGCGAAACAGCGCCATCGCAGGACTCACCGGCCGCGAACGCAGCCGGGTGAGCCAGTAGCTGCCGGTCGCTACCGAAGTGCCGAGCGGCCGGACCAGCCGCCCCTCCTGCAGCTCGCGCTCGAACATCGAGGCCGGCGCCAGCGCGACCCCGGCGCCCTGCACGGCGGCTTCGACCATCAGCCGCGACGAATCGAACACCGGTCCCCGGATGGCGGGGCAATCCATCCCCGCCGCGGCGAACCAGCCCGGCCAGTCTTCCGCCCTGTAGGAGCGCAGCAGTGTCTCGTGCGCCAGGTCCTGCGGGCGGCGCACGCGGGCCGCCACCGCCGGGGCGCACAGCACGCAGAGCGGCGCGTCCATCAAGGCCTCGGCCTGCAGCCCGGGCCAGTTGCCGTCGCCGAAGCGGATCGCGAAGTCCAGCCCCTCGGCCGCCAGGTCGACCACGTTGTTGTGGGTCATCAGGCGCAGGTCGATGAAGGGACAGCTGTCGCGGAACAGCCGCAGCCGCGGAATCAGCCAGCCGACCGCGAAGGTGCCGACCACGCCCAGGCTCAGCACCTCGAAGAAATGGCCGTTGTCGAACTGCTGGATCACCGATTCGATGCGTCCGAAGGCGTCGACCAGCACCGGCAGCAGCGCCAGTCCTTCGTCGGTGAGCGCGAGGCCGCGCGGCAGCCGCCGGAACAGGGAGACGCCCAGCCTGGCCTCGAGCCCGCGCACCTGCTGGCTGACCGCCGCCTGCGTGACGCTGAGTTCGGCCGCCGCCAGCGTGAAGCTCAGGTGGCGGGCGGCGCATTCGAAGGCGCGCAGGGCATTGAGCGGCAGATGGGTGCGGGCCATGAATTAGACGATAGATTTTCTTTTGCGAGGCAGAAAATACCATCGTTTGTCGAGCCGCCCTCGATCGCGCACAGTACGCCGCTTTCAAGGAGACTTTCATGATGGATCGCCGACATTTTTCGGCCGCCCTGCTCGCCGCCCTGGCCAGCGCGCCGGCCCTGGCGCGGGCCGACGGCACGACCGAACTGCAACGGCAAATGGCCGACATCGAGAAGGCCAGCGGCGGCCGGCTGGGGGTGTGCATCCTCGACACCGGCAGCGGCCTGCGTGCCGGCCATCGCGCGGACGAACGCTTCCCGATGTGCAGCACCTTCAAGTTCCTGGCCGCCGCGGCTGTGTTGAGCCGCGTCGACCAGGGAAAGGAGCGGCTGGAGCGGCGCATCGTCATCGGCCAGCGCGACCTGATTCCGCACGCACCGGTGACCGGGAAGCATCTCGGCGAGCCCGGACTCACCATGGCCGAATTGTGCGAGGCGGCCGTCACGCTGAGCGACAACCCGGCCGCGAACCTGATGCTCGCGAGCTTCGGCGGGCCGGCCGGCCTGACCCGCTATCTGCGCAGTCTCGGCGACACCCAGACACGGCTCGACCGCAACGAACCCGGCCTCAATGAATCGCTGCCCGGCGACCCGCGCGACACCACCACGCCGGCCGCCATGCTGGCCACCATGCAGAAGATCCTCTTGGGCGACGCGCTCCTGCCCGCCTCGCGCGCGCAGATTCAGTCCTGGCTCGACGGCTGCCAGACCGGCGCCAAGCGCCTGCGCGCCGGCGTGCCCGCGGACTGGGCGGTCGGCGACAAGACCGGCTCCGGCAGCCGCGGCAGCACCTGCGACATCGCGATACTGCGGCCGCCGGGCCGCGCGCCGATCCTGGTGACGGCCTATCTGACCGGCACGGAAGCCTCGATGGACGTTCGCGATGCCGCCATCGCGTCGGTCGGCGCCCTGGTCAATCGGGCTTCACGCCCGCAGTCTTGATGACCTGCGCCCACTTCGCCGTCTCGGCCGCGATGAAGGCGTCGAACTCCTCGGGCGTGCTGCCGGCCGGGAAGGTGCCCATGGCCTCCAGCTTGGCCTTGGTCTCGTCGCTCTTGATGATCCGCGCCACCTCCTCCGACATGCGCTTGACGATGTCGCGCGGCGTGCCGGCCGGCGCCAGCATGCCGGCCCAGGTGCTGCCGGTGAATCCCGGGAAGCCCTGCTCGATGAAGGTCGGCACATCCGGCAGCACGGGCAGCCGCCGCTCGCTGGCGACCCCGATCAGTCGGACCTTGCCGGCCTTGCCCTGGTTGATGAGCCCAGTGGGCGCATCGAAGAAGAGCTGGATCTGGCCGCCCATCAGGTCGGTCAGCGCCGGCACCGCGCCGCGGTACGGGATGTGGATCATGTAGGTCTTGGTGAGCGACTTCCACAACTCGCTCGTGAGATGCGCCGCCGAGCCGTTGCCCGACGAGCCGAAGCTCACCTTGCCCGGATTCGCGCGCGCGTAGTCGATCAGCTCCTTCGCGGTCTTGAAGGGCGCGTCGTTGTTGACCGCCGCGAGCAGCGGCGAGACGCCCATCAACGAGACGCCGACCAGGTCCTTGCGCGGGTCGTAGGGAAGCTTGGGGTACAGCGTGGTGTTGGCCGCATAGGCCGCGATGACGACGCCGAAGGTGCTCCCGTCGGGCGCCGCCTTGGCGACCGCGTCGACCCCGATCAGGCTGTTGGCCCCCGGCTTGTTGTCGACGATGACGGTCTGCCCGAGCCGGCTCTGCAGCCCGGGCTGGATCAGCCGCGCCATCTGGTCGGTGAAGCCGCCGGGCGTGTAGGGCACGACGATGCGGATCGGCTTGCTCGGCCACGCCGATTGCGCCAGCGACGGTGCCGCGACGGAGACCGCGGCCGCAGCGGCGGAGAGATTGAAGGCGCGGCGAGACAGAGGGACATGGGGCATCAGGGACTCTCCGGAATGATCGGCCCATTCTGGAAGACCGCTCGCAGGTCGACGCTCAGGGTTTGCCCGCCGCGGCGTGGCTGCAGCCAGTACGCACAAGACGAGGCGCGACCGCCTCCCTATCGTCGCGGCACAACCTACAGCGAGACCGCAATGCCTCTGCATGAATCCGACCCTTCGGGCGCACTCGGCCGCAACCTGATCGAGCGGGTCTGCGTCGCCGACACGGTCACCCGCGCCGCCGACCTCCATCCGCACCAGGTGGCGATCGTCGACGGCGCGCGGCGGCTCAGCTACGCCGACTTCGACCGCCAGGTCGACCGGCTCGGGCACGCGCTGCTCGGTCTCGGGCTCCGGCACCAGGACGTGGTGGCCGTGATGGCGCGCAACTGCACCGAACTTCTGCTGACCTACTTCGCGTGCGCGCGGGCCGGCCTGGTGTGCGCGCCGGTCAACCTCGGGCTGCGCCCCTCCGAGATCGCCTGGTGCCTGCGCGATGCCGCCGCCCGCGTGCTGATCGTCGAGGCCCCGCTCGCCGACATGGCCAAGGGCGTGCTGGCCGAGGACTTGCCCCGGCTCGCGCATCGCTTCCACACCGGCCCCGAATTCGACCAGCTGCTGGCCAGCGGCCGCCGCGCCCCGCTCGAGGTCGAAGTCCACGACCGGGACGTCGTGCAGCTGCTCTACACCAGCGGCACCACCTCCAACCCGAAGGGCGTGCTGACCAGCCACCTCGCGGTCGTGATGGCGGGCTTGACCGGTGCGCTGGCGCTGCAGGGCGGGCCGGGCTACACCTCGCTGGTCGCCCTGCCGCTGTTCCATTGCGCCATGCTCAACAGCGTGGTGCTGCCGCTGATGGTGATCGGCGGCACGCTGGTGCTGACGCAGGGCTTCGAGCCGCAGCAGGTGGCGACGCTGTTCGAGGCCGAAGGCGTCCACCTGGTCGTGCTGCTGCCGATGATGTATGGCCTCTTGCTCGGCCACCCCGCGCTCCAGGGCCGGACCTTCCCGGCCATGCGCCGCGCGATGTATGCGATGGCGCCGATGCCGCACGAGCGCCTCACTGCCATCCATGCCATGTTCCCGAACGCCGACGTCGTGCTCGGCTCGGGCCAGACCGAATTCACGCCAGCGACTTGCGTGCAGCGGCCCGAACACCAATGGAGCAAGGCCGCCACCTGGGGCACCGCCACCGCGATGACGCGGGTCGCCGTGATGGACGAGCAGGGCCGCCTGCTGCCGCGCGGCCAGACCGGCGAACTGGTCTACCGCGGTCCGCAGGTCATGAACGGCTACCTGAACATGCCCGAGGAAAGCCAGGCCTGCCTGCGCCACGGCTGGTTCCACAGCGGCGACGTCGCGCACATCGACGACGACGGCGCGATCTGGTTCGAGGACCGCTACAAGGACGTGATCAAGACCGGCGGCGAGAACGTGGCCTCGATCGAGGTCGAGCGCTGCCTGATGGACCATCCCGACGTGGCCGAGGCCGCGGCGGTGGGCCTGCCGCATCCGCACTGGGGCGAGGCGATCACCGGCGTGGTGGTGCGCCGGCCCGGGGCGGAACTCGACGCAGCGGCGCTGATGGCGCACTGCGCCGGCCGGCTGGCCGGCTTCAAGGCCCCGAAGGCGATCGTCTTCGTGTCGGAGTTTCCCCGTACCGGCACCGGCAAGCTGCAGAAGCACCTGATCCGCGGGCAGCACAAGGACTTGTACCAGCGCTGAGCCGCGCTAGCATGCGCGCATGGCACACGACCACGACCACGCGCATCCCGACGACCACAGCGAGCTCGGCGAAATGGACCTGCGGGTCCGCGCCCTCGAGACCGTGCTCACGCAGAAGGGCTACATCGACCCGGCCGCCCTCGATGTCCTGATCGACACCTACCAGACGAAGATCGGCCCGCGCAACGGTGCCCGCGTGGTGGCGCGGGCCTGGGTCGACCCGGCCTTCCGCGACTGGCTGCTGCAGGACGCCACCGCGGCGATCGCCTCGCTCGGCTACAGCGGCCGCCAGGGCGAGCACATGGTCGCGGTCGCCAACACCGACAGCCAGCACCACATGGTCGTCTGCACCCTGTGCAGCTGCTACCCCTGGCCGGTGCTGGGGCTGCCGCCGACCTGGTACAAGAGCGCGCCCTACCGCTCGCGGGCCGTGAAGGATCCGCGCGGTGTGCTGGCCGAGTTCGACGTGCGGCTGCCCGCATCGACCGCGATCCGGGTCTGGGACTCCACGGCCGAGGTGCGCTATCTCGTGATTCCGCAGCGTCCGGACGGCACCGAGGGCTGGAGCGAAGAAGCCCTGGCCGAACTCGTGACAAGGGATTCGATGATCGGCACCGGCCTCGCCCGCATGCCGGAGGCCGCGCCATGAGCTACCTCTCTCATGCCGACCTCGGCGGCCGCGATCTGCCCGGTGCGATCGTCCCCGAACCCGAAGGCGAAACCTTCCATGCGCCATGGGAGGCCCGTGCGCTGGCCCTGACGCTGGCGATGGGCGGTACCGGCTCCTGGAACATCGATGCCAGCCGCGGCGCACGCGAGACCCTGCCCGACTACGCCCAGCTGAGCTACTACCAGATATGGCTCGCGGCACTCGAAAAGATGATGGCCGAGCGACTGCAATTGCAGCCCGACGAGTTGGCCGCGGGCCGGATGCTGCATGCACCGCGGCCGGTCAAGCGCGTGCTGCGGGCCGCCGACGTGCCGGCCGCCCTGGCCCGGGGGACGGCCACCGAACGCCCCGCCACCGCGCCGGCGCGCTTCGCGCCCGGAGAGCGCGTGCGCACCCGCAGCAGTGCGGTCGAGCACCACACCCGCCTGCCCGGCTACGTCCAGGGCAAGGTCGGCACCATCGAGCACCTGCACGGCATGCACGTGTTCGCCGACGCGCACGCGCAGGGACTGGGCGAACAGCCGCAATGGCTCTACACGGTCGTCTTCGACGGCGTGGCCTTGTGGGGCGAAAGCGCCGAGCCCGGGCTCAGCGTCTCGGTCGACGCCTGGGAAAGCTACCTGGAGCCGGCCGCATGAACGAGGCCATCCCGCTGCTGCCCGGCATGCCGAGCGACGACGGCACCGAGCCGGTGTTCCGCGAGCCCTGGGAAGCGCACGCCTTCGCCCTGGCCGTCTCGCTCCACCAGCGCGGCCTCTTTACCTGGCCCGAATGGGCCGATGCGCTGGCGCGGCAGATCGGTGCCGCCCGGGCGGCCGGCGACGCCGACCTCGGCGACACCTACTACCGCCATTGGCTCGCAGCACTGGAGTCGCTGGTCGCGGACAAGGGCGCAAGTTCGGCCGTGGAACTCGAACGCTATCGGCAGGCCTGGGACCGGGCGGCGGATCGCACGCCGCACGGGCACGCCATCGCGTTGCAAGAGCGCGATTTCGGCTGACGTCAGCGTTTGCGTCCGCCCAGCACCACCAGCACCCCACCCACGACGATCGCGCCGATACCGGCCCAGACCGGCAGCTCGATGTCCTGCTTCTCCTTCACCGCCAGTTCGACCGGCCCGATCTTGATCTGGTGGGTCGATCGGGTGACGCTGACATGGCCGATCGCCAGTGCCAGCAGGCCGGCGGCGATCAGGACCAGGCCGAGGATTCGCAGCGGGTTCATGGGGAGCTTTCTGGCTAGAGGGGTCGCACGTCCTGAACGCCGCAGCCCTGGTCCAGCCACTGGGCGAACTCGTCCGCCAGCCGGCGCGACTCTTGCGCCGCAGTGCTCCAGGCCTTGATGCGCCCGCGCAGGTCGTTGCCGTAGCGGATGAAGTCGTTGCGGTCGGGCAGCTTGCCGTTGGGCAAAGTCCGGACCCATTCCGGATCCGGCGCCAGCACCACCATGCGGTCGAGGAAACCGGTCGGCTTGTGGCGCCACTTGAGGCCCTTGTCGAGCCAGCCCGGCACCACCGCCTGCTGGAAATGCGGGTACAACACGACGCCCTCGGCATTGCCGTAGTCGAGGTGCAGGTGGTAGTCGGTGATGCCGCCGTCCCAGTAGGCCCCGGCGGGCGCACCCGGAATGTCGTGCACCGCCTCGAGCATGAACGGGATCGAGCACGAGGCCTGCAGCGCGAGTTCGAAGTTGGCCTCGACCAGGTTCACCTGCCGGGTCCGGAAGTCGCGCGTGCCGAAAGGCAGCGCCGCGCCCGGCGTCGAGAACACGACGCGCTCCAGCCAGGCCCCGAGGCTCTTGCGGTGCACGCTGTTGGTGAGGAAGGCGCCGAGGTAGCCCACCGGCGTGCGGGCCCGGCCCTCGCGCCCGAGGATGTGCCGGCCGCGCGAGGTGATCACGTGCAGCCGGTAGCGCGCATGCCCCAGCACCTCCGCCGTGCGGCCGCCGTAGAAGCTGCGCAGGCCCTCGCCGAACTGGCTGCTGACCTGTTTCGCGCTCAGGCGCTTCTGGCCCGGCGGCAGCTCGAAATGCTGGTGGATGTAGCCCTGCTCGAACTGCTCGAAGGCAGTCTCGGTGTCGTCCAGGCAGGCGTTGGCCAGCCGCCAGGCGCCGATCGAGGCGCCGACCAGGTCGATGGCGTGCGTGCTCCGCGGCAGCCAGTCGCCGAACAGGAAACGGTCGATCGGGCCGAGCACCAGCCCCTTGGGACCGCCGGCCGCGCCCGGCACCGTGCGCACGTCCTGCGGGTGCAGGCCATGGGCGGCGATGTGCTCGCGGGCGGCCGGGCCGGCGTAGATGCGAAGCGCCTTCATGCCTGGACGAGAGGCAAGAACCGTGCGCTGTCGCGGGCAGGCGCCATTTACTTGCGCAGCCCTTGCAGCTTGGCGAAAGCCGAGGCCATCTGGCCGGCCGGCTGCGGCGAGTTGTCGCGGCGAGGGCCCTGCTGGCCCCGCCCTGCCCCTTCGAAGCGGTTGTCGCGCGGGCCGTCGCGGCGCGCCGGCGCGGCGTCGAGCTTCATCGACAGGCCGATGCGCTTGCGCGCGACGTCGACCTCCATCACCTTGACCTTCACGATGTCGCCGGTCTTCACGACCTCGCGCGCATCGTTGACGAACTTGTGCGAGAGCTGGCTCACGTGCACCAGGCCGTCCTGGTGCACGCCGAGGTCGACGAAGGCGCCGAACTGCGCCACGTTGCTGACCGTGCCCTCGAGCACCATGCCCTCGACCAGGTCCTTGATGTCGTCCACGCCGTCGTTGAAGCGCGCCACCTTGAAGTCCGGGCGCGGATCGCGACCCGGCTTCTCGAGTTCGCCGAGGATGTCCTTGACCGTGATGACGCCGAACTTCTCGTTGGCGAACAGCTCGGGCTTGAGGGTCTTGAGCATGTCGGCGCGGCCCATCAGCTCGGCCACTGGCTTGCCGGTCTTGGCGATCATCTGCTCGACCACCGGGTAGGTCTCGGGGTGCACGCCGGTCATGTCGAGCGGATTGCTGCCGCCGCGGATGCGCAGGAAGCCCGCGCTCTGCTCGAAGGTCTTGGCGCCGAAGCCGCTGACGTCCAGCAGTTGCTGGCGGCTGGCGAAGGCGCCGTTGGCTTCGCGCCAGCGCACCACGGCCTTGGCGACGCTGGCCGACAGGCCCGAGACCCGCGACAGCAGCGGGACGCTGGCGGTGTTGAGGTCGACGCCGACCGAGTTCACGCAGTCCTCGACCACCGCGTGCAGGGTGCGCGCGAGTTCGCTCTGGTTGACGTCGTGCTGGTACTGGCCGACGCCGATCGACTTCGGGTCGATCTTGACGAGTTCGGCCAGCGGGTCCTGCAGCCGCCGCGCGATGCTGGCGGCGCCGCGCAGGCTGACGTCGACGTCTGGCATCTCCTGCGAGGCGAATTCGCTGGCCGAGTAGACCGAGGCGCCGGCCTCGCTGACCACCACCTTGTCGACGTTGACGGCCGGCGCGCCGGCTTGCGCCGTCATCTTGGCCAGCAGCTTGATCAGGTCGGCGGCCAGCTTGTCGGTCTCGCGGCTGGCGGTGCCGTTGCCGATCGCGATCAGGTTGACGCCGTGCTTGGCGCACAGCTTGCCGAGCGTGTGCAGCGAGCCTTCCCAGTCCTTGCGCGGCTCGTGCGGGAACACGGTCGCGGTCTCGACCAGCTTGCCGGTCGAATCGACCACCGCCACCTTGACGCCGGTGCGGATGCCAGGGTCCAGGCCCATCACGACGCGCGGACCGGCTGGCGCCGCCAGCAGCAGGTCGCGCAGGTTGTCGGCGAAGACCTTGATCGCGACCTTCTCGGCATCCTCGCGGAGTCGGGTGAACAAATCGCGTTCGGTCGACAGCGCCAGCTTGACTCTCCAGGTCCAGGCCACGCACTTGCGGATCAGGTCGTCGGCGGCGCGGCCGGCGTGGCTCCAGCCCAGGTGGAGGGCGATCTTGCCTTCGGCGATCGAGGGCTTGCCCGGTTCGGGCTCGACCGGCAACACCAGCTTGGCATCGAGGATCTCCAGCGCGCGGCCGCGGAAGACCGCCAGTGCGCGATGCGAGGGCACGCGGCCGATCGGCTCGTCGTAGTCAAAGTAGTCGCGGAACTTGGCGACGTCGGCGTTGTTCTCGTCCTTGCCCGCCATCAGGCTGGACTTGAGCAGGCCCTCGGCCCAGAGCCATTCGCGCAGCCGTTGCACCAGCGGGGCGTCCTCGGCCCAGCGCTCGGACAGGATGTCCCGCACGCCGTCGAGCACCGCCGGGACGGTCGAGAAATCGGGCCCCGGCTTGCCATCGTCCAGCGTGGTCGCGGGCTGCAGGAAGGCCTTGGCCTCGACCGCCGGATCGAGCGTGGGATCGGCCAGCAGCTTGTCGGCCAGCGGCTCGATGCCGAATTCGCGCGCGATCTGCCCTTTGGTGCGGCGCTTCTGCTTGAACGGCAGGTACAGGTCTTCAAGCTCCTGCTTGGTCGGCGCTGCGTCGATCGCGGCGCGCAGCTCGGGCGTCAGCTTGCCTTGCTCGTCGATGCTCTTCAGCACCGCTGCGCGACGGTCTTCCAGCTCTCGCAGATAGGACAGGCGCGCTTCGAGCTCACGCAACTGGGTGTCGTCGAGGCCGTCGGTGGCCTCCTTGCGATAGCGGGCGATGAAGGGCACGGTGGCGCCCCCGTCGAGCAGATCGACGGCGGCCTTCACCTGGTGCTCGCCGACCTTGATCTCGGCCGCGAGCTGGCGAATGATTTTCTGCATGTCTGAAGGGCGTCCCTGGGGCCTGGGCCGCCGGGCGGCCAGCCGGATAAAGCCAGGAAGTTTGCCATAGGCAGACCCCGCCAGGTCCCGCGGACCAGATGACCGACTCAGCACCCGTGACCCACCGACCTTGGCTGCGCGCTTGTCGAAAGTCCAGAGCGGCGATTCACCCGCCTGTGCCGCCAGGGCGATATGCAGGCAGTCGCCAAAGTCGGCCGTGGCGTTGCGGTACAGCTGCAGCCTTTAACGGTGATGGTGGATCCCGTCATTTTTTCCCCTTACTCATGACCAATTTGTAATGCGTCGAACCCCGATCGCGAACCTCCGGGGCCTGGAGAAAATTCTCGAATTCGACTTGAAGCCGCAACCCGCACCGCCCAGCGATCACAATGCATCGGCCATGCGCCTCCTTGCCAAACTCCTGCGCGCTGTCGCCACCGCCCTCCTGGTGCCGGTGCTGCTGTTCGAGGAATGGGGCTGGGAGCCGATGGCCCGCGCAACGGCCCGGCTGGCCAAGCTGCGCGTCTGGGCGCGCATCGAGGCGGCGGTGCGCTCGCTGCCGCCGTGGGGGGCTGTGCTGGCCTTCTTTCTGCCGGCGCTGATGCTGCTCCCGGTCAAGCTTTTCGGACTCTTCCTGCTCGGCGAGGGACACGCGATGAGCGCGCTGCTGCTCTTGCTGGTCGCCAAGCTGGTCGGGACCGCGATCCTGGCCCGGCTGTTCCAGCTGGTCGAGCCGGCATTGATGCAATTGCCGTGGTTCGCTCGCTTCTACCCGCGCTGGAAGGTCTGGAAGGACGGCGTCCTCGAACGCGTTCGCCTGAGCGCCCCCTGGCGGGCGGTCGGCCGCGCAAGGTCTGGCTTGCGCCGCTGGTGGCATGCGGTGCGCCACACCTCCTGAATTCGTCGATCAATTTTGTCCGGGTAGATTGCCAAATGCTTTTTGCCCGGGTATTATTCGCGCCCAATGCCTTCCCCTACCCCTGAACCCACCCTGTCCGCGTTCGCCGGCTTCCGTCGCATCGCCTCCGGCCCGCGCCCCGAAGTGATCGCGCGGCTGCGCGAGATCGAGCAAGCTGACAACGGCGCGCCGCCCCTGGTCTTCGACGACCTGACCGGCGAGCGCCTCGACCTCGACCTGCGCGCAGGCGCTGAATCAGCGCCGGCCCCCGGGCACTGCGACGACCCGGTGGCGCGCGGCGTCGGCCGTCCCAAGCTGGGCGTGGTCGCGCGCGAAGTCACCTTGCTGCCGCGCCACTGGGATTGGCTCAACCGCCAGCCCGGCGGCGCCTCGGTGGCCCTGCGCAAGCTGGTCGACGAGGCCCGTCACGTGCATGCCGACCGCGACGCGCAGCGGGCCGCACGCGAAGCCGCCTACCGCTTCATGACCGCGATCGCCGGCGACCTGCCCGGTTTCGAAGAAGCCGCCCGCGCCCTGTTCGCGGGCGAGCGGGCCCGCTTCGGCGACCTGATCGCCGCCTGGCCCGAGGACGTGGTCGAACAACTCAGGCGACTCTCCGCCCCGGCCTGGAGCGCAGCATGAGCACCCGCGACCCAGCCGTGCTCGCCGACCCGGCGCCGCTGCAGAAGGCGCCGCCCGTCAACCCGCGCCTGGCGGCGATGGCCTCCAAGCCATTGTGGAAGGTGTTCCTGCTGTTCCTCGCGCCGATGCTCCTCAGCAACATCCTGCAGTCGCTGTCGGGCACGATCAACAACATCTACCTGGGCCAGATGCTCGGCGTCGGCGCGTTGGCGGCAGTGTCGGGCTTCTTCCCGGTGATGTTCTTCTTCATTGCCTTCACCATCGGCCTGGGCGCCGGCGCCTCGGTGCTGATCGGCCAGGCCTGGGGCGCCCGCGAGCCCGACAAGGCGCGCGCCGTGGCCGGGACCACGCTCACGGTGGGCATCCTGTTCGGCCTCGGCGTCGCGTTCTTCGGCGGCGTCTTCACCGAGCCGATGCTGAAGCTGCTCGGCACGCCGGCCGACATCCTCCCCGATGCCACGCGCTACGCCCGCATCATCCTGATCGCGATGCCGGGGCTATTCGTGTTCCTGCTGTCGACCGCGATGCTGCGCGGCGTCGGCGACACCGTCACGCCGCTCTACACGCTGATGATCTCGACCGCGCTCGGCCTGTTGATCACGCCAGCGCTGATCAAGGGCTGGTTCGGGCTGCCGCAGCTCGGCGTGGCCAGCGGCGCCTGCGCCACCGTCGTCTCCTTCGTGGTGGCGACGGCCTGGCTGGGCTTCCACCTGCGGCGCAAGAAAAGCGTGCTGGCACCCGATGCCGATTTCATGCGGCACCTCCGGGTCCGACCGGCGCTTCTGAAAGCGGTGCTCAAGGTGGGCGTTCCGACCGGCGTGCAGATGATCGTCGTGTCGCTGGCCGAGATCGCGCTGCTGTCCTTCGTCAACGCCTACGGTTCGAACGCCACGGCGGCCTACGGCGCCGTCAACCAGGTGGTGGCCTACGTGCAGTTCCCGGCGATCTCGATCGCCATCACGGCGTCGATCCTCGGCGCCCAGGCGATCGGCGCCGGCCATGCGAACCGCCTCGGCGCCATCACCCGCACCGCGCTGCTCATGAACCTGGTGCTGACCGGCTCGCTGGTGCTGCTGGGCTACCTGTTCTCGCGGCCGCTGATGGGCTTCTTCATCACCAGCGAACCGGTGATCGAGGTGGCCCAGACGCTGCTGCACATCATGCTGTGGAGCACCGTCATCTTCGGCATGGGTTCGGCGCTGTCGGGGATCATGCGCGCCAGCGGCTCCGTGCTGGTGCCGACGGCGATATCGGTCTTCTGCATCGCGCTGATCGAGGTGCCGGTCGCCTGGTGGCTGGGGCGGCGCTTCGGGCTCAACGGCATCTGGGTGGCCTACCCGGTGGCATTCAGCGCGATGCTGACGCTGCAGGCCTGCTACTACCGGTTCGTATGGCGCAAGAAGGCGATCCGAAGGCTGATCTGAGCGCGGCCGCGCTGCCGGTCCTGTACTCGTTCCGGCGCTGTCCGTATGCGATGCGGGCGCGGATGGCGATCGCGGTCAGCGGCCAGCGCTGCGAACTGCGCGAGGTCGTGCTGCGCGACAAGCCGGCCGAGCTGCTGGCCGCATCGCCGAAGGGCACGGTGCCGGTGCTGGTCGACACCGACGGCCGCGTGATCGACCAGAGCCTGGACATCATGCTGTGGGCGCTGGAACGCAGCGACCCCGACGGCTGGTTGCGGCCCGCGCGCGGCACGCTGAAAGACATGCTCGCACTGATCGCCGCCTGCGACGGCGATTTCAAGCGCGACCTGGACGGCTACAAGTACCCCGAGCGGCAGCCCGGTTCGAACGCCGAAGCGCATCGGGCGCAAGGCGCCCTCTTCCTCGCCCGGCTGGAGGCTCGCCTGCAGTCCGCGCGCTGCCTGCACGGCGAGCACGCCGCGCTGGCCGACATGGCGATCGCGCCCTTCGTGCGGCAGTTCGCGCAGGTCGACGCGGCTTGGTTCGACCAGCAGCCGTGGCCCGCATTGCGCGGATGGTTGCGGGCTCGGCTCGAAGCGCCGGTCTTCGAGCGCGTGATGGCGAAGCACGCGCCGTGGCGAAGCGGCCAGCCCGGCATCGGTTTTCCGCCATCGACGTCGGCGTGAGGCACGCCGTGGCGCCTCGTCAAGCTGGCCGTGCGGCTTCGGCCACCGCCCAGCGCCACACCGCGCCGATCACGGGTTCACGCTCCCGCCCATTCGCCGTGGCAAGGAAATAGCTGCCGGTCGACAGCACCGGGCCGAACGGCTGCAGCAACGCGCCGCTTCGCAGTTCGTCGGCGGCCAGCGTCAAGCTCAGCAAGGCGACGCCATGGCCCGCCAATGCAGCGAGCATCGCGTGCGTCTCGTCCGAAAACAACAGGTCGTCCTTCTTGCGTTGCACGCCCTTGTCTCGCGAATTGCCGGGGCGGAGCTGCAGCCCAATCCCGGCCTCATCGAACCAGCGTGCCCAGGTCGCCGGCGCATGTGCCCCTGCCTGCCAATCGCAATGGATGAGCGGGAGCTTCGCCAGGTCCTGCACCCGGCGAAGGCCCAGGTGCGGGCTGCACACCGGTGCATACCGTTCCGCGATCAGCGCCTCGGTCACCAGGCCGCGCCACCGCCCCGACCCCGAACGGATCGCGAGATCGGCCTCGGCGCGCGCCAGATCGACCACCGCGTCGCTCGCATGCAGACGAAGTTCGATACCCGGGCACGCGGCCCGGAAGCTGGCCATCCGCGGCAGCACCCACTTGGCGGCGAAGGCGGTGTTGGTGCTCAGCGTCACCGTCTCGCGGACGCTGCGCGTGCGAACGGAGCGAACGCCCGCCTCGACCAAATCCAGCCCTTCTCGCACGGCCGCGAAAAGACGCTCGCCAACTGCCGTCAATTCGATCTGACGGGTCAACCGCCGAAACAGCGGCTGGCCAAGCGTCTCTTCGAGGCTGCGCACCTGATGGCTGATGGCCGTCGGCGTGACGGACAGCTCGTGCGCCGCACGCTGAAAACTGAGGTGCGCCGCGGCGGCTTCGAATGCGCGCAGCGATGACAACGGAGGCAGCCGCCGCGGGCTTCTGACAGAGGAGTTCATCTCATTCGTTGGAGACAAATCGTCGTTTGTCACTGTGAGCTTGTATTTGGAGAATTCAAAAACCTGATGCGCTCTTCCGGAAATCATCAGAGCAAAAATCATCCATCAAATTGTCCCCCAAAAGGAAGAAGACCCCTATGACCATGCTCCTTCACATCGATGCCAGTGCACGCCCTGGCCGCTCGGGCGCCGATCCCCATGGCTCGCACACCCGCAGGCTCTCTGCTCGCTTCGTCGAGCGCTGGCGCGCTGCACGGCCCGACGACCCGATCAACTACCTCGACGTCGGCCAGTCCCCGCCCGCGCATGTGACGGGACCATGGATCCATGCGGCGTTCACGAAGCCCGAGATGCGCGAGCCGTGGATGCACGAAGTCCTCGCGGAAAGCGATCGCTTGGTGGACCAGTTGGTTGCCGCCGACCTGATCGTCGTCGGGCTGCCGATGTACAACTTCAATGTGCCGGCGCAGTTCAAGGCCTACATCGACAACGTCGTCCGGGTGGGCCGCACCTTCGGTTTCGACCGCACACGTGGCGACGTTCCGTACTGGCCCCTTCTGGCCCATGCCGGCAAGCGCGTGGTGCTGCTGGGTTCACGTGGCGACTTCGGCTATGGCGACACCCAGCGTATCGCCCA
Organism: Variovorax sp. 10N432; assembly: GCF_056394465.1. Classification (NCBI taxonomy): domain Bacteria; kingdom Pseudomonadati; phylum Pseudomonadota; class Betaproteobacteria; order Burkholderiales; family Comamonadaceae; genus Variovorax; species Variovorax sp. 10N432. The sequence continues at coordinate 247,375 of NZ_JBFTHX010000001.1, forward strand.
CCTCAACCACGCCGAGTCCAGCGTGCGCACTGCGTTGGGCTACATCGGCATCACCGAGGTCTTCGACGCAGCCGTGGAATACGACGAGTTTGGCGGCGAACGGCTGGCGCAGTCGATCGAACAGGCGGAGCGCACGGTCGATCAACTGGTCGAGCGGTGGACCACGAAGCGACCTTGAGGCGCGGCGCTCAGAGTACGCAGTGGAGGTTGAGCTTGTTGCCGTCGAGGTCGCGGAAGTAGCCGCAGTAAAAAGGTCCGCGCGGCCCGGGTGGGCCTTCGTCGCTGCCGCCGAGTTCCAGGACGCGTGCATGGGCAGCGCGGATCTCCGCGGGGTTCTTCAACCCGAGGCCGATCATGGTGCCGTTGCCGACGGTGGCAGGCTGGCCGTCGAAGGGTCGAGTGACGAAGAACAAGGGCGGATGGGCGAGGTCGATGCCCCAGGCGATCTTGTCGACGGACTCGATCACCCGCCGGTAGCCGAGCAGCGCGAACAAGGCATCGTAGAAGGCAGCCGCGCGAGGCAGGTCGTTGGTGCCGACGGTGGTGTAGGTGATCATGGAAAGCTCCCTTTTTGATCGTGGTTGGAAAGCCGGGAGCTTAGGAGGCCCTGCTGTCGACTTCCGTCAGCAGTGTGATCCTTTGGGGGGAGATGGCCCGCCGCTCTCGCGCCAGGCCTTGAGCAGCGCCTGGCGGCGGCGTGGATAGCGCTGCGGCTCGACGACCAGCGACAGGATCCGGTCGGTCCGGAAGTGTCGGAATCCCTGCAGCGATTCGCACCAGGCGACGAGGATTCGCATGTGATCGAAGTAGCCCAATGCAAACGGCCAGAGGGTCCGGGCCGATTCCTTGCCCTCGAGGTCGCGGTAGCGGATCGTGGCCTTGTGCTCGTTCCGGATCGCCCTGCGAAGCTGCGAAATGTCAGCCGTATCGATGGCCTGGCTCGCCACAGGGCCGATCAGCAGCGCATTGGCGTCGAGCGAATCGCGCAGCGCTTGCGGCAGCACCGCGGCGACCTTGACCAGCGCGCTCCCGGCGGCTTCGCGCAGGCGCGGATCTGCACGCTCGGCCACCCAGCGAGATCCGAGCACGAGAGCCTCGAGTTCGTCCTCGGTGAACATCAGCGGCGGCAGCATGAAGCCCGGACGCAGCACATAGCCCATGCCTGGCTCTCCCTCGATGACCGCGCCCTGCAACTTGAGGCTCGCGATGTCGCGGTAAAGCGTCCGCAGGCTGATGCCCAGCGCCTCGGCGAGCTGTGCGCCGGGCACCGGGAAGCGATGACTTCGCAACTGATGAATCACGCTCAGCAGGCGCTGTGATCTGGACAATTCGAACTCCCTCGGGCGGCAGCTCGCGCCGCCCGGGTCAGGCCTGGGCCGCGTCGCGCTCCGGCCAGTACTGTTGCAGCATCCGCTGGTGGTAACGCACCAGGTTCGTACGGCTGGCGACCAGTTGCTTCTGCGGTGTCTCGAACGGCGGCAACAGCAGGGTGTGCAGGAAGGCGAAGACGGTGGCGTCGAGCGCGCTCGGCCGGTCGCCCATGAAGTAGGGCTTGTCGGCCAGGAAGTCGCTGGCCGCCGCATAGCCGCGGTCCGCCATTGCATGGATCTGCTCGATCGGGCGCCGGCCGATGCCCTGCGCCTCGAGTTGGGCCAGCACATTGCGCCGCACCGCCTTCACCGCAAAGGGACGCACGAAGGCGGGCACGCCCAGCGCGCCCATGTAGTCGGCCATGACTGGCCTCAGGATCGCGAAGTTCCGTTCGGGCACCCAGCGTTGGTAGTAGGCAGCGAAATAAAGATCGGTCTCGAACAGCGACCGCCAGGCGCAGTCGACCGCCTGCTCGGCGGGGCTCCAGCGCTGCTCGTCCAGAGGGTCCTGATGCAACTCGCGCAGGAGGTCGATGATCTGCTGCGAGTCGTTGACGAGCCGGCCATCGTCCAGCGTCAGCGCGGGCAGCTTGCTGTTGCTCATCTTCCGCACGTTGGCGACCTGCGTGGTGCACGGCAGCTGCGCCATCCGCAGCCAGGTCAGGAGCTTGACGACGAAGGGACTCAGGTCGATGGTGTTCCAGGCGGGGCCGTAGCTATGGACGATCATTGATTTCTCTTCGTGGATTGCCTCAAGACTAGCAAGACAGCGAGCGCCGAACCGCCACGGCGCTCCTGGATCGTTCCGAGATCGAACCCGCTTTTTCCGCAAGCCCGCGGCTACTCGAACACCTCATCCCCCGTCGGCTCGTAATGCGGCACCGCGTTCATCGTGTGCCTCAGCTTGGCCAGCTCCCAGTACATCCGCCGGCGCGCGCGGCTCTGGTTGCCGAGCGGCCGGTGCTCTGCGATCGTGTGCCACGGGTTGTACGAGAGCCGCTTCGCAAATTCCATCTGCGCCGGTGAATCGAAGGTCTGGCGCGGCAGCCGCAGCGTCGCCACGCTGACGCGCGGCGACAGCCTCTCGGGCCACAGCACGCCGGCATTCTCGATCGGCATGAGGTGCGGATCGGTCTGCATCTGGACCCGGAAGTCGAGCTCGACATCGTCGTTGGCCAGCGCCGACACCATCGCCTGGCGCAGGTAGTCGTCGGGCGGACGCAGCGGCAGCCGCGGGATCGGCGTGCGCTGCCGGGTCTTCGGCCAGACCGAGTACTGCATCGCCTGGCCTTCGCCCATCAGGTAGGGCACGCAGCTGAAATACGGCGCCTCGAACGGGCTGCTCTGGGTCTTGATGAAGAGCGACTGCATGATGAGGTCGAGCACATGCGGGTCGTGCAGGTTCACGAAGTAGAAGATCTGCGCGTTCTTCACGCTCTCGCGCTGCAGCGCCGCGTTGCACTTTGCGTCGGGCGTGACGAAGGTCGGGGTCGAAACCGCGAACATGTCGAGCGTGTGCTGCTCTTCGTCCATCAGCTTCGGCCCCGGCACGCCCATGAGCTTGATGCTGATGCTCATGAAGCCGACATCGTCGATGTCCGGCGTGACGTAGGGGCCGGGCCCCGAGAAGCGCACCCAGCAGCGGAAGGTTCGCGGCTCGGCGTAGATGCCGCGCTTCATGTGCGGGGGGATGTCGTCGTGCACCCGGAACTCGCCGCGCACGATGCCCTGGGTCTTGGTGTTGCCGCCGCGCTCGAAGCCACCGGGCTTCCAGAGATCGGTCATCTGGCGCGTGAAGCTCTTGACGATCGAGTCGGTGAAGCTCTCCTCGTCGGGCAGCAGCCGCTCCTCGGCGATCGCCAGGCCCTCGTCGGTGCGCCGCCGGTTGATCAGCGCGGTCGTGAAGCGCGCCAGCGGATCGCGCAGGAAGGCGTCGAAGGCCGGCCGCAGCAGCGGATCGAAGCGGCGCTCCAGCCGGATCAGCGCCATCCCCGAATCGCTGACGAAGTTGCGCCAGGCCGAGCCGGTGTTGGCCCGCGGCGTCGGACGGCTGGCATTCGAGTTCATGGCTGCACCTTCGACAGGTAGCGCAAGGCCCGCAGGCCGGGCAGAAAAAAATAGGCCCCACCGCGCACCGTCACGAACTGCGGCAGCCCGCAGACGCGTCGATCCGGGCCGGAGTCGAGCGGCATCGCGAAGCCGTCGGTCGGCGTGCCGTCGTCGCGCGGCAGGTGGTTGCCGGTCAGCGGGTCGCTGTCGCCAGGCAGGCCATCGAAGCGCAGGCCCGCGAGCCAGGCCGACTGCACGAATTCGAACTGGCGCGCGATGTTGGCGCCCAGGCAGATGAAGTGCAGGCCGGTGGCGTCGCCCGGGTTCGCCGGCGCCGGCGACAGGGCCTGCTCGACCGAGACCGCGCGGCCGTATTCGCGGCCGCGCCGCAGCAGCCGGTGGAAGCGGGTCGATGAGACCTTGTCGGCCGCCAGGGCCGTGGCATCGAAACCCAGCGTCCGCCTGGCCCACGAATAGAAACCCGGGCTGCCCGGCGGCAGGTCGGCGTTGCGCGGATTGCTGCGCCGGATGTGGGCGCCGATCGGGCAGCGCAGGCCTTCGCCGTCGCCGCCATAGGTGAAGCTGTTGCGCGGGTCCTCCTCGCCCTGGATGCGTTCGCCGGTGCGGCCGACCAATGGCTCGCCTTCCATCGTCCGGCCGACCATCTCCTCGGCCAATTGCTTGCGCAGCGCCGGGTCGCCTCCGACCTGCGCATCCATGAAGCGCCAGAAGCCGGAGACATCCTGCTCCAGCTGACGCAGCACCAGGTAGCTGCCGTTGCGGCCCAGGTCGACCTTGTCGGGCGCGTCTTCGGCGCGCGGCAGCAGCGCATCGGGATCGCGGTCGGCATCGAGCAGCGGCCGGTCGGTGTAGGCGCCGTACTCGTTCGGGTAGCCCAGCAGGTACTCGCCGAGGCACGACAGGTTGCTGTAGCGGTCGACCTCCTCGTCGCGTGCCCGGCGTTCGCGCAGCCAGTCGATCGAAGGCTCCGAGATGCCGTCCGCGAACCCGAAGGGCTCGACGCCGTCCATGTCGGCGGTGTCGAGGTACCCGAGTTGCTCGAAGCCCTGTTCGCACTGCGCCAGCACGCTGTGCTCCCAATCGTCGAGGCCGCCCGGCGCCGCATAGAGCATCAACAGCACGTGCGGCAGGCGTTCCGGCGAGCCACCCCATTGCCAGCCTCCCGGATCGTTGGCGCCCAGATCGCCGAGCCGTCGCGCGCGGCTGGCGTCGCTCGCCATGCCGACGATGAACTCGTGCGAGAAGCCTTCGACGACGTCCGGCCGAACCCCCAGCGCCTGCAGCCCGGCGCAGGTGAAGGCCACCTGGAGGGCGGTGGTCGGCGGCGGCTCCTGCGTCGTCGCGCTGCTGACCGGCGCGCGTGCGAGCCAGTCGCGTGCGGCCTGCGCATCGGTCACGCGCAACAACAGGAAGCAGGCCTGGGTCAAGCGCCTGTAGCCGAAGCGCACCAGGCCCTGGATGTCGTCGTACTCGACCGCCGGGGCGCTCATAGCAGCCTCAGCCATTCGAGCGCCTGGGCGTCCGTCACCTGGTGCATCTCGAAGCCCTCGCGAATGCGCCGGTTGCGCTCCAGGTCGGTCAAGGTCAGGCCGGGGTAGGCCTTGTACCAGACCTGGGTCGGCAGCTGGTGCCGCCGCTGGTAGTACTTGAAGCGCAACTCGTGCCGCGCCCCGCCCTTCAGCAGCCAGTCGGTGCGTGGCCAGCCGAAGCCGTTGCTGAAGATCAGGTTCAGGCCCCAGGCCGCCTTGTTGATGAAATCGTCCATGTAGCTTTCGTGGCTGCCGTCGTAGTTGCTCGCGAACAGCACCCGGGTCTTGCCGTCGAGGAACACCCAGCGTGCGAAGTGGATGGTCTGCACCCGCGCCAGGTGGCCGCGGCCGAAGACATGGCGGCAGGCATAGTCGATGGCGTAGAGGATCAGTTGCGTGAGCCAGCGCCGGAACAGCCCCGGCTTGACGGGACCGAGGGCGGTGAAGCTGTTGGTGAGGTCGTGGTCTTCGAGGCGCTGCATCTCCTGCACCGCCTCGCGGTCCGGGCGCGGACAGAACTCGGGGTCGCTCTTCTCGCGGCGGCGCAGCTGCCAGACCAGGCAGGCTGCCAGCAGCACCAGCAAGAGCAGCAGCAGCGGCTGCCTGCACACCAGCAGCAAGGCCACCAGCAGGACCGCGAACGGTGCAAAGGCATGCATCAGGTTGCGCAGCCACCAGCCGGTGGGCGTGCGTTCGGGCGAGGTCAGCAGCAGTCGCCCCTCGAGCTGCTCGGCCTGCACGAAGGCCAGCAGGCGATGGCGCAGCGCTTGCGGCTCCTCGGTTTCGGCAGCGATGTCGCGCGGCACCTGCGAGGCCAGCGCGCGTTGCAGCGCACTGTCTTCGCGCACCTGCCGCACGGTGCGGCCGATGCGGTTGACGTAGCCCGCGGCCACCGGCAGCGAGCGCGCCTTGAGCCAGGCGAACAGGTTGCCATCGACGTCGAAGCCTTCGCAGTGCGCGAAGATGCCGCGCAGGCCATCGCCCGCGACCTGCGCGAACTCGGCCAGCTGGTCGTTGGCAGGGCCGTCGCATTCGCCGAGAAAGCTCAGGTAGAGCGGCACGCGCGGCCGCGGCAGTTCGAAGGCCTCGAGATCGCCGAGCGTGGTGTCGGTGAGGAGCGCGAACCGCGCGTAATGCAGTCGCTCGAAGCGGCCGAAGGGCACCAGCGCGTTGTCCGGGTCGGCCATGCCGGGCTTCAGGTTCAGGCTGTCCAGCAGCTTGCGGAGGCCGGTCTCCCGGCCGCTCGCGACGGCCGCGACCACCATGAAATGCGATTGGGGTGTCACCGCATCTCAGAACTGGAGGCAGAAGTCGATCAACCGATCCTTGCCCCAATAGACCTTGCCGAGGTAGAAGTTCGGGGAGATGAGCCGGATCTCGTCGCGGATCCACTGGGCGACGAAGGAGGTATCGGAGTAGTCGAGCACGATGCACGGCTTGTTGTCGAGCCAGCTGCTGCCCAGGTAGACCTTGGCGACGATGGCCTCCACGCCGAGCACGCTGACCTTGTTCTTGAGGACGCCGTTCGCGGCGTCGAACACCTTCCCTTGCCAGCCGAAGAAGTTGATGATCTGCGCGATCGACTGGGTGTAGTGAGTGCCGGGCGCGATGATCGCGGTGCCGGCGGCCTCGCCGTTCGGGATCTCGCCGGGCGGGCTGGCGCGGAACAGTTCGTCGAGTTGCTGCTGCGACATGTCGAGCAACTGTTGGACGTCATAAGCCATCTGCTCTCTCCTCCGGGGAAGCCCCGCCGTTCAGAAAGTGTCAGCCCTTCGATGGGCTTCGTCAACTTGCCGAAAGAGGTGTTCGACGCGCCGCCTCGAGCAGGACATCGGCCGCCTTCTCCGCGATCATGTAGATCGCCGCGGCGATGAAGAAGCCCGGGATCTGCGGAAACACCGAGGCGTCGACCACGCGCAGCCGCTTCACGCCATGCACGGCGAACGCACCGTCGAGCACGCCGCCCGCGTCCACGGGACCGATCGCGCACGTGCACGAGGCATGGTGCCCCCACGCGGTCTGCCGCACATAGTCGGCCAGTGCCGCGTCGCTGTCGACCGCGGTGCCGGGCGCCACTTCCTCGGCGATCCATCCCTTCTCCCTCAGCGGCGCCGTCATGCGCCGAACGAAGCGGATCGCCTCGACCACCGCCTTCAGGTCGACACCCGCGGCATCGTCGCCCTCTTCGAAGTAGTGGAAGTTCACCAGCGGCATGTCGCGCGGATCGGCCGAATGCAGTTGCACGGTGCCGGCGCGATTGCGCGTGTGGCCCTTGAGCACGGCCCAGGTCAGCTGGTCGGGATGGTCGCGGATCCAGTGCGAGAAGCCGCTGAAATAGCCTTCGAAGCGGGCCAGCAGCGCCATGCAGAAGAGGTCCGGCTCCTGGTCCGGTCCCGCCGCGCCGCGCGAGCGCTGGACCACGCCGAGCGCGGCGCCGTTGGACGCGTACATGCCGCCGCGGTCTTTCTGCCATCGGCGCCACAGCGCATCGTCGCGCTCGAAGCGCGCGCCCTCGAGCGCCTTCCACGGCAGCTGCATCCGGTGCGTGACCGCGACCTCGTAGCGGTCCTGCAGGTTGCGCCCGACGCCGGGCAGGTCGACCCGCAGCGGAATGCCGTGTGCCGCCAGCTCTGCGGCCGGGCCGATCCCCGACAGCATCAGCAGCTGCGGCGTGTTGAAGGCGCCGCCGCAGAGGATCACCTCGCGCCGCGCCCTCGCCTCGCGCGCCTCGCCCGCCTGCTCGCTCGGCGTCGCATGAGCACGGTAGAGCCGCGCGCCCTTGATGTAGGCGACGCCGACGGCGCCGCCCTCGGCATCGAAGAGCACCCGGGTCGCCAGCGCATCGAGTTCGATGTGCAGCCGATCGGGATGGCGCGCTGCCACCGCCAGCAGGCGTTCGCGCACGCCGCTGCGGCGGTGGCCGGCGGTCGCGAGCGGCGTGTAGCAGAGGCCCTCGAAGCTGCCGGGCCGCCAGCGCCTCGCGTTCGGATCGCCGAGGCCGCCACCCAGCCAGCGCAGCGTGCTCAGCAGCGGTGTCGGCAGGTCGTGGGTGAAGCTGCGCGCGCTCTCGCGCAGCACCCGCAGCAGGCCCTGGTCGCCGAGCACCGACAGCGGGATCGACTTCTCGGTCTGCAGCCAGCCGCCCCATCCATGGCCGGTCGGATCGAGCCCGAGGTGCCTGAACGCACGCCAGACCGGCCGGTGGCGGCAATCTTCCACGCGCTGCGCATAGCGGCGCATGCGCACCGCGCGCCATGAAGGGTCCCCGGTCAGCCGCGCGATCCGGTCCCAGTCCGAGGCGTGCGGCGGCATGAAGATCATCGCGTTGTGCGCGCTGCAGCCGCCAAGGCCGGCGGCGCGCGGGTAGAGAACGCCCTGCCCGGCCTGGTACTTCCAGTCCCGCCCCTGCTGCGCCTCGTCGGCGTAGTGGCGGATGCGGAAGTCCCAGCGCAGCGCCGGGTTCTCGCAGGCGAAGGCATGGAAGGCCGGGACGTCGTAGTCGTCGGGCAGGCGGGCATCGCCGCTGCGCGGATCGCCGCCGGCATCGAGCAGCATGACCCGCATGCCGTGTTCGGCCAGCCGGGCCGCCAACGGGCCGCCGCCCGCGCCCGCACCGACGATCACGTAGTCCCAGTCGCTCGTCGTCGGATCGGCGCCCTGCATGCGTGGCGTTTCGCTGGGCTCAGAAGGTCTTCAGGAACGAGACCAGCGCCCGCTTGTCCTCGTCGCTCAGCTCGGGTTCGCGGCCGAAGGCCTTCTCGTCGGCGCTGAGTCCGTCCTGCCGGTTGAACTCCGCCGTGCCGAAGTAGTGGCCGCGGTTGACCACGAAGTCGCGGCACTTGCTGAGTTCGAGCATCGGCTCGGCCAGGTTGGCGAAGTGCTGGCGCAGTTCTTCGTCGGAGGCGCCGGCCGGCGCGCTGGCGAGCGCCAGCTTGAGCTTGACCAGCAGCGCGCCCGCGTCCTTCACGTGCTGGGCCTTGTCGCCGAGATCGTCGCTCTCGGCACGCAGCTTGAGGTTGGACAGCAGGTTCACCGGCACGCCGCCCGGGATCGGACCCAGCACGATGTCGCCGTCCTTCTGCACCAGCCACGGCAGCCAGCGGTGCAATGCGCCCTGCAGCGGCTGCAGCGCCTCGGGGGCGTAGCCGGTCGGGATGGTGACGACGCTGCGCTCGGTGGTGCGGTCGATGGTGCCGCCGACCTTGGCGCCGAGCAGGGCGTCGGCCTTGCGCTTCTCGGGCCACAGCATCTGCTCGATCGCCTGGTCGAAGACCTTCATGCGGCCGTCCACCGAAGGATCGCCGTTGGCCTCGCCGACCGTGTTGTTGAGCAGGAAAGGCGCGGTCGACCAGACGCTGATCAGCGACGGCACCCGCGTGTAGCCCCGTCCGCCCGCTGGCATTTCGTAGGGCTTGGGGGCGCCGGTGAAGGGATCGGCGAGCGTCACGGTGCCGACCGAGGGCAGGCTCTTGTAGGTCTGCGACGAGAAGTTGTCCCAGATATTGCCCGCCAGCGCGTTGGTCGCCAGCGGGCTGCAGGCATTGGTGCGCAGCAAGGTGACGGGGATCCGCGCCTCGGTCGACAGGTAGTTGTTCTGCAGGAAGTCCGGCGCCTGGACGATCTTGCGCATCTGCACCTTGTAGTCCTCGGTCTGGGTCCAGCCCCAGTAGCGCTTGAAGCAGTCGACGTAGCCCGGCCCCGCGCACCGTTGCGGCGAGAGTTCGAGCGATGCCGGCAGCGGCGGTGCCTTGCTCGAATGGCAGCGCGCGCAGGTGTCGGCGAAAGCCAGCTTGCCGCGTTCCAGCGTGGCGGCGTCGGCGTTCAAGTACCTGTCGCCGCCGGGTGCGTCCTTCAGATGGTCGGGCTGCGCGGCCTTGAGGAAGAACAGCGCGGTGTTCGGCGTCCCGGCCTCGGTCGCCTGCCAGTAGCTCGAATTCTTCTGCGCCGACGCGATCTTGATCGGCGTGATGGTCTTGCCGCCGACCACCGGGTTGAAGTGCAGCAGCCACTCTTCGCTGAACAGGCCGATGTTGAGGTAAACGCGGTTCAGCGCGCCCAACAGTCCGACCGAGTCGGCGCCGTCCTTGAGCACGTGCGGCGTGTAGACCATCGAGTCGGCCTTCGAGAAGAACTCGGTCAATGGCCCGCTGGCGATGAAGTCGTTGAACTGCTTGTTGTCGAGTTCGCCGCCGGCGAGCTTCTCGCGGCCGATGCGCCGGGCCATCTCGAGCCGCGAGGCGAAGTCGTAGACCGCGTTCATGGTGCGCGGGTTGTTGATGCCGTCGGTCGAGACCAGCGAGGTGTCCATCGCGCCCGGCCGGTAGGTGTGGGCCAGCTGGTACATGTAGTTGGTCCGGCCCTCGGGCTTGTTGGCGTTGTAGATGAAGAGCCGGTCGACCCACATGTACTGGGCGCCGACCGAGGAACTCAGGTTCTCGAACTTCGGGTTGTTCGGATCGGCCGGCGGCTTCACGGGACTCGGCCCGACGTGGCAGAAGCCGCAGGACATGCCGACCCGGTAGGGACGCACCAGGTCCTTGCGGTTGTAGTAGCTCGGGTCGGTGTAGTACTTCTCGGCGTCCCATGCCTTGGCGGCCTTCTCGTCGAAGTCCGGATTCGGAAACAGGCGCAGTCCCGCGATGCCGGTGCCCCAGCCGTAGAACGAGCCCACCGGCTGCGTCGTGCCGTCGCCCAGCGGCTTGCCGCGCGAGCCGATCGCGACGCCCGGGTACTTGCTCTCGTTCTCGAACGGATCGGGCGCGCAGTCCTTGCTGCGGACGTCCAGCCAGAGACCGCGGCGCGCCTTGTCGGGCCCGGCGGCGTTGTTGAAGCAGGGTTCGTTGACCAGGCCGAAGTACTGCCAGCGATTGGCCCGCGAATAGCCCAGGCTGGGGTGCGAGCTGATCACCTTCAGCAGGTCGAAGGCGCCGAAGGTGTAGTCGCTCATCCGGGTCCAGAAGCGGTCGTTGCCGCCGCTCCACACCAGCCACATGTTGCGGCCCTTGATCTCTTCCGGCGACAGCGCAATTGCGTTGTCCATGTCGTGGAAGTAGTCCTCGCCGGCATGCGGGAACGATGCCGCGTCGCGGCCCGCGAGCTTCGCTTCGTCCTGCACCTCGCCGGGCTGCGGGCCCTTCGAGCAGCCCGCCAGCAGCACGCACGCAATCAGCGGCCACCATCGAGCGGCGCGGTGGAAACCCTGGTTCATTGCCATTCCTCCTGCGGCCAGACCTTGGGTGAACGGGCCATCGAGTGCGCAGTGTGGAGGGGGCCTCCCCTATTGGCTATCGGCCATGCGACGTATGGCGATCGATGGCCTCGGCGCGGCCGATCAGCAGCCACGCGCTCACCGCGCTCAGCAGGGCAAGGCCGGCACACAGCAGCATGACGCAGCGAAAGCCGGAGACGAATGCCGCGTTGATGGTGTGCCGCAGCGCCGCCGCCACAGCCGGGTCGGCACCCGGCGGCAGCGTGGCGCCGGCCAGCTGGCTGCGCTGCGCCCGCACGAAGGCTGCCGCCTCGGGCGAAGCCCCCATGTCGAGCAGGCCCTGGCCCAGGCCGGCGTCGAAGGCCCAGGCCATGACGACGCCGAAGACCGCGATCGCCAGTACCGCGGCGGCGCGCGAGACCGCATTGTTGACGCCCGAGGCGATGCCCGCGAGCTCCGGCCCGACCGCGTTCATGACGGTGGTGGTGAGCGGCGCGACGGTCACCGCCATGCCGAAGCCGAGCACCACCACCGCCGGGAAGAACGAGGTCCAGTAATCGGCGCCGACGCCCGGCAGTGCGAACAGCGCGAACCCGGCGGCGGCGATGGCGGGGCCCACCACCAGCGGCAGGCGCGCTCCGATGCGGTCGACCAGTTGCCCGGCCCAGCTCGACAGCGCGAACATGATCAGGATGAACGGCAGCAGAGCCGCGCCGGCGACGGTGGCCGAGTAGCCCTGGACCTGGATCAGGTTGAGCGGCAGGAAGTAGAGCCCTCCGCCGAGCGCCGCATAGAGCAGCAGCGTCAGCAGGTTGGCGCCGCCGAAGTTGCCGACGCGCATCAGTCCGAGCGGCAGCATCGGCGAGCGCACGCGCAGCTCGACCATCACGAAGGCCACGCTGGCCGCGATGCCCGCCAGCAGCGCGAACGGCACCGAGGGCGCGCGCCAGCCCTGTGTCGGCGCCTCGATGAATGCATAGACGATGCCCCCGAGCGCCACCGTCGCCAGCGCCGCGCCCCAGGGATCGAGCCGCGCCGAAGCCGCCGCGCCGCCGCGGCTCTCGGGCACGTGGCGCCAGACGATCAGCAGCACCACGGCCGCCATCGGCAGGTTGACCAGGAAGGCCCAGGTCCACGAATAGTGGTCGACCAGGAAGCCGCCCACCACCGGTCCGATGGCCGCCGTGATGCCGCTGAACCCGGACCAGGTGCCGATCGCCCGGCCGCGCTCCTTCTCGGGAAAGGACGCGCTGATGAGCGCCAGGCTGCCGGGCACCAGCAAGGCGCCGCCGATGCCCTGCACCGCGCGCGCAGCGATCAGCTGCGAGACGTCGCCCGCCAGCGCGCAGGCCATCGAGGCCAGTGCGAACAACGCGACCCCGAGCGCGAAGATCCTGCGGCGTCCGAAGTGATCGCCGAGCGCGCCGCCGACCAGCAGCAGCGCGGCCAGGAACAAGGCATAGGACTCGACCACCCATTGGGCCTGGAAGGCGCTGGCATGCAGGTCGGCCTGGATCGCCGGCAGCGCGACGTTGACCACGGTGCCGTCGATGAATGCCATGCTCGATCCGACGATGGCCGCGGCGAGCACCCAGGGCCGCGAAGCCGGCGGGCAGTCGGCGGCCTCGCAACCGTGCCGGATCAGGCTGTCGTCACCGGGAGGCTTTCCGATCTGCGGCATCGCCAAAGTATGAGGCCGCGCGCAGTACCGGACAATCGCCGCTCCATGACACGCTACCAGGCCCTGGCCGCCGAGATCGCCGATTCGATTCGCACCGGGGTGCTGCACCCCGGCGACCGCCTGCCCTCCGTGCGCCAGGCGCGGGCCAGCCGCGGCGTCAGCCCGTCGACCGTGTTCCAGGCCTACTACCTGCTCGAGGCCCAGGGCCTGATCCGGGCCCGCGAGCGCTCCGGCTACTACGTGGCCGAAGGCGCCCGGCAACTGCCGCCCGAGCCCGAGGCTGCCTCGCAGCCCGAGGACGACGCCGTGCCGCTCGATGTCAGCGAGCATGTGTTCGAGATCCTCGAGTCGACCATGGTGCGCGATGTGGTGCCGCTGGGCTCGGCCTTCCCGAGCCCGCTGCTGTTTCCGCTCGCCCGCCTCGGCCGCATCATGGCCTCCAGTGTCCAGAACCTCGATCCATGGAGCACCGTGGACGACCTGACGCCCGGCAACGCGCGGCTGCGGCGGCAGATCGCACTGCGCTACCTGGCCGACGGCGTGCAGGTCCACACCGACGAGATCGTCATCACCAACGGCGCCCTCGAGGCGCTGAACCTCTGCCTCGCCAGCGTCACGCGGCCGGGCGATGCGGTGCTGATCGAATCGCCGACCTTCTATGCCGCGCTGCAGGCGCTCGAGCGACTGGGCCTGGAGGCGATCGAGGTGCCGACCCATCCGCGCGAAGGCATGGCGCTCGACGCGCTCGAGCGCGCGATCCAGCGCCATCGGCCCAACGCCTGCTGGCTCATGACCAACTTCCAGAACCCGCTCGGCAGCCTGATGCCCGACGCAAAGAAGAAGGCGCTGGTCGAGTTGCTGGCCCGCCACCAGGTGCCGCTGATCGAGGACGACGTCTACGGCGAGCTCTATTTCGACGACAAGCGGCCGCTGCCGGCCAAGGCCTTCGACACGCAGGGCCTGGTGATGCACTGCTCGTCGTTCTCGAAGTGCCTGGCGCCCGGCTACCGCATCGGCTGGGCGGCGCCGGGACGCTTCACGCGGGCGGTGGCCCGCGCCAAGCTGACCACCACGCTGGGCGCCTCGGCGCCGACCCAGAACGGACTGGCGACCTACCTCGAGAAGGGCGGCTTCGACAAGCACCTGCGCAAGCTCCGGCGCGCGCTGGCCGGGCAGCAGACCCTGCTGGCGCAGGCCATCGCCGAGCACTTCCCGCCCGGCACCCGTGCCACCCGGCCGGCGGGCGGCTATTTCCTGTGGGTCGAGATGCCCGGGCACGTCGATGCCCTCGAGGTGCATCGGCAGGCGCTCGCCCAAGGCATCAGCGTCGCCCCGGGGCCGATCTTCTCGGCCCAGCGCGGCTTCACGAACTGCCTGCGCCTCAACTACGGCCATCCGTGGGACGAACGCGCCGAGCAGGCGATCGCGACACTGGGCCGGATCGCGAGCCGGCGCCCCGGGGCCGCGTGATAGATTGCGCGGCAGGACGTTTCCCGCGAAACGCCTGCCCGAACAAGAACGCAAGAGGAAACGGAATGGGACCCTGGCTGGCCAGGATGCTGAAGCGCACCGCGCTGTTGCTGGGCATCGTTTTCGTCACACTGCTCGCCGTGCGCACCTACGATGTGCAGCGCGGCCCCCCGCTCGAGCCGTGGCACACGCACGTGCCGCACGAACTGTCGGGCGCGCAGATCCGCCAGGCCGACTGGCCGGCCTGGCTGGCGGCCGAGAACGCGACGTTCGACGAGGTCCGGCGCGAAGTCACCGACAAGCTGCCGCCGGAACTGCGCACGCCGTCGAACCGCTATTTCGACGGCAGCCCGATCTACCCGGGTCACTTCCGCCAGGACTGGAACCGCTCCTACACGCTCGATCCGCAAGGCCCGCCCAAGGGCGTGGTGGTGCTGCTCCATGGCCTGACCGATTCCCCCTTCAGCCTGCGCCACGTGGCCACCTTGTACCGCGACCGCGGTTTCGCGGTCGTCGCGATCCGCATGCCGGGCCACGGCACCGTGCCGGCCGGGCTCACCCACGTGCCATGGGAAGACTGGTCGGCCGCGACCGAGCTCGCGGTGCGCGAAGCACGCCGCCGCGTGCCGGCGCCGCTGCCGCTGCACGTGGTCGGCTTCTCGAACGGCGGCGCACTGGCGACCAAGTACGCGCTCGATGCGATCGACAACCCGAAGCTGGCGCGGCCCGATCGCCTGATCCTGATCGCGCCGATGATCGGCATCACCGAGCTGTCGCGCTTCGCCGGCGTGTTCGGCTGGCCGGCGATCTTTCCGGCCTTCGCCAAGGCGGCCTGGCTCGGCATCGTGCCGGAGTTCAACCCCTTCAAGTACAACTCGTTCCCGGTCAACGGGGCGCGCCAGTCGTCGCTGCTCACGCGCGACCTGCAGGCCCACGTGGCCCGCGAGGAGCGCGACGGGCGGCTCGACCAGATGCCGCCGACCCTCACCTTCCAGTCGCTGATCGACTTCACGGTGAGCACCCGCGCGATCGTCACCGGTCTCTATGCACGGCTGCCCGCGAACGGCAGCGAGCTGGTGCTGTTCGACCTCAACCGCAGCGTCAAGTTCGGGCCGCTGCTGCGCTCCGGCAGCGACCTGCGGCCCGACCGGGTGCTGCCGCCGGCGCCGCGGCGCTTCCGCACGACCCTCGTCACCAATGCCGACGTCCACAGCCGGCAGGTGGTCGAGCAGGTCACTGAGGCCGGCGCCACCACGGTCCAGACGCGGCCGATCGGGCTCGAGTTTCCGCTCGAGGTGTTTTCGCTCTCGCACCTGGCGCTGCCGTTTCCGCTCACCGACCCGCTGTACGGCCTGCGGCCCGACGACAGCGACGATTTCGGCGTCAACCTCGGGGCCCTGGCGATGCGTGGCGAGCGCGGCGGCCTGATCGTCAGCCTGGATTCGCTCACGCGGCTGTCGTCGAATCCGTTCTACGATTTCATGGCCGAGCGCATCGCGCAGACCCTGCCGCCGCCCTGAGCCGGTGCGCTACCGGGCCCGCGTGCGCAAGGTGCTGCAGACCGCGGCCACCGCCGCGCAGCAGGCGGCCAGGCCCAATGCGATCACCTGGCCTTTGCCGTCGTGCGGACTCCAGACGCTGAAGATGCCGGCCAGCAGCACGGCGCCCAGGGTCTGGCCCGTGAGCCGCGCGGTGCCCAGCATGCCGCTCGCCGCGCCGCTGCGCTGGGGCGGCGGCGTGGTCACGATGGTGTGGTTGTTGGGCGACTGGAACAGGCCGAAGCCGGCGCCGCACAAGACCATGCGCCAGACGATGTCGGCGTTGCCCGGCTGGGCCGGCAGCGCCGCCAGCAGCGCCAGGCCGGTGGCCAGCATGGCCAGCCCGATGCCGCCGAGCAGTCCGTCCGGACAGCGGCCGATGAGCCGGCCGGCGATCGGCGCCATCACCACGATCGCCAGCGGCCAGGCGGTGATCAGCAGGCCGGCCTCGAAGTGCGAGCGGCCATAGGTGTCGAGCAGCAGGAACGGCAGCGCGATGAAGGACAGCATCTGGGCGCAGAAAGCGCCGACCGAGGTGCCCATCGAGAGCGCGAACACCGGGATGCGCAGCAGGTCGACCGGGAACAGCGGCACCGCCTGCGCGGCCTGCCGCCGCAGGTAGACGAAGCCGACCGCCAGGCCGGCCAGCAGCAGCAGCCAGGCCATCGGGCTGGCGCCCTGCCCGGCCTCGCCGCGCACGCCCAGCCGGTCGGCGCCGACGAAGACCAGCGAGAACATCGCCACGTTGAGCGCCACGTCCAGCAGCGAGAACCGCACCCCCGACGCCTTGGCCTCGTTGAACGGCAAGGAACGCATCCCGAGCACCAGCACCAGCGCCCCCAGCGGCACGTTGAGCGCGAACAGCCAGGGCCAGGAAGCGATCGACAGGATGCCGGCCGCCACCGAGGGGCCCGCGACCGAGGCGGTGGCAACAACCATCGAATTGATCGCCATGCCGCGCCCGAGCTGGTTCCGGGGGTAGATCAGCCGCACCAGCGCCGCGTTGACGCTCATGATGCCGGCCGCGCCGAGCCCCTGCAGCGCCCGGCCCGCGATCAGCATGCCGAGCGAATGCGACAGGGTCGCGATCAGCGACGCCGCCGCGAACAGGGCCATGCCCGTGAGGTAGACCCGGCGATAGCCGATCCGGTCGCCCAGGGAGGCCAGCGGCAGCAGCATGACCAGCGCGGCGATCTGGTAGGCGTTGACCACCCAGATCGCGTGCGCCGGGTCCGCCTGCAGCTCGCGCGCGATCCCGGGCAGCGCGAGGTTGACGATGGTGCCGTCGAGCACCGCCACCGCGATGCCGAGAATGACCACCACCATCGCGTGGCGGCGCTGCGGCTGCGGCAGGCCATCGCGTGCGGTGTGGACGGCTTGGCCGACGGGGATGGACGACATCGCTCAGCCGGCCTGCCCGACGGGCTGGCGCCGGCCATCGAGCGTGAGCCAGGTCAGGGCCACCGCGATCAGCGCGCCGCCCGCCATGCCGGTCACCATCGGCAGCGGCCGGCCGTCGGTGAACAGCCCGACCACCGCCATCACCACCGCGCCGGTCAGCATCTGCAAGGTGCCGAGCAGCGCCGACGCGGTGCCGGCGATGGCGCCGTGCTTCTCGAGGGCCAGCACCGAGGTGGTCGGAATGACCAGCCCCATCAGGCCGCTGGCGATGAAGTACAGCACGATCAGCACCGCCAGCCGGTCGCCGCCGGCGGCGAAATGGGCGAACATGGCCAGCATCACCGCGCCGCAGGCCGCGACGCCGGTCTTGACCACCCGCTCGATCCCGAAGCGCTCGCACAGCGGGCCGTTGAGCTGCGCGGCGGCGAAGAAGGCGGCCGCATTGACGCCGAAGGCCACGCTGTACATCACCGGCGACAGCCCGTAGTGGTCGATCATGACGAAGGACGAGTTCGCCAGGTAGGTGAAGAAACCCGCCATGGCGAAGGCACCGATGAAGACCAGCCCGAGGTAGTGGGTGTCGCGCAGCAGCACGCCGTAGGCGGCCAGCGCGCTGCCCAGGCTGCTCTCGACCCGCTCCTCGGCCGGCCGGGTCTCCTTCAGGACCATGGCGATGGTCGCCAGTCCGACCACGGCCGCCAAGGTCACCGACCAGAATACGCCGCGCCATCCGGTGAAGGCGATCACCGCGCTGCCGGCCAGCGGCGCCAGGATCGGCGACACGCTGAAGACCAGCATCAGCAGCGACATCAGCCGCGCCGCGTCGGTGCCGGTGTGCAGGTCGCGCACCACGGCGCGCGGGATGGCCATGCCGGCCGCGGCGCCCAGGCCCTGGACGAAGCGCAGCGCGATCAGCATCTCGATGCTGGTGGCCAGCGCGCAGCCGATGCTGGCCAGCGCGAACAGGCCCAGGCCGAAGTAGAGCGGCGGCTTGCGCCCCACCATGTCGGACACCGGTCCGTAGAGCAGTTGCCCGACGCCGAGCGAGATGAAGAAAGCCGTGAGGCTCATCTGCACCGGCCCGATGCCGGCCTGCAGGCTGCTGCCGATCTCGGGCAGCGCCGGCAGGTACATGTCGATCGCGAACGGGCCGATGGCCGACAACAGGCCGAGCACGAGCGCGATCTTGAAGAAGCGCGAAGAAGTCATCGCCCGATTGTCGCCAAGGCGGCGATGAACCGTCGGCAGCGCGACGCGCCGGCCTGTGCTAGGCCTCAGAACAAATCACCGCTCTCGCTGTCCGGCCTGGCGCCTTCGATGGCCAGCATCCGGAGCTTCGCCGCCGCACCGCCGTGGGCCGAGAAGCCGCCCCAGCGGCCGCCGGCGGCGAGCACCCGGTGGCAGGGCACCACCGGTGCGAAGGGATTGAGGCCGAGCGCCTGCCCGACCGCGCGCGCCAGGCCCTTGTCGCCGAGCTCGGTCGCGATGTCGCCGTAGGTGCGGGTGCGCCCGGGTGGAATGCGGCGCGCGATCTCGTAGACGCGCCGATGGAAGTCGCTGACACCTTCGAGATCGAGCACGATCTCGGCCAGGTCGAGCGCATCGCCGGCCAGCAGGCCGCGGATGCCCTCGATCGCCGGCACCACGTCGGCTGGCGCGTCCTGCTCCGGCCAGTTCGGAAAGCGCCGCCGCATGCGCGCACGCGTGGCGCCCTCCCCGCCCTCGGGCAACTGCACGCCGGCGATGCCGCCCGGCCCCCAGGCGATGCCGCAGGCGCCGATCGCCGTGGCGAAGAGCGCGAAGCCGTTCGGGGCCATGGCCACCGCCCTGTCTCTATGTCAGGCCGCGCACTTCGCAGTGGGCTGGCCCGCAGGGGCGGGAACGCTGGCCGCGATGGCATCGGCCAGCCGCGCCGTGAGGCGCTGGGCGCCCTGGGCCAGGGCGTCGAAGCCGCCGCCCACGGGTTCCGACAGCGACAGCCGGCAGCCGGTCGCCGACCCCTCGTCGGTGCGGCGCACCGTCCAGGTGAAGCTGGCATCGACCCGCTTGCCCTCGATGGCGTCGAACTGCTCCAGCTGGACCGCGATGCGCGTCGCCGGTTGGCCGCGCTGGCGGCCGGACTTGGTGACGTCGACCGCGCCCAGCCGGCTGGCAATGCCGCTGCCCAGGCTGTCGCGCAGCTCGTCCTCGAACGAGGACGACCAGCGGTGCTGCTCGAGGATGTCGACCGCCGGGCTGTCCGGCGCATCTTTCTTGCGCACCACCAGCTGCGGCCGGGCGAAGCGCTCCGGCATGGCGATGGGGGCCAGTTCGATGTAAGCCGGCGCGCCGCCCGCCGACATCGGCGCCCGGGCCGGCGCCGCGCCGTCTGCCAGGCTGTAGTACTGCGGCCCGCCGCTGCTGCCGCAGGCGGCCACGAGCCAGGCCGCGCCGAGGGCTGCGGCCGCGAGCCGGAAGTGGGTCGTCTTCATTTCTGCTTGTCCTCCGGCTTGCCGCGGATCAGGGATTCGGGGTGGCGCTCCAGGTAGTCGGTCAGCACGCGCAGCGACCCCGCCGCGCGCGTGACTTCCTGCAGGGTCTGGCGCAGGTCCTGCTGCAGCGGTGCATCGTCGGCGATGGTCTTCTCGGCCGAGCGCAGGGTCTGGCGCACGTCCTTCAAGGCCGCCGCCATCTCGGGCGTGACGTCGTTGTTCAGGCGCCTGGCGAGCTGCTCGGTGCTGTTGAGGGTCTTGTCGAGGGAGGCCAGGCTCTTGCGCAGATCGGCACCGATCTCCTCGAAAGGCACCTGGTTGAGCTTGCGCGCGATGTCGGCCACCTGCGACTGCAGCTCGTCGAGCCGGTTGGGCTGGGTCGGCAGCTCGAGCGGGACCTGGTTCGGCTCGAGCTTCGCCGGCTTGGCGTCGTTGAAGAAATCCATCGCCACGTAGACCTGGCCGGTCAGCAGGTTGCCGGTGCGCAGCTGGGCCCGCATCCCCTTGCTGACCAGCAGCTGCCAGCGCTGGAACGACGAGATGCGAGCGTCCGGATCGGTGGCGGAACGGCGCCGCATGCGGTCCGGGTAGACCTGGATCACCACGGGCATCCTGAAGGCGCGCTCGCCCCGGTCGAATTCGACCCCGATCGACTTGACCTCGCCGATCACGACGCCCCGGAAGTCGACCGGCGCGCCGGGCGACAGGCCGCGCAGCGACTGGTTGAAGTACAGCAGCATGGTCTGCGAAGGCCCGTCGGGTTCCTTCATCGCGGTGGTCTCGTCGCTGGCCAGCACGAAGGCGGTGTTCTCCCCGGCGACCGGCCCGTTCTGGTCGTCGGGCGCCTGGAAGGCGATGCCGCCGATCAGCACCGTGATCAGGGACTGGGTGCGAACCTTCAGGCCGCTGGCGTTCAGGTCGATGTCGAAACCACTGGCATGCCAGAAGCGCGTGTTGACGCCGACGAACTTCTCGTAGGGCGCGTTGATGAAGACCCTCAGCGTCACGCCGTGGCCGTCGGGGTCGAGCTCGTAGGCCGCGACCTGGCCCACCTTGATGCGGCGGAAGTACACCGGCGAGCCGATGTCCAGCGAACCGACGTCGCGGGCCCGCAGCAGGAACTGCCGCCCCGAATCGTCGCGGGTGACGATGGGGGGCGTCTCGAGCCCGGTGAATTCGCCCGAGGTTTCTTCCGAGGTGCCGGCATCGACGCCGATGTAGGCGCCCGAAAGCAAGGTGCCCAGACCGGAGATGCCCGAGGTGTCGAGCCGCGGGCGGACCACCCAGAACCGGGTGTCCTGCGCCGTGAATGCGCTGGCTTCCTTCTTGAGCTGCACCAGCACCCTGACATGCGAACGGTCGGTGGCCAGTCGGATGTGCGTGACGGTGCCGATCTGCACGTCCTTGTACCTGACCACGGTCTTGTTGGCCTCGAGGCCTTCGGCGCTCTTGAAGGTCAGCACGATCTCGGGGCCGCGGTCCATCAGGATGCGCGCCACCAGCGTCATGCCGACCAGTGCCGCCACGACCGGGATCAGCCAGATCAGGGACGGCAGCCAGTTGCGCCGCCTGACGACCTTCGGCGCAGCCCGGGGCGGCTGCGGCTCGGGTCGGGTGCTTTCGTCATTCATATCGGTTCATTGTCCATTTTCATTTCTTCCGCCAGGGCATCCGGGCCGGTGTCCCAGGTCAGGCGCGGATCGAAGCTCAGCGACGCCAGCATGGTGAGGACCACCACCGCGCCGAAGGCGGCGATGCCGACCCCGGCCGTGATCTCGGCAAAGCCCTGGATGCGCACCAGGCCGGCCAGCAGCGCCACCACGAAGACGTCGAGCATCGACCAGCGCCCGATCACCTCGAGGATGCGATAGAGCTTGGCCCGTTCGAGCTGCCGCCAGCTGCTTCGGCGCTGCGCCGTGATGTTGAGCAGCACCAGCGCGGTCAGCTTGAACAGCGGCACCAGGAAGCTGGCAACGAAGATCAGCGCCGCCAGGCCGTAGGCGCCCGAGACCCAGAAATAGATGACGCCGCTCAGGATGGTGTCCTGCTGGGTCCCCAGCAGGCTCTTGGTGATCATCACCGGCAGCAGGTTGGCCGGCAGGTAGAGGATCGCGGCGGCGACCAGGTAGGCCCAGGTGCGGTTGATGCTGTCGGGCTTGCGCGCATGCAGCCGGGTGCCGCAGCGGTCGCAGGCTTCGCCGTCCTGCGCACCTTGCCAGGTGGTGCCGCAGTGGTGGCAGGCCACGAGGCGCAGGGCGGCCGCGGTCTCGACGCCGGGGTCGCTCATCCGTCCTGACCCGGCCGCGGCTCGAACGCCATTTCCCAGAAGGTCCGGGGGTTGAAGGACAGCACCGCCGTCAGCAGCACCGTGAGCCCCACGAAGGCCCAGAGCGCCGGACCGGCGATCACCTGCGCCATGCTGCTCAGCTTGATGATCGCCACCAGCACACCGAGCAGGAACACTTCGATCATGCCCCAGGGACGCAACGCCACCAGGGCGTTCACGAGCACCCCGAAACCCGCCGGCCGCCGCTCGTAGCGCATCGGCACCAGCAGGTAGAAGAGGATGCACAGCTGGAGCAGCGGGAACAGCAAGGTGGTCGCGAGCACCAGCAGCGCCACCGGCGACATCCCACCCGCGCTCAGCGCCACCACCGCGCCGGCCAGCGTGGTCTCGTTACTGAGGCCCTGCAGTTCGATCTCGACGATCGGGAACAGGTTCGCGATGGCGAACAGGATCAGGCAGGCGACGGTGAGCGGCAGCACGCGGGCGCTCTGGTCGCCGGGATGGCGGTCGAGCTCGGTGCTGCAGCGCGGGCAATGCGAGACCTCGCGCCGGCGCAGCCGCACGCGGCGATAAACCGCGTCGCAGCCTTCGCAGACGATGGCGTCGGGGACTTCTTTCATGGATTTGCGCAGCTATTGTCAGGCAAGCGCAAAGCCGCTGCTGCAGCCTATTCGCCGGCGGTCTCTTCCACCGGCTCGCGGCCGTTCAGCGGCTGGATCGGGCGATGATTGTCCCGGAACAAATGGCGGAAGGCATCGATCTGCGCCCGCGACATCTCGATCGGGCGCTCCAGCACCACCCAGTGCACCTGCTCGGTGCACGGCGGCGTGGTCAGCGAGCCGGTGTACAGCAGCGCCTTGTGGTCGGCCGGCAGCACGGCGGCAAGATCGATCCCGAGGTCGTGGGCGGCGTCGCCAGCCTTCGGCGGCTTGGCGAAGACCGGCGCCAACGCGTTGTTCTTGCGGCCGGCCTTGATCATCACCCCGATCACCGTGATGGCGCCGTCGGCACTCTTGTTGACCAGGTGCATCTCCATCGGGAACGCACGGCCGTCGAGGTGATGTTCGCTGGGCGTGTGGAAATGGAATTGGGCCAGGCGATATTCGACACCTTGGTAGACGACCTTGTTGTCCGCCGCGCCGTCCAGGTCCAGTTCGAGGGTGTGGCCGTTGTTGACCAGCCGACCCGCGGCCTTGCCGTAGCGAATCTCGGCATCGTGTTGCGCCAGCGCCTTGGCCTTGGCTGCAGGCAGGTCGACCGGCGACTGCTGCTGCCCGGTCTTGCAGGTCGCGTTGTCGGGGGCCAGCGCGGCCCACTCGGAGGGACCGGTCTTGCCGGCGTAGGACCAGTGCGCGTGTTCGAGCGCGGAGGCACCGGCGCAGAGACCGACGGCGAAAAGCCCCGCGATCGCGGGGCGAAGAAATGAAGTCATGATTGTGTTGGAGGATAGGGAAGAGCTGTCGGTTCCGGAGTCGGAACGCAGGCGCCGGAGGCACCCGACGATTTTCCGCCCGCCGCGCGCCCGATCCGCGAAGGCGAGACGCCGACGATTCCTTTATTGCCAATGGAAATTTCCGAAAGCCGCAGGCGCAAGGCGCGGCCGCCCATCGGCCAGGACGTGGGCCGAGAGAAAGTCCAGCAGCGCCCGCACCCGTGCCGGCAAGCGTCCGGGCTTGCCCAGGTAGACGGCATGGATCGGCGCGGTGTCGCCCGGGTTGAAGTCCTCCAGCACGGGCACCAGCCGGCCGGCATCGAGGTCGGCCTGCACCTGGAAGAGCGACAACCGGCCCAGGCCGACGCCCGCCAGCAGCAGCGCGCGCAGCGCCTCGCCATCGCCGGCCCTGACGTTGCCGTTGACCGGGATGTCGACCACCCTGCCGTCGATCGAGAGCGGCCAGTCGGGGACGCTGCGCCGGTAGGTGAAGCCGAGCCGGTTGTGCGCTTCGAGCTCTTCCGGCGTGTAGGGCGTGCCGTATCGGGCGAGATAGGCGGGCGCGCCGACGATCGCCTGTCCGGTGGCGCCGAGTCGCCGGGCCACCAGATCGGACGGCGGCAATGCGCCCCAGCGGATCGCCACGTCGGCGCGCTCCTCCATCAGGTCGACCACGCGGTCGGTCAGCACGATGTTGAGCGTGATCTGCGGGTGCAGTTCGAGAAAGCGCGGCACCAGCGGGATCAGCACCTGCTGCCCGAAAGGAACGCTGGCGTTGATGCTGACCCGGCCGCTCGGTGCCGCGCCGGCTGCGGCGCAGCGCTCGGCCTCGTCCATGTCGGCCAGGACGCGGACGCTGCGCTCGTAGAAAAGCTGGCCCTCGGCCGTCAGCTGCAGCTTGCGCGTGGAGCGGTGCACCAGCTGGGCGCCGAGACGCGCCTCGAGCCGCCCGATCAGCTTGCTGACCGCGGACGGGGTCATTCCCAGGGCGCGGGCGCCGGCCGAGAAGCTGCCGCGATCGACCACCTGCACGAAGGCTTCCATCTCGCCGGAACGGTTGACCTCGGAGCGGGGCATTTGTGACTTCGATTCACAGGAGCATGTCGGATCGGCATTCTATTCATGCCGCCGCGGAACCGGCACAGTCATGGCCATCATGCCCATCGCCCTCCTCGCCCTCACCGCCGGTGCCTTCGGAATAGGCACCACCGAATTCGTCATCATGGGCCTGCTGCTGCAGGTGTCCGCCGATCTCCAGGTCTCGATCGCGGCTGCCGGCCTGCTGATCTCGGGCTACGCGCTCGGCGTCGCGGTCGGCGCGCCGCTGCTGACCATCGCCACGCGTCGCATGCCGCGCAAAACCGTACTTTTGGCGCTGATGGCAATCTTCACCCTCGGCAATCTGGCCTGCGCGCTCGCGCCCAACTATGAAACGCTGATGGCCGCGCGCGTCATCACCTCGCTCGCGCACGGCACCTTCTTCGGCGTCGGCTCGGTTGTCGCGACCGGGCTGGTGCCACCGGAGCGCCGCGCATCGGCCATCGCGATCATGTTCACCGGCATGACCGCCGCCACGCTTTTCGGCGTGCCAGCCGGCGCCTGGCTGGGCCTGCACTTCGGGTGGCGCGCCGCCTTCTGGGCTGTGACGCTGATCGGCGTGGCGGCTTTCGCCATCCTCGCGCTGTTCGTGCCGCGCGGCAGTGCCGAGGCCCCCTCCGCTTCGCTGCGTGAAGAAGTCGCGGTGCTCGCCCGCCCGCAGGTGCTGCTCGGCCTCGCAATGACCGTGTTCGGCTTCGGCGGCGTGTTCGTGGTTTACACCTACATCCAGCCGCTGCTCACGCAACTGACCGGCGTGTCCGAAGCGGCGGTATCGCCGATCCTGCTGGTGTTCGGCGGCGGGCTCGCCATCGGCAATCTGCTGGGCGGCCGGCTCGCGGACCGCGCCTTGATGCCTGCGCTGCTCGGCACCCTGCTCGCGCTGGCCGTGGCGCTCGGCGCGATGCGGTGGCTGATCCACACGCCCTGGACCGCGATGGTGTTCGTGCTGCTGCTGGGCATCGCCGCCTTCGCCACCGTCGCTCCGCTGCAGCTGCGGGTGCTGGACAAGGCGGCGGGCGCCGGACAGAACCTGGCCGCCAGCCTCAACATCGCGGCCTTCAATCTCGGCAACGCGCTGGGCGCCTGGGCCGGCGGCGTCGTCATCGAGCGCGGGCCCGGCCTGCAGGCGCTGGGCTGGGTGGCGGCGCTGCTGACCCTGGCCGGGCTGGCGATCGCGCTCTGGAGCCGGGCGCTCGATCGACGGCTTCCGGCGGGCGCCGCCACCGCCTGCGCCTGAACCGCACCACCCTTTTTCATACCCACGCACACAAGGACTCACCATGGAATACCGCTATCTCGGCCACTCCGGCTTCAAGGTCCCGGCCCTCGGCTTCGGGGCCGGAACCTTCGGCGGTGAAGGCCCGTTGTTCAGCGCCTGGGGCAACACCGATGTCGCCGGGGCGCGCCGCATCGTCGACATCTGCCTCGACGCCGGCGTCAACCTGTTCGACAGCGCCGACGTCTACTCCAGCGGCGCTTCCGAATCGATACTCGGCGCGGCCATCCAGGGCCGGCGCGACAAGGTCATCCTGTCGACCAAGCTCGCTCTGCGCGCCGGCGACGGACCGAACGACGTCGGCGCCTCGCGCCATCATCTGGTCCAGGGCGTCGACGCCGCGCTCCGGCGCCTGGGCACCGACACCATCGACCTGCTGCAACTGCATGCCTTCGACGCCATGACGCCGGTCGAGCAGGTGCTGCGCACCCTTGACGACCTGATCCGGGCGGGCAAGGTCCGCTATATCGGCGCTTCGAATTTCTCGGGCTGGCAGCTGATGAAATCGCTGGCGGCGTCCGATCGGCTCGGGCTGTCGCGCTATGTCGCCAACCAGGCCTACTACTCGCTGGTCGGCCGCGACTACGAATGGGAACTGATGCCGCTCGGGCTCGACCAGGGCGTCGGTGCGATCGTCTGGAGCCCGCTCGGCTGGGGCCGCCTGACCGGCAAGATCCGGCGCGGCCAGCCCTGGCCGGCGGCGAGCCGCCTGCACGACACGGCCGGCGCCGCGCCGCCGGTGGACGACGAGCGCCTCTACCGCGTGGTCGACGCGATGGACCAGGTGGCAGAGGAAACCGGCAAGACGCTGCCGCAGATCGCACTCAACTGGCTGCTGCGGCGGCCGACCGTCTCGTCGGTGCTGATCGGGGCGCGCGACGAAACGCAGCTCAGGCAGAACCTCG
Source organism: Variovorax sp. 10N432 (assembly GCF_056394465.1). NCBI lineage: Bacteria > Pseudomonadati > Pseudomonadota > Betaproteobacteria > Burkholderiales > Comamonadaceae > Variovorax > Variovorax sp. 10N432. The sequence continues at coordinate 274,111 of NZ_JBFTHX010000001.1, forward strand.
GCGCGCTGGGCTGGGAGCTCACGGCAGACCAGATCGCACGGCTGGATGCTGCCAGCGCCACGACGCCACCCTACCCTTACTACCCCTACTGGAACGGCCAGTTCGCGGAGCGCAGTCCGGTCGCCGTGCAGTCGCGCTGACGTTCCGCCGACTAGAGCGCGACCAGCGGCTCGAAGCCGCCCCAGAACATGCGCTTGCCGTCGAAGGGCATCGACGTCGGGTCCATCATGCCGGCCAGGCGCGGGTCGCTCATGGCCTTGGCGTTGACTTCGTCGCGGTGGTCGCGCGACTCGAAGACGATCCACGAGAACACCACGATCTCGTCGTCCTCGAGCTTCACGGCCTGCGGAAACGAGGTGTGCTCGCCGGCCTTCACGTCCTCGGCGATCCACTCGCGGTATTCGAGCGCGCCATGCTCGCGCCAGACCGAACCGGCGAGCGCCGCCATCTGGCGGTAGGCATCGATCTTGTTCTTCTTGAGGGGAAGCACGTAGCCGTCGACATAGGCCATGGAAGGTCTCCTGGGTGTGGATCGAACTTACACAGAACCGTACGGTTCAGTATATGCATTCCCGGGCGGCAGCCAAGTCCCGCATCTGGATGAGGGATTGCGAGATGGCCGATGCGACGGCCGGATCGCGCAGAATTCGGTCTCTCATTCTCGCGGGTGGTTCCATGTCGTCTGAGCTGGTCCAAGTCCTCGCCCTGCTGGGCGTCGCGATCGCCATGTTCATCTCGGGCCGGCCGCGCCTCGACGCCGTGGCGCTGATCATGATCGTGCTGCTGCCCATGACCGGCATCATCGACATGAACGAGGCCCTGGCGGGGTTTTCGGATCCGAACATCGTGTTGGTCGCCGCCCTGTTCGTGCTCGGCGAAGGCCTGGTGCGCACCGGCGTGGCCCAGCACGTCGGCGACTGGCTGGTGAAGCACGGCGGCAGCAGCGAGACCCGCCTGCTGGCGCTGCTGATGCTGGCGGTCGGCCTGATGGGCTCGTTCATGAGTTCCACCGCCGTGGTCGCGATCTTCATTCCGATCGTGATCCGCATCGCCCAGCAGACCGGTGTCGCGGCCGGCCAGCTGCTGATGCCCGTGAGCGTGGCGGGCCTGATCAGCGGGATGATGACCTTGGTCGCAACCACCCCCAACCTGATCGTCAACAGCGAGCTGATGCGCCACGGGGCCGAAGGCTTCGGCTTCTTCACCATCACGCCGATCGGCGTGCCGGTGCTGCTGCTCGCGATCGCCTACATGGCGGTGGCCAGGCGGCGCCTGCGCGGCGAGAGCGGCTCGACGAGCGGCGGCCGGCCGAGCCTGAACGACTGGGTGGACCAGTACAAGCTGCACGACCGCGCCTTCCGCCTCGCGGTGCAAGCCGATTCGCCGCTGGTGGGGCGCAGCCTCGAAGGCCTGGGACTCGGCCCTGCCTCCGATGCCCACGTGATCGCGCTCGAGCGCCAGCACACGCTGCGGCGCGAGGTGCTGCGGGTCTCGGCCGACACCGAGATCCGGGCCGGCGACATCCTGCTGCTCGACGTCGAGTCGAAGGACTTCGACGTCCCGGCCCTGTGCGAGCGCTATGCGCTGCACCGTCTTCCGATCTCCGGCGCCTACTTCACCGACCAGTCGCGCGACGTCGGCATGGCCGAGGCGGTGATCCCGGTCGACTCGACGCTGGTCGACACCACCGGCAGCGAATCGCGCCTGCTGGCGCAGCACGGCCTCACGGTCGTGGGCTTGCGCCGGGGCCGGGTCACCCACGCGCACGGCCTGGAGAGCGCGCGCCTCAAGGTCGGCGACACGCTGCTGCTGGTCGGGCCGTGGCAAGCCATCCGGGCCCTGCAGACCGACGGCCACGACCTGGTCGGCCTGAGCCTGCCCCAGGAAGGCGGGGCGCTGCTGGCCGCGCCGCGCCGCGCGCCGCACGCGGTGTTCTGCCTGCTGCTGGTGATCGGGCTGATGCTGTCGGGCGCGGTCCCCAACGTGCAGGCGGCGATCGCCGGCTGCCTGCTGATGGGCCTGTTCCGCTGCATCGACCTCGACTCCGCCTACCGGGCGATCCACTGGCGCAGCCTGATCCTCATCATCGGGATGCTGCCCTTCTCGCTGGCGCTGCAGCGCACCGGCGGCATCGACCTGGCGGCCGACGGCCTGCTGGCGCTGGTGGGCGGCTACGGCATCCGTCCGGTGCTGGCCTGCCTTTTCGTGCTGAGTTCGCTGATCGGCCTGGTGATCGCGAACACCGCCACCGCGGTGCTGATGGCGCCGGTCGCGCTGGCGCTGGCCAAGCATCTGGACGCATCGCCCTACCCGTTCGCGATGATGGTGGCGCTGGCCGCGTCGGCCGGGTTCATGACGCCGATCTCGTCGCCCGTCAACACGCTGGTCAGCACCGCCGGCAACTACAGCTTCGGCGATTTCGTCAAGATCGGCCTGCCGCTCGCTGTGATGGTGGGCGCCGTGGCCGTGCTGCTGGTGCCCTGGCTGCTGCCGCCCTAGACCCACCCCTCTCCCCCAGGTTGGGCTCACTTCGTGTAGCCCGCCCACCCCCTCGCCGGGGGCAACCCCAGCGGCCCGGCAAAGCCGGTTCCGCGGGGTTTCCCGAAGGGGCCTCGCTGCGCGGGCCGACTTCAGTTCGCGCGCAATTGGGCGCGCAGGTTGGCGCCGATTTCCGGCCGCTCCAGGAAGGGGTCCGCCGGGTTCGTGATCGACACGATGTTCTCCATCCGGCTCTTCACGTTGCCGAGCGCCTTCGGGTGGCTGAAGACGTAGAACTGGTTGGCGGTGATCGCATCGAACACCATCTGGGCAACCTCGGCGGCGCTGACCTTGCCGCTGCTGACCGCCTTGTTGCTCATCGCCTGGCCGATCAGCTGGCTCTTGGTGAGCGCACCGCCGGCCAGCGCGCCCGGGCGATTGCGTTCGCTCTGGGTGATGCCGGTGGGCACGAAGTACGGGCACAGCAGGCTCGCGCCGACCTGGTCGGTGACGAGCTTCAGGTCCTGGTAGAGAGTCTCGGTGAGGCTCACGACCGCGGCCTTGGCCGCGTTGTAGATGCCCATGTTGGGCGGCGTCAGTAGGCCCGCCATGCTGGCGGTGTTGACGATGTGGCCGCGGTACGCCGGGTCCTTGGCCGCCGCTTCCAGCATCATCGGCGTGAACAGGCGCACGCCGTGCACCACGCCCCACAGGTCGACGCCGAGCACCCATTCCCAGTCGGCGACGCTGTTCTCCCACACCAGCCCGCCGGCGCCGACGCCGGCGTTGTTGAAGACGAAATGCGGTGCGCCGAAGCGCTGCTGCACCGCCTTGGCGAGTGCTTCCATCTGGGCCGCGTCGGCGACGTCGACCTTGCGCGCGAGCACCTGCGCGCCGGCGGCTTCCATCTCGGCCTGCGCCCGGTCGAGCGCATCCTGCTGGACGTCGACCAGCACGAGGTTCATGCCGCGTGCCGCGCCGATGCGCGCGCATTCGAGGCCGAAGCCGGAGCCGGCGCCGGTGAGAACGGCCGTCGTGCCCTTGAAGTCCTGGATCATTTGCGCGTGTCCTTTCGTCTCTTGTGTTGGGTTTGGCGTTGAGGCGCTATTGAAATACGAAACCGGCGAAATCGGAGTCGCGCAGGTGCTTCACGCTCAGGGGGACACCGCCCGCAACACATACCCGATTCGCGGAAAGTGCACATGCACCGTGCCCGCGCGCGGATCGGTGCGGCGCAGCGTGTAGTGGGTGCGCGTGGCCGCGACCAGTTCGCCCTCGGTGGCCTCGGGCCCGAAGCTCTCGGCGGCGATCGTGACAGCCGAGCCGAGCGCGATGCCGTGCTCGTCCTGGAAGGTGCTGTCGGACAGCAGCGTGTGGGGGGTCGACGCGGCCGCGACCTCGAGCGCCCGGGCGGCATCGAAGACTTCCATCGTGCCGTGGCCGATGGCCGCCATGCGGTCCATCCAGTCGCCCACGGCGGGCGTCAATTGCAGGATGCCAGCCATCGAGGGCGTGCGCTTGCGCGTGAACCACAGCGGGTGGTAGCAGGCGAAGTCGGCCACGGTCGGGAAGGCACCCAGCAGGTAGTCGGTGTCGTCGAGCATGTCGGACAGCCGGCGCAGGTACGACTTGTACGCCGCGGCGGCATCCGCCGGCCGCAGCCTCACCATGTTGCCGCTCATCGCGCGACGGTCTTCGGTGAAGGCCTTGACCACCTCCGGGGGCGCCTTGCCGAACATGTCGGCCGCGCCCTTGGGGCTGAAGTTGTAGGCCATCGCAGCCCAGAAGAGCGTGCTGTCGGCCCATTGCGCGAGCACCCGCGCCAGGCCCTTGCCCGGCTCCGGGTAGATCGACGGCAGCGGCGCCAGGTGTTCTAGCACGTCGCAGATCAGCGCCGTGTCGCAGTAGATGTCGGCGCCGATCTGCAGCACCGGCGTGCGGCGGTAGCCGCCGGTGAGCGCGACCAGGTCGGGCTTGGGCGCGATCTGCGGAATGATCACGGACTTCCAGGCCAGCTTCTTGTAGCCGAGGATCAGCCGCAGCTTCTCCGAGAAGGGGGAGGTGGCGTAGTGGTGGAGGATCAGGTCGGCCATGGGGTCTTTCGAAGTTGCGCCGTCACTGGGGCCGCGCGCGGGAAATGATCGCATCGAGGTCGACGCCGGCGCTCAGCGTGCCGAAGGCATGGCCCCAGTCGCCGCCGAGGCGCGAGGCGCAGAAGCCGCCGACCACGGCCGGCGGCGCGGTCCGCACCAGCAGCGCGGCCTGCACCGCGAGGGCCACATCCTGCGCCAGCCGACGGGCCTCGACCTCGGTCGCCATCGCCTCGATGCGCGCGGGCAGCGCGTCGGCCAGCCGGTCGAGCGCGGCATCGCTGCCGCGCGCCGGCGCCAGTTCGTGCGCCAGCGCGGCGACGGCGTCGCCTTTGCGCAGCCCGCGCAGCAGGTCGAGCGCCATGATGTTGCCGGCGCCCTCCCAGATCGAATTGAGCGGCATCTCGCGGTATACGCGCGCCATCACGCCCTCGCCGCCCTCTTCCACATAGCCGTTGCCGCCCAGGCATTCCATCGCCTCCTGGGCGAAGTGGCTGCCGCGCTTGCAGATCCAGAACTTGGCCACTGGCGTCAGCAGCCGGGCCATCAGGCGCTCGTGTTCGTCGCCGGGATGGTCGAAGGCGCGCGCCAGCCGGATCGCCAGCGCGGTCGCGGCCTCGCTCTCGAGCGCAAGATCAGCCAGCACGTTCTTCATCAGCGGCTGCTCGATCAGCGGGCGGCCGAAGGCCTGGCGCTGCGCCGTGTGGTTCAGCGCCAGGCTGAGGGCCTGCCGCATCAGCCCGCTGGTGCCGAGCGCGCAGTCGAGCCGGGTCATGGTGCCCATCTCGAGGATCTGCGGAATGCCGCGCCCCTCCTCGCCCACCAGCCAGGCGCTGGCGCCATGGAACTCGACCTCGGAGCTGGCGTTGGCCTTGTTGCCGAGCTTGTCCTTCAGGCGCTGGATGCGGATCTCGTTGCGGCTGCCGTCCGGCAGCACGCGCGGCAGGAAGAAGCACGACAGGCCGGCCGGCGCCTGCGCCAGCACCAGGAAGGCGTCGCACATCGGTGCCGAGAAAAACCACTTGTGGCCGGTGATCGCGTAGCGCTCGCCCCAGCCATCGCTGCCGGTGCGCACCGCTTGCGTGGTGTTGGCGCGGACGTCCGAGCCGCCCTGCTTCTCGGTCATGCCCATCCCCATGGTCACGCCCGGCTTGTCGCGCCAGGGCAGGAGCCTCGGGTCGTACCAGCGGCTGGCGAGCTTCGGGCCCCAGTCGGCGTAGACGCCGGCATTGCCGCGCAGCGCCGGCGTCACGGCATAGCTCATGGAGATCGGGCACAGCATCGAGGGCTCGAGCTCGGTGAACAGCATGAAGCCGGCCGCCCGTTCGACGTGCGGCGACTGCGATTCACCGGTCCAGGGCGTGCCGTGCAGCCCGGCGCCGACCGCCGCCGCCATCAGCGCGTGATAGCTCGGATGGAACTCGACCTCGTCGATGCGGCGGCCGAAGCGGTCGTGGGTATGGAGCACCGGCGGGTGGATGTTGGCCAGCCGCGCATGGGTCTGCATCTCGGCCGTCCCCAGGCTGGCGCCCAGGTGTTCGAGCGGCGCCAGTTGCAGCTGCGGCGCGTTGAACTTCAGCGCGTCACGCAGCGGCCGGTGGCTGTCGAACAGGTTGTAGCCGGTGAGCGGCGCCGGCTGGTTGAAGACCTCGTGCGTGGTGTCCATGGCCGGCTCTCCCCGTGGCTGCGTTCAGATCAGCTTGACCAGCTGCTTGCCGAAATTCCGGCCCTTCAGCAGGCCGAGAAAGGCTTCGGGTGCCGCCTCGATGCCCTGCGCCACCGACTCGCGCGGCCGGAGCTTGCCGCTGGCGACCAGCGCGCCGAGTTCGGCCAGCGCCTCGGGCCAGACCTCCATGTGCTCGCTGACGATGAAGCCCTCGAGCTTGAGCCGGTTGACCAGGAACAGCGCCGGGTTGGCGAGCGGCAGCGGCTGGCCGTCGTAGCCGGCGATCATGCCGCACAGCGCGATCCGCGCGAAGGCGTTGGTGCGCAGCAGCACCGCATCGAAGATGTAGCCGCCGACGTTCTCGAAGTAGCCGTCGATGCCGTTCGGGCAGGCTTCCTTGAGCGCCGCGCTCATGCTCTTGACGTCGGGATGCTGGCGGTAGTCGATGCAGGCATCGAAGCCGAGCTCCTCGGTGACGTACTTGCACTTGTCGGGGCCGCCCGCAATGCCGACCACGCGGCAGCCGCGCGCCTTGGCCAGCGCACCGAAAGCGCTGCCGACCGCGCCGCTGGCGGCGGTGATGACCACGGTCTCGCCGGCCTTCGGCGCGATGATCTTCACCAGCCCGTACCAGGCCGTGACGCCAGGCATGCCGACCGCGCCCAGGTAGTGCGACAGCGGCACGTGCGTGGTGTCGACCTTCTTGAGCGCGCCGGGCTGCGAGGCATCGACCACGCTGTATTCCTGCCAGCCGCCGAAGCCGACCACCTTGTCGCCGACGGCGTACCTGGGGTGCTTGCTCTCGACCACCTCGCCGACCGTGCCGCCCTGCATGACCTGCCCCAGGGGCTGCGGCTGGGCGTAGCTCTTGGCATCGTTCATGCGGCCGCGCATGTAGGGGTCGAGGCTCATGTAGTGGTGGCGCACCAGCACCTGGTTGTCCTTCAGCGCCGGGGTCTCGGTGCTGACGAGCTTGAAGTTGCTGGCGACGGCTTCGCCCTCGGGGCGGTTGTCGAGGATCTGTTGTCTGTTGGTGGGCATGGAGGTCTCCGGAGAAAAGGGGTCAGTCGGTCGAGGGCGGGCGCATCGCATTGGCGCTGGCCGGGCCCGTGGGCAGGCGGCGCTTCACGTACTTGAAGGTGCCGGTGGCGTGGGCGCAGACGCGTTCCTGGGCGTCGTAGATCTTGGCCTCGGTGAAGCCCATCGTCGCGGTGCGGTGCAGCAGGCTGCCGCGTGCGATCAGCGGGCCGACCGACGGCGCCATGAAGGTGGTCTTCATCTCGATCGTGACGACGCCGATCTCGGGCGTCTCGCTGCGCGCGGCGGCGGCCATCGCGATGTCGAGCATGGTCATGACGGCGCCGCCGTGCGTCACGTCGAAGGTGTTCAGGTGCTCGGGCTTCGCGGTGTAGCGCAGCTCGGATTCGCCGCCCTCGAATTTCGTGATCTCGAAGCCCAGATGGCGCGCGAACGGAATCTGGTCCGTATAGGAGCGCAGGTTGATGCTGTCGTCGGAATCGGTCATGTCAGGCGCCAAGAACCACGCTGACCCCGCCGTCGACGGCCAGCCACTGGCCCGTGATGTGCTTGCCGGCGTCGCTGGCGTACAGCAGCGTGATGCCCTTCAGGTCCTCGTCGTCGCCGAGTCGGCCGAGCGGTGCGTGCGAGGCCATCTTGTCTTCGCCGATCGACTTGATCAGGCCCGCCGCCATCTTGGTCATGAAGAAGCCCGGGCAGATCGCGTTGACGTTGATGTTGTACCTGCCCCACTCGGCGGCCAGCGTGTGGGTGAAGCCGATCACCGCGCTCTTGGAGGTGTTGTAGGCGATGGTCTGCATCTCGGGTGGGTTGCCGTTGAGGCCCGCGATGGAGGCGATGTTGATGATCCGGCCGGCCTTCTTCGGGATCATGTAGGCGCGGGCGACCTGCTGCGCCAGGATGAAATAGCCGCGGACGTTGAGGTTCATCACCTTGTCCCAGGCTTCGACCGGATGGTCTTCGGCCGGGGCGCCCCAGCTGGCGCCGGCGTTGTTGACCAGGATGTCGATCGCGCCCATGCGCTCGAGCGTCTCGGTGGCGAGGCGGCGGGTGTCCTCCTCTTTCGAGCAGTCGGCCGCGATCCAGCGGGTGTCGATGCCGGCGGCCTGCAGTTCGGCCGTGGCCTGCTCGAGGTCGTCGGCCTTGCGCGAGCTCAGCATGATGCGGGCGCCGGCCTCGCCGAGCGCGTGGGCCATCTGCAGGCCCAGGCCGCGCGAGCCGCCGGTGATCAGCGCGGTCTTGCCGCTGAGGTCGAAAAGCTTCTGGATGCTGCGTGCAGTCATGGTGTCTCCGGGAATGTCAGGGGGTTTGATAGTCGAGCACGCTGCGCGACTCGCGCAGGCTGCCGAGGACGGCCGACACCTCGACGTGCCGGGGGTGCTCCAGGTAGGCCTGCAGCGCCGCCTCGTCGTCGAAGGCCGAGTTCAGCACCACGTCGCAGTTGGCCTCGAGGCCGGGCGTGCGCACGCCGACCTCGAACTGCCGCATGCCCGGCACCAGGCCCTGGCAGCTGTCGAGCCGGGCCTTGAACGCGGCGGCGTCCTTGGGGTTCTTGAGCTTCCACATCACGACGTGCTTGATCATGGTGAATCCTTGCTGTCGGGGAACCGGGAACGGACATAGATCAGCACCACGCCGACGGCCACCAGCGCGGCGCCGGGCACGGCCAGGGCCCAGCCCAGCGCTTCGTCGGCACGGCCGACGGCGATGCCGATGACCACGCCGAAGAGGCCGCCGAAGATCAGGATCCAGATCCATTTCTCGAGCGTCGCATGCGGCTTCGCCTGGGACACGCCGGCCATCAGAAGGCCTCCTCTGGCAGCGCCGCGCAGGTCGGGTCGCGGCGCTCGACCACCTGCAGCCAGGCACCGATCTTCGGCAGTTCATAGTGGAAGAAGAAGTCGGCCGCACCGAGGCGCCCGACCGTGGCCGGCAAGGCCTTGGCGCCGTCGCGCGCCAGCGCGTGCTGCGCGACGTCGAGCCAGATCCAGGCCAGCACCACATGGCCGAAGGCCTGCATGTACGGCACCGCATTGGCCAGCGCCTCCTGCGGGTTGCCGGTGGCCCAGGCGGCCCGGGTGGCCGAGCCGATGCGCTCGAGCGCCTCGCCGAGCGCCTTGGCGTGGCCGGCCAGCGCCGGCACCGCGGCGGCGCGGGCGATCGTCTGGCCGACCCGGCCGGCCAGCAGCTGCAGGCCGCGCCCGTCTTCCATCAGCACCTTGCGCCCGAGCAGGTCGGCCGCCTGGATGCCGTGGGTGCCTTCGTGAATCATGTTCAGCCGGTTGTCGCGCCAATACTGCTCGACCGGGAAATCGCGCGTGTAGCCGTAGCCGCCATGGATCTGGATCGCCAGCGAGTTGGCCTCCAGGCACCATTCGCTGGGCCAGCTCTTGGCGATCGGGGTCAGCACCTCGAGCAGCAGCCGCGCATCGTCGGCCGCCTGCGCGTCGCCGGTCTTCTGCTCGTCGACCAGCCGCGCGCAATAGAGTTCCAGCGCCAGCGCACCTTCGCAGTACGCCTTCTGGGCCAGCAGCATGCGGCGCACGTCGGCGTGCTCGATGATCCGCACCTGCGGCTTGGCCGCGTCCTTGCCGGCCGGGCCCGCGGGCCGGCCCTGCGGCCGGTTCTTCGCGTAGTCGAGCGAGGCGAAGTAGCCCGCCATGCCGAGCATGGTCGCGGCCGTGCCGACGCCGATCCGCGCCTCGTTCATCATGTGGAACATGCAGTGCAGGCCCTTGCCGGGCTGGCCGACCAGGTAGCCCACCGCGCCGGCCTTGCCGCCGACCGGGAACTTGCCCTCGCCGAAATTGAGCAGCGTGTTGGTGGTGCCGCGCCAGCCGAGCTTGTGGTTCAGGCCGGCGAGTGCCACGTCGTTGCGCTCGCCGGTCAGCTGGCCGTCGGTGCCGACCATCTTCTTGGGCACGATGAACAGCGAGATGCCCCGCGTGCCCGGGATCAGCTTGCCGTTCTCGTCGGGAATCTTGGCCAGCACGATATGCACGATGTTCTCGGTCAGCTCGTGGTCGCCGGCCGAGATCCACATCTTGTTGCCGGTGAGGCGAAAGCGTGGGCCCAGCGGATCGTCCTGGAAATCCGGGCCGTCGGGCACCGCGCGGGTGGCGACGTCGCTGAGGCTGGAGCCAGCCTGCGGCTCCGACAGGCACATGGTGCCCGACCAGCGGCCGGCGAACTCGTTCTTGGCGAAGACTTCCTTTTGCATCTCGGTGCCATGCACCATCAGCAGGTTGGCATTGCCGCTGGTGAGCATGTTCGAGCCGATGCTGACCGAGGCCATGGCGAAGAAGCTGTTGGCCGCCGCCGACAGGGTGTAGGGCAGCTGCATGCCGCCGATGTCGTAGTCCTGGGCGGCGCTCAGCATGCCGGATTCGACGAAGGCCTTGTGGGCATCGTGGGTGGCCTGCGGCAGGATCACCTTCTCGCCGTCGAAGTGCGGCTCCTGGGTGTCGACGATGCGGTTGCTCGGCGCGTACTTCTCGCGCGCGATCCGCTCGCAGGTGTCGAGCACGGCGTCGAAGGTCTCGCGCGAATGGTCGGCGAAGCGCTCGCGGCCGCTGAGCGACTCGGCGTCGAGCCAGTCGTAGAGAAGAAAGTCGAGGGTGGGACGAAGGCTCATGGCGAGGATCGCTGGGCGAGAGGTTGGATTTCGATTCTGCCGCAGCATCCGGTGCCGATGGCAGATGTGCAATGGTGCCCCGGGCCAGCGCCCAGGGCTTCTTTTGCCCGTCGTTGACCGTGAAGGCCTCGCAGGTACGGACCGGCCCGCGAGGCTCGCCCGTCAGAGGACTTCGAACACGCCGGCCGCGCCCATGCCGCCGCCGATGCACATCGTGACCACGACCTTCTTGGCGCCGCGGCGCTTGCCTTCGATGAGCGCGTGGCCCGTGAGGCGCTGGCCGCTCACGCCGTAGGGATGGCCAACCGCGATCGCGCCGCCGTCGACGTTGAGCCGGTCGGCCGGAATGCCGAGCTTGTCGCGGCAGTAGATGACCTGCACCGCGAAGGCTTCGTTGAGCTCCCAGAGGTCGATGTCGCTGACCTTCAGGCCCAGGCGGTTCAGCACCTTCGGGATCGCGAACACCGGACCGATGCCCATCTCGTCGGGCTCGCAGCCGGCGACCGCGAAACCGAGGAAGCGGCCCAGCGGCTTCAGGCCCTTCTGCTCGGCGTACTTCTCGTCGACCAGCACGCAGGCGCCGCCGCCGTCGGAGAACTGGCTGGCATTGCCGGCCGAGATCAGGCCGCCGGGAATCGCCGGGCGGATGCCGCTGATGCCTTCCTTGGTGGTGCCGGGACGGATGCCTTCGTCGTTCTCGATCGTGACTTCCTTGGTGCGCAGGCCCAGCACGGCATCCGCCACGCCGGCCAGCACGGTGATCGGTGCGATCTCGTCCTTGAAGCGGCCGGCTTCCAGCGCGGCGGTGGCCTTCTGCTGGCTGGCGGCGCCGTATTCGTCCATGGCGTCGCGGCCGATGTTGTAGCGCTTGGCGACCTGCTCGGCGGTCTGCAGCATGTTCCAGTAGATCTCGGGCTTGTGCTTCACCAGCCAGGGGTCGGCCAGCATGTGCTTGTTGGCCTCGTTCTGCACGCACGAGATGCTCTCGACGCCGCCGGCCACGTAGACCTCGCCTTCGCCCGCGATGATGCGCTGGGCGGCGGTGGCGATGGTCTGCAGGCCCGACGAGCAGAAGCGGTTGATGGTCATGCCCGAAGTGGTGATCGGCAGGCCGGCGCGCAGCGCGATCTGGCGCGCGATGTTCGAGCCGGTGGCGCCCTCGGGCGTGGCGCAGCCCATGATCACGTCGTCGACCGAGGCCGGGTCGATGCCTGCGCGCTGCACCGCGTGCTGCACCGCGTGGCCGCCGAGCGTGGCGCCGTGCGTCATGTTGAAGGCACCCTTCCAGCTCTTGGCGAGCGGCGTGCGGGCGGTGGAGACGATGACGGCGCGGGTCATGGTGAGGTCCTTTGAGAAAGAGGAATGACGGTTACTGGGGCTGTTGCGTATCGCGCAGCAGTTGCTGATAGAACTGGATCATCTCGCCGTAGTTGGCGATCGAGACGCGCTCGTTGGTGCCATGGAAGCGCGGCAGGTCTTCGGCCTTGGCCCGGAACGGCGAGAAGCGGTAGACCGCATCGCTCACCAGGCTGAAGTGGCGCGAGTCGGTGGCGGCCGTCATCAGGCCCGGCGCCACGACCGCGTCCGGGAAGGTCTGCCGCACCGCCTGCTCGATCGCGCGGTAGCCGGTGCTGTCGGTCGGCGACACCGGCGACGGCTCGGAATTGCCCGGGTAGCGCTTGACCTGGATCGCGTCGTTGCCGAGCGCGCCCTTGAGGTGCTTCTCGACGCTGTCGATCGAGTCGCCCGGCAGGATGCGGAAGTTGACCGCCGCCTCGGCGCGGCCCGGCAGCACGTTGTCCTTGTTGCCGGCCCGCACGATGGTGAGCGCCGTGGTGGTGCGCAGCATCGCATTGCTGCTCGGGCTCTTCTCGAGTTGACCCTCGACCAGCGGCCCGGTGAGCCACAGGTTGGACAGCATCACGCGATTCAGGCCGCCCATCTCGGGGGCCAGCGTGCCGAACATCTGCGCCGCCACGCCCTGGATGCCGCCGGGCATCGGCTTGGCCTCGAGCCGTGCCAGTGCGGCGCTCATGCTGCCGATCGCGCTGTGCTGCGGCGGCATCGACGAGTGGCCGGGGGCGGTGTCGAGCGAGAGGAAGAAGGTGCCGTAGCCTTTCTCGGCCAAGCCGATCAGCGCCGCCGGCTTCGAGAGTCCCGGCAGCACGCCGTCCAGCACCAGCAGGCCTTCGTCGAGCACCCAGTCCAGGCGCACGCCGCGCGACTTGAGCAGTTCGGCGATCGGCAGGGCGCCGCGCAGGCCGCTGACCTCCTCGTCGTCGCCCATCACGAGATAGACCGTCTGGGTCGGCTTGAAGCCCTGCCCGATCAGCAGCTCGATGGCTTCCATCTGCGCGAACAGGTTGCCCTTGTTGTCGAGCGTGCCGCGGCCCCAGACGAAGCCGTCCTGGATGGCGCCGCCGAACGGGTCGACCGACCAGGCCTTCTCGGTGCCCGGCGCGATCGGCACCATGTCCTGGTGCGCCATCAGCGCGATCGGCTTGGCGGCCGGGTCGCTGCCGGCCCAGGTGTAGAGCAGCGCCTTCTGGCCCACCACCTCTTTCTTGAGGGTGGCGTGGACCTTCGGGAACTGCTCGGCCAGGTAGGCATGCAGCTTGTCGAACTCGGCGCCGTTGCCGCTCGGGTTGTCGAGGCTCGACACCGTGCGGAACGGGATCGCGCCCGCCAGCCGCCTGGCGGCGGCCTGGACGTCGATCGCGAGCTTCGGCGCCGGCGCCACGGCAAGTTGCCGCGACGGCGTGCGCCAGGTATTGACCGCCACAGCTGCCGCCAGCGCCACCGGCACCAGCAGCAACGCCAGGAAGACGCGTTTCACCATGAGCGGTCGCCTTCCGTCTTCAGCTGAAGTTCTTGCCTTCGGCCACCAGCTTCTGGATCAGCGCGGCCGGCTGCCAGAAGCTCGCGTCGTCGCGCGGATTCTTCGCGAAGCGCTTCATCGACTCGGCCACGTTGAACAGGCCGACCTGCGACGCGTAGTGCATCGGACCGCCGCGCCAGATCGGGAAGCCATAGCCCGTGAGGTAGACCATGTCGATGTCGCCCGACTTCGAGGCGATGCCGTCCTCGAGGATGCGGGCGCCTTCGTTGACCAGCGAATAGACCAGGCGCTGGACGATCTCGTCGTCGGAGATCTTGCGCGGCGTGATGCCGAGCTCCTTGCGGTGGTCCTCGATCATCTTGTTGACCAGCTCGGACGGGATCGCATCGCGCTTGCCGGCCTGGTAGTCGTACCACCCTGCCCCGGTCTTCTGGCCGAAGCGGCCCAGCTCGCAGAGCTTGTCGGCCGTGCGGCTGTACTTCATGTCGGCGATCTCGGTCGCGCGGCGCTTGCGGATGGCCCAGCCGATGTCGTTGCCGGCCAGGTCGCCCATGCGGAACGGGCCCATCGCGAAGCCGAATTTCTCGATCGCGCGGTCGACCTGCTGCGGGGTCGCGCCTTCGTCCAGCAGGAAGCCCGCCTGGCGCGAATACTGCTCGATCATGCGGTTGCCGATGAAGCCGTCACAGACGCCCGAGACCACCGCGGTCTTCTTGATCTTCTTGGCCAGCGACATCACCGTGGCCAGCACGTCCTTGGCGGTCTTCTTGCCGCGCACCACTTCGAGCAGCTTCATCACGTTGGCCGGGCTGAAGAAGTGCATGCCGACCACGTCCTGCGGACGCTTCGTGAAGGCGGCGATCTTGTCGACGTCGAGAGTCGAGGTGTTGGACGCCAGGATGGCACCGGACTTGGCGACGCGGTCGAGTTCCTTGAACACCGCTTCCTTGACGCCGAGTTCCTCGAACACGGCCTCGATGACCAGGTCGACATCCTTCAGGTCGTCATAGCTCAGCGTGGTGCTCAAGAGCGCCATGCGCTGCTCGTACTTGTCCTGCTTGAGCTTGCCCTTCTTGACCTGGGCTTCGTAGTTCTTCTTGATGGTGGCCACGCCGCGGTCGAGCGCTTCCTGCTTCATCTCGAGGATCTTGACCGGGATGCCGGCGTTCAGGAAGTTCATCGAGATGCCGCCGCCCATGGTGCCGGCGCCGATCACGCCGACCGACTTGATGGCGCGCTGTGGCGTGTCCTCGGGCACATCGGGAATGCGCGATGCCGCGCGCTCGGCCATGAACAGGTGGCGCAGCGCCATCGATTCGGGCGTGAACATCAGCGCGGTGAAGAGCCGGCGCTCCTCGGCCATGCCCTGGTCGAACTTCAGCTGGGTCGCGGCCTGCACGGCGTCGACGCACTTGAGCGGCGCCGGGTAGTTCTTGGACATGCCGCCGACCATGTTCTTGGCGAACTGGAAGTAGGCGTCGCCCTGCGGGTGCTTGCACGGCAGGTTGCGCACCAGCGGCAGTGCATCGCCGGTCTTGCCGGCCACGTGCCGGGCGAGTTCGAGCGCTTCGTCGAACAGCGACTCGGCCGATCCCGAGAGCTTGTCGAACAGCTTCTGGCCGGGCATCGACGCCAGCACCTCGCTCTTGACGGCCTCGCCGCTGACGATCATGTTGAGCGCGGTCTCCACGCCCAGCACGCGCGGCAGGCGCTGGGTGCCGCCGGCGCCGGGCAGGAGGCCCAGCTTGACCTCGGGCAGCGCGACGCTGGTGCCGGGTGCCGCAACGCGGTAGTGGCAGCCCAGGGCCAGTTCGAGGCCGCCGCCCATGCAGACCGAATGGATCGCCGCGACGATCGGCTTGGTGGAAGCCTCGAGCGCCAGGATGACGCTCAGCAGGTTGGGCTCCTGCAGCGCCTTGGGCGTGCCGAATTCCTTGATGTCGGCGCCGCCCGAGAAGGCCTTGCCCTCGCCGGTGATGACGATCGCCTTGACGGCCGGGTCGTCGATGGCCTTGGAAAGCCCGTCGGTGATGCCGACCCGGGTCGAGAAGCCGAGGCCATTGACCGGGGGGTTGTTCAGCGTGATCACGGCGACGTCGCCGAGCACTTTGTATTCAGCCGTCATGCTGCGTTCCTTTGGGATGGGAGAGGATCGAAAAAAACGGGTTCGAGGGCCATGGCGCGATCAGACGCCAAGACCCCGCTCACAAAAAGCACGAGTGTTCTTTTTTATCGAATTCTAGGCGTTTCGAGAGACCGGGCAACCATGCCAAGTCGCTGCCGGGACAAGGCGCCGAGGTGGATTAGACCTCCAGCCATTCCTTCCGGGTAGTGGCATCGGCCCTGAGGCTGTCGGGCGTGCCGTCGAACACGATGCTGCCGTGCCCCATGACCAGGGCCCGGTCGGAGATCTGCATCGCGATGGTCAGCTTCTGCTCGATCAGCAGCACCGAGATGCCCTTGTCCTTGAGCGTGCGCAGGTACTGGCCGACCAGCTCGACGATCTTCGGCGCCAGGCCCTCGGTCGGCTCGTCGATGATGATCAGGTCGGGGTCGCCCATCAGCGTGCGGCACAGGGTCAGCATCTGCTGCTCGCCGCCCGACAGCACGCCGGCCTCGGTGTGCTGGCGCTCCTTGAGCCGCGGGAACATGCCGTACATGTCGTCGAACGACCAGCGGCTGCCGCGGCCGTTGCCCTTCTGGCCCAGCAGCAGGTTCTGGTGCACCGTGAGCTTGGGAAAGATGTCGCGGTTCTCGGGCACGTAGCCGATGCCCATGTGCGCCACCTCGTAGGCCTTCTTGCGCAGGATGTCCTTGTCCTTCCAGCGCAGCGTGCCTTCGGCATGGACCAGGCCCATGATCGCCTTGGCGGTGGTCGAGCGGCCCGAGCCATTGCGGCCCAGCAGCGCGACGATCTCGCCGGGACCGACGTCGAACGAAACACCATGCAACACATGGCTCTTGCCGTAATAGGCGTGGATGTCTTGGAGTTTCAGCATGTCAGTGTCCTCCGCCCTGCGCATCGGCCACCGAGGAACCCAGGTAGGCCTCCTGCACGCGCGCATTGGCGCGCACCGCGGCCGGGGTGTCGAAGGCGATCACCTCGCCGTAGACCACCACCGCGATCTTGTCGGCCAGGCCGAACACCACCCCCATGTCGTGCTCCACGGTGAGCAGCGTCTTGCCGACCGTCACCTGCTTGATCAGCGCGATGAAGTGCGAGGTCTCGGTCTTGCTCATGCCGGCGGTCGGCTCGTCGAGCAGGATGACATTGGCGCCGCCGGCGATCGTGACGCCGATCTCCAGCGCCCGCTGCTCGGCATAGGTGAGGTTGACGGCCTGCACGTCGCGCTTGCGGTCGAGGCCGACCTGGTGGATCAGTTCCTCGGTCCGCGCGTTGGCATCGTGCAGGTTCGACAGGAAGCGCAGGAAGCTGTAGCGGTAGCCCAGGCTCCACAGCACCCCGCAGCGCAGGTTTTCGAAGACGCTGAGCTTCGGAAAGATGTTGGTGATCTGGAAGCTGCGCGACAGGCCCAGCCGATTGATCTCGAACGGCTTCTTGCCATCGATGCGCTGGCCGTCGAGCAGCACCTCGCCGCTGCTGGGCGCGAGCCGGCCGCTGATCAGGTTGAACAGGGTCGACTTGCCGGCGCCGTTCGGGCCGATGATGGCGATCCGCTCACCGGCCTCCACGGCCAGGTCGACGCCGCGGATGATCTCGGTCTTGCCGAAGTTCTTGCGCAGCGACTTGAGTTCCAGGGCGTGGGTCATGCGAGCTCCCTCCGCTTGATCTCGGCCTCGATCTGCTCCTGGGCGGTGCCCCAGGCCCGCACGAAGCGCCGCCGCGCGAACTCGAGCGCGATGAGCCCGATGACCAGGATCAGCGACGCGCCGAGCCAGCTGGCCACGCCGGAGGTGTCGAGCGAAACGCCCATGAACGGGAGGTTCGGCCCCAGGGCCGAATTGAGCTGGATGTGATAGATCATCTCGATGAGGGCGGCGGCGCCGATCACCACCGGGATGATCGCCACCAGCAGGCCGCCGTAAAGCGGCCAGAACTGCTTGAACTTGCCGAACTTGGCCACGCGAAGATTCATCATCACCAGGCTGGCGATGCCGCCCGGCGCGAACATCACCATGAAGACGAAGACCAGCCCGAAATAGAGCTGCCAGGCCTTGGAGAGCTCCGACAGCAGCACCGCGGCGAAGACCAGCAGCACCGCGCCGATGATCGGCCCGAAGAAGAAGATCGCGCCGCCCAGGAAGGTGAACAGCAGGTAGCTGCCCGAGCGCAGCGCGTTGAGGCTGTCGGCCGCGTTGACGATCTCGAAGTTGATCGCCGCCAGCCCGCCGCCAACGCCGGCGAAGAAGCCGGCGATGATGAAGGCGAAGTAGCGCACCCGCTGGGTGTTGTAGCCGATGAACTCGACCCGCTCCGGGTTGTCGCGCACCGCGTTCAGGATGCGGCCCAGCGGCGTGCCGGTGAAGGCGTACATCAGCGCGGTGCAGATGAAGCAATAGACGGCGATCAGGTAGTAGACCTGGATCTGCGGCCCGAAGGTCAGGCCGAAGAAGGGCCGGCCGTAGACGCGGTCGGTGGTGATGCCGCCCTCGCCGCCGAAGAAGCCCGGGAACATCAGCGCCATGGACGCCACCAGCTCGCCGATGCCCAGCGTGATCATCGCGAAGGTGGTGCCCGACTTCTTGGTCGTGACGAAGCCCAGGATGATCGCGAAGAACATGCCCGCCAGCCCCCCCACCACGGGGATCAGCACCAGCGGGATCGGCAAGGCGCCCTTGCTCGCGAGGTTCATCGCATGGATCGCGATGAAGGAGCCGAGCCCGACATAGACCGCATGCCCGAAGCTCAGCATGCCGCCCTGCCCGAGCAGGATGTTGTAGCTCAGGCAGATGATGATGAGGTAGCCCATCTGCGAGAGCATCGTCAGCGCCAGACTGGTCTTGAAGACCATCGGCGCGACGATCAGGACGATCGCGAACAGCGACCAGATGAAGAAGCGCCCGAGGTTCAGGGGCTTGAAGCGGTAGTACTGCGTATTCGTCATCGGATCAGTCTTCGCGCGTGCCGAGCAGGCCCTTGGGCCTGAAGATCAGGATCAGGACCAGGAACAGATAGGGCAGGATCGGCGCCACCTGCGAGATGGTGAGCTTGAGCAATGGGTAGCCGAAGGTGCTTTCGGTCACCGCCACGCCCAGCGCCTGCAGGCCGCCGGCCATCGACTGGTCCATCGCCACCGCGAAGGTCTGGACGATGCCGATCAGGAGCGACGCCAGGAAGGCACCAGCCAACGAGCCGAGGCCCCCGACCACCACCACCACGAAGATGATCGAGCCCACCGACGCGGCCATGGCCGGCTCGGTGACATAGGTGTTGCCGCCCACCACGCCGGCCAGCCCGGCCAGCGCGGCGCCGCCGCCGAACACCAGCATGAAGACGCGCGGCACGTTGTGGCCGAGCGCCTCGACCATTTCAGGATGCTTGAGCGCAGCCTGGATCACGAGGCCGATGCGGGTGCGCGTGAGCAGCAGCCACACCGACAGCAGCATCAGCAAGGCGACCAGCATGATGAAGGAGCGCGACTTCGGGAACTGGGTGCCGTAGATCGTGAACAGCGGGCCCTGCAGCTGGCTCGGCAGCGCATAGGGGACGGTGGATCGGCCCCAGACCAGCTGCACCACCTCGAGGATCAGGAACGAGAGACCGAAGGTCACCAGCAATTCGGGCACATGGCCGAATTTGTGGACCCGCCGCAGGCTGTAGCGCTCGAAGCCGGCGCCGAGCGCCCCGACGAGCAGCGGCGCGATGAACAGCGCCGGCCAGAAGCCGATGATGCCGGACAGCGTGTAGGCCACGTAGGCCCCCAGCATGTAGAAACTGGTGTGCGCGAAATTGAGCACGCCCATCATGCTGAAGATCAGCGTCAGGCCAGAGCTCAGCATGAACAACAGCAAGCCGTAGCTCACGCCGTTGAGCAGCGAGATGACGAAAAATTCGACGTTCATCGGTCCTCGGGGTCACGTGGAAAAGAAAAAAGGCCCGAGTGTTGAAGTCGGGCCTCGACCGGTCAGCGCGAAGTCATGCCTCAGGGGCTGGGCCGCTTCATTTCGCAGGTGGTCGGCGTGCTGGCCACGTAGGGCTCGTAGTACTTGACCGGCACGAAGGTGTAGCCGGTGTTCTCGGCGTCGATCGGGAACTTGCCGCCCGCCTTCTCCCACTTGGCCACGTACAGGCCCTGCTGGAGCTGGTGGTCGGCCTTGCGCATCTCGACCTCGCCGTTGAAGCTCTTGAAGCGCATGCCCTCGAGCGCCGCGGCCACTTTGACCGGGTCGGTCGACTTGGCCTTGACGAAGCCGTCGACCAGCATCTGCAGCGAGGTGTAGGCGGCCGAGGTGTAGAGATCTTCCTTGAACTTCTTGTTGAAGTCGACGGACAGGCGCTGGATCTCGCCGCCCATGTTGTAGTGTCCGTAGCCGACCTGGAACACCTTGCCGTCCGAAGCCGCGCCCATGGCGGTCGGCGTGCCGCTGACCGTGCCATAGTAGGTATAGAACTTGACGTTGTTGAGCCCGGCGTCGTTGGCCGCCTTGATCAGCAGCGACAGGTCGGAACCCCAGTTGCCGGTGATCACGGTGTCGGCGCCCGAGGCCTTGATCTTGGCGATGTACGGCGCGAAGTCGCGCACCTGCGCGAGCGGATGCAGGTCTTCGCCGACGATCTGGACGTCGGGCCGCTTGCGCGCCAGATTCTCCTTGGCGTACTTGGCCACCTGCACGCCGTGCGAGTAGTTCTGGTTGAGCAGGTAGACCTTCTTGACATCCGGCTGGTCCTTCATGAAGGTGGTCAGCGCTTCCATCTTCATGGAGGTGTCGGCATCGAGCCGGAAGTGCCAGTAGCTGCACTTGCTGTTGGTCAGGTCGGGATCGACCGCCGCGTAGTTCAGGTACAGCACTTCCTTGCCCGGGTTGCGGGCGTTGTTCTTCTCGAGCGCGTCGATGATCGCGAGCGCGGCGCCGGAGCCGTTGCCCTGCACCACGTAGCGCGCACCCTGGTCCATGGCCGAGCGCAGGGCGCTGGTGGTTTCCTGCGGGCTCAGCTTGTTGTCGATGCCGATGATCTCGAACTTGACCCCGGCCGCGTTCTTCTTGTTGAACTCGTCGGCCAGGAACTGGAAGGTCTTGAGCTGGTTGGTGCCGACGGCGGCCATCAGGCCGGACAGCGGATCGAGCCAGGCGATCTTCACGGTCTCGCCCTTCTGGGCGAAGGCGCCGGTGGCACTCGCGACGAGGATGGCGGCGGTGGCGATCTTCAGGGTGAATTTCATTTCTTGTCTCCTAGTTCAGGCTGTCAGGGCTGGGCGAGATTACAAGTCTTTGGGGACCCGCCCGTCAGGGAATGCCCGTAAGGACGAGGCTGCCGGGGCGGTTTCTATCACCCATGCGACAGCCCCGTTCGGGCTGGTGCTACTCGGCGGTAGGATGGGCTCGTTTTCAGACCCCCGGCAGCTTGTAGTCGCGCAGCAATTCGCGCAGCTTGGTCTTGAGGATCTTTCCGGTGGCACCGATCGGAATCGCCTCCACGAACACCACGTCGTCGGGGATCTGCCACTTGGCGGTCTTGCCCTGGTAGAAGGCGAGCAGTTCGTCGCGCGAGACTTCGCCGCCCGGCTTTTTCACCACCGCCACGATCGGCCGCTCGTCCCACTTGGGATGGAACACGCCGATGCAGGCCGCCATCGCGATCGCCGGGTGCGCCACCGCGATGTTCTCGATGTCGATCGAGCTGATCCATTCGCCGCCCGACTTGATCACGTCCTTGCTGCGGTCGGTGATCTGCAGGAAGCCGTCGGCATCGATGGTGGCGACGTCGCCGGTCGGGAACCAGCCGCGGCCCTCGGCGTCGGTGTCCAGAGGGTTGCCGCCCTCCCCCTTGAAGTATTCCTTGACCACCCACGGACCCTTGACGAGCAGGTCGCCGTAGGCCTTGCCGTCCCAGGGCAGCTCCTCGCCGTTGCCGTCGACGATCTTCATGTCGACGCCGAAGATCGCGCGGCCCTGCTTCATGCGGATCGCGGTCTGCTGCTCGGGGCTCTGCGCCAGGTGCTTGTTCTTGAGCGTGCAGAGGGTGCCGAGCGGCGACATCTCGGTCATGCCCCAGGCGTGCAGCACGTCGACCCCGTAGAGCTCCTGGAAGGCGTGGATCATGGCCGGCGGACAGGCGGAGCCGCCGATCACGGTGCGCTTCAGGCTCGAGAACTTCAGGCCGTTGGCCTGCAGGTGGCCCAGCAGCATCTGCCAGACGGTCGGCACGCCGGCCGCGAATGTCACCTTCTCGGCCTCGATCAGGTCATAGACCGACTTGCCGTCCAGCGCCGGGCCGGGGAACACCACCTTGGCGCCGACCAGGGCCGCCGAATACGGGATGCCCCAGGCGTTGACGTGGAACATCGGCACCACCGGCAGCACCGAATCGCGCGCCGAGATGCACATCACGTCGGGCAGCGCGGCGGCGTAGGCGTGCAGCAGGGTCGAGCGGTGGCTGTAGAGCGCGGCCTTCGGGTTGCCCGTGGTGCCGCTCGTGTAGCACATGCTCGACGCCGAGTTCTCGTCGAAGCTGGGCCACGGATAGACATCGGAGCGCTGGCCCATCCAGGCTTCGTAGCTCACCAGGTTCGGCACGCCCGTGTCGGCCGGCAGCTTGTCGGCATCACACAGCGCAATCCATTTCCGGATCGTGGTGCACTTGGCGTGGACCGCCTGCACCAGCGGCAGGAACGACAGGTCGAAGCACAGGATCTGGTCTTCGGCGTGGTTCGCGATCCAGGCGATCTGGTCGGGATGCAGCCGCGGGTTGATGGTGTGCAGCACGCGGCCGGAGCCGCTCACGCCGTAGTAGAGCTCGAGGTGGCGGTAGCCGTTCCAGGCCAGCGTGGCGACCCGGTCGCTGAAGAGCAGCTGCTCGTCCTCGAGCGCGTTGGCGACCTGCCGCGAACGCGCGGCGACCTGGCGCCATGTCGTCCGGTGGATGTCGCCCTCGACCCGCCGCGAGACGATTTCGGCGTCGCCATGGTGGCGCTCGGCGAACTCGATCAGCGACGAGATCAGCAACGGTTGGTCCTGCATCAAACCCAGCATCTATCAGCTCCTTGCGTAAGTATTCTTGGTAATTCTGAGAGGAAAGCCAATGTAACCACCGGCGTCCCGCTGGTCCCGAGAATCCTTCAAATCCGTGTTGCAGTGCAATGCCAGAAACCCGCAGTCGGGTCCCCGAGGAGACCGGCTGCGAACGGCCGGCTATTGGGTCGAGATGCTGGCCGCGCCGGGGGTGGCGTCGAGCAGCAGCCGCGAGGGCCACGGCGTCCAGGTCGTGCCCAGTGCCGCGCTGTTCGGGTCGCCGCTGCGCATGAAGGCGGCGATGCTGCCCATCATGGCGTTGGACAGCGCCTCCCTGCCCGGCCGGTTGGCGGCGCTGAAGCTCGCGTTGGAGAACAGCGACGGCCCGAAATTGCCGAACACGAAGCCCAGGTCGAAGGCATGCGCCGCGCCGTAGACCTCGTTCCAGGGCGGCGGCAGCTGGGCCCAGTCGAACTGGTAGTGCCACAGGTCCGACTGCTGCGTCTTCAGGGTGTTCAGCAGGTTGTCGCGGCTCGGCACCATGAAGGCGTTGGTGATGCGTGCGGTCATCGCGTCGTAGCCCGTGACCGGCGTCGTCACCGGCAGGTAGGCCGGGTCGATGATGTCGGCTGAATTCAGCGTGGTGGCAGCGTCCGGGTTGAAGTTCTGCATCATCGTGAAGCGCGTCGCATCGTCGATCTTGAGGCCGGGCTTGGGGCCGCCGACCAGCGGCAGGAAGGGCGTGAAGAGCTTGCCCTCGTCGCGCGTGACGCCGACCACGGTCGGCACCTTCAGGTACCGCCCGGCGGCCATCGCCGCGATCGGGTCGGTCGGCAGGACCGTGCCGTCCGGGATCGGGCCCGAGCCGGTCAGGCCCTTGGCGAGCACGATGCCGAGGATCGTCCTGGCGTCCTTGGCGCGCAGGTAGTCGGCGACGTCGGCCGGGCTCATCCCGGCGGCGTAGGTCGCGGCAGCAGCCAGGTCGGCCGCCTTGCCATCCGCCACCAGCAGGTTCAGCAGCAGGCCATTGCCCTGTGCGAGGTAGGTCGACGCCGGGTTCAAGGTCGGCAGGCTGCCGGGCGGCAGGTTGGTCGCCAGCGAGATGCCGCCCGACAGCGGCATCGCCTTGTGGAACAGTCCCTTGGCCATCGGCGACGCCATCAGGGCCAGCAGGTTGATCGCGCCGGCCGACTGCCCCATCACCGTGACGTTGCTGGCGTCGCCGCCGAAGCCGGCGATGTTCTTCTGGACGTAGCGCAACGCCGCCAGGTTGTCGAGCAACGCGAAATTGCCCGAATCGTCGCCTTCGGTGCCGCCCACGTGCAGTTGCGGCAGGTTCAGGAAGCCGAGCACGCCCAGGCGGTAGTTGGCCGTGACGATCACCGCGTTGGCCTTCTTCGCCAGATTGCCGCCGTCGTAGACCGGGTCGGCCGTGTAGCCCGAGATGTTGCTGCCGCCGTGGATGAAGAGCAGCACCGGCAGCTTCTCGTCGGTGCTAGCCGGACGCCAGATGTTGAGCGTCAGGCAATCCTCGCTGCCGACCGGGGTGTTCAAGGTGGTGGCGATCGTGGCGTCGTAGGTGTTGTTGGCGCCGGGGCCGTAAAGGCGGCCGTTCTGCAGGCAGGGGTTGCCGAACTGCTTGGCCGGTCGGATGCCAACCCAGGCTTCGGGCTCGGCCGGGGCCCGCCAGCGCAGCGCGCCGACCGGCGGCCGGGCAAACGGCAGGCCCTTCCAGGACCAGGTGCCCGAGTGGGCGCTGTCGTCGACCCCTTCGACCTTGCCCTGGGCGGTGGTGCGCACCGTGGGGGCTTCGGCGGGCGGTGTCGCGGGAACGGTGGTCGAGGTCGTCGGCGTCATGGTCGGGGTGGTGGCCGCCGCGGGCGGCGGAACGCTGAAAGTGGGATCGGACGATCCGCCGCAAGCGGCGATCATGGCGCACAGTAGCACCAATCCCGCGCCCCATTTCCGGCTTGTCGTGGTCATGTCTTGTCTCCTCGTCGGGTTATCCGGAATGCGCGCGGCCGGGACCGGCCGCGATACTTCTGGGCTTCTTCGCGAGCCCCGAAAAATTCTAGGAACGACCCGCCCCATGCCTGCTATCGCAAGCGCGCCAAACCAGTGACTTCAGAGACGCGAGCATCGGAATCAGTGCGACCTGCGCCCCCCGCGGCCCCGCTGCGCACCAGTTCGGGCGCCTGGCTGCGAGGCGTGCTCGACATGTTCGCGGCCGAAGGGCTCGATGTGCCGTCCCTGCTGCGCGACTGCGGCTTCGACGCCACCGGGCTCGAACGGCCCGAGGCCCGCTTTCCGGCCGACGACATCAGCCAGCTGTGGCAGTTGGCCGTGGCCCGCTCCGGCAAGGCCACGCTGGGCCTTTCGCGCGAACTGGCCGCCCGCCACGGCAATCTCGACACGCTGGGTCACGCGATGACCTGCAGCCCGCATCTGCACGCCGGCCTGGAACGCCTGGCACGCTACCTGGCGGTGGTCTCGGACGCCGCCACCTTCGAGCTCGAGCCCGAGGCACGCGGCCACTGGCTGGTGCTCGGCCACGTCGGCAGCCGTCGGCCGGTGCCGCGCCAGCGCGTCGAGTACGGGATGCTGACCATGCTGGTGCTGTGCGGCTGGCTGACTCGGCGCGAGCTGCGGCCGCTGGCGGTCGAGTTCGTGTACCCGGCACCGCCGAGCGACGCGCCGCACCGGGCCGCCTTCGGCTGCGCGATCCGCTTCGGCGCCGCCGCCAACCGGCTGCTGCTGGCCGATGCCGACATGCGCGCGGCGATCCCTTCGCAGCACCCGGCACTGGCGGCGCTGCACGAGCGCCTGCTCGACGAGCAGCTGATCACCCTGGCCGACAGCACGATCAGCCGGCGGGTCTGCGCCGAGATCGCGCGCCGGCTGCCCGCGGGCGAGCCGCGCCGGCAGGATGTGGCCGCCGGGCTCGGCGTCACCGAGCGCACCCTGCAGCGCCGGCTGCAGGCCGAATCGAGTTCCTACCAGGCGCTGCTCGACCAGACCCGGCGTGAGTTGGCCCAGCAGTACCTGGCCGACCGGCGCCATACGCTGACCGATGTGGCCGACCTGCTCGGCTTCGTCGACAGCAGCAACTTTTTCAGGGCGTGCAAGCGCTGGTTCGGGCTGCCGCCGGCGCAGTACCGGGCGCGATGTGTCGATGGCGGCATGGTGCGCACCTGAGCGCAGCGCGTTGGCACCTCAGGGCTTTCCGACCAGCGCCAGGATCCTGGCCCTGACATCCGACAGCTCCCCCGTTGAAACCTGCCCCTTCCGAGTCGCCCGGCGAACTTTCCAATCCAGGCTTTTGACCTGGTCTGAGAGAACCGCGGTCGCCCGGCTGCCGGCGATCGGGACCTCGAAGGGATAGCCCTTGATCTGCGTCGTCATGGGGCAGCACAGCATCAGGCCGGTCTTGCCGTTGTAGGCGGCCGGGCTCAGTACCAGCGCAGCCCTGTGGCCCGACTGCTCGTGCCCGGCCTGCGGATCGAACTGCAGCCACACGATGTCCCCGGCTTCGGGAACGTAGCGGCTCGCCATCACCATTCCTTGCCCACGACCGGACCGAACTCGGCCTCGCCGTGCAGGTTCTCGGGCGTGATGGCGGCAAGCAGTTCCGCCAGGTCGACCGCATGGCGCACCGGCTCGATCACGATCCGTCCGCCTTCGTCACGCACATCGACTGTCTGATCGAGTTGCAGATTGAGCGACTTCATCACGGACGCCGGAAGGCGGACCGAGGCGCTGTTGCCCCATTTCTTGATGACCACGTGCATGACACCTCCATGTATCGACAATGTAGATACTTTAACTGACTTCGTGTGCCCCGGGATGGCCTCACCCGTCCGGGGTCTCGCCCGCTGCAGGACAATCGCCCTCATGAGCATGCTTGCAGACGAAGCGGACCTGGTCGACCTGGGTCTGCGCTGGGCCCCGGGCTTTTCGGCGCTGGGCCCCGCCTTCTTCACCGAACTCCAGCCCCGTCCCCTGCCCGATCCCTACTGGGTCGGCGCCAGCGCCCGCGTGGCAGGCGATCTCGGCCTGGACCCGTCCTGGCTGCAATCCGACGAAGGCCTGGCCGCCTTTGTCGGCAATTCGCCAGTCGCCGGCACCCGCCCGTTCGCCAGCGTCTACAGCGGCCATCAGTTCGGCGTCTGGGCCGGACAGCTCGGCGATGGCCGAGCGATCTTCCTGGGTGAAACCGCCGGGGGGCTCGAGGTGCAACTCAAGGGCGCCGGCCCGACGCCCTACTCCCGCATGGGCGACGGCCGGGCGGTGCTGCGCTCCAGCATCCGCGAATTCCTCTGCAGCGAGGCCATGCACGGCCTGGGCATCCCGACCACGCGGGCCTTGTGCGTGACCGGCTCCGACGCCCGGGTACGCCGCGAAGAACTCGAAACCGCCGCCGTCGTGACGCGGGTCGCACCCAGCTTCATCCGCTTCGGCCACTTCGAGCATTTCGCCGCCAACCAGCGCGAAGACGAACTGCGCGCCCTGGCCGACTACGTGATCGACCGCTACTACCCGGAGTGCCGCGTCAGCCCCAGCTTCGGCGGCAACCCCTATGCCGCACTGCTCGAGGCGGTCAGCGAACGCACCGCCGCCCTGCTGGCCCAATGGCAGGCGGTCGGCTTCTGTCACGGCGTGATGAACACCGACAACATGAGCATCCTCGGGCTCACGATCGACTACGGGCCGTTCCAGTTCCTGGACGGCTTCGACCCACGCCACATCTGCAACCACAGCGACACCTCCGGCCGCTACGCCTTCAACCAGCAGCCCAACGTCGCCTACTGGAACCTGTTCTGCCTGGCCCAGGCGCTGCTCCCCTTGATCGGCGACCAGGAGGTGGCGGTCGCCGCGCTGGAGTCGTACAAGACCGTGTTCCCGCGCGAGTTCGAGGCCCGGATGCGGGCCAAGCTGGGCCTCGCCGAGGCCGCCGAGGGCGACCGCGCCTTGATCGAAGGCGTGCTGAAACTGCTGGCCCAGGAAAAGGTCGACTACACGATCTTCTGGCGCCGGCTCTCCCATGGCGTGGCCAGCGGCGATGTCGAGCCGGTGCGCGACCTGTTTGTCGACCGGCCCGGTTTCGATGCCTGGCTGCAGACCTATGCCGGGCGCCGTGCCGGCACGCCGGCCGCGGACACCGCCGCCCGGATGCTGCGCAGCAATCCGAAATTCGTCCTGCGGAACCACTTGGGCCAGCAGGCGATCGAAGCCGCCGGGCAAAAGGATTTCTCCGGCGTCGCCACCTTGCTGCGCCTGCTCGAATCCCCATTTGACGAACATGCCGGCCACGACTCTTTCGCCGGCTTCCCGCCCGACTGGGCCTCCACGATCGAAATCAGCTGCTCATCATGACTTCACCCGTCCAGAAAACCGATGCCGAATGGAAGGCCCTGCTGGCCGAGAAAGGCGCCGAGCGCGGCGCCTTCGAGGTCACGCGGCACGCCGCCACCGAGCGCCCCTTCACCGGCAAGTACGAAGCCCATTGGGACGACGGTACCTACCATTGCATCTGCTGCGGCGCCAAGCTGTTCGAGTCGGCCACCAAATTCGACGCCGGCTGCGGCTGGCCCAGCTTCTCGCAGGAGGCCGTGCCCGGCGCGATCCGCAACATCGTCGACCGCTCGCACGGCATGGTGCGCACCGAGAACGTCTGCGCCAACTGCGGCGCCCACCTGGGCCACGTGTTTCCCGACGGCCCGACCGAGACCGGCCTGCGCTACTGCATGAATTCGGCCTCGCTCGAGTTCAAGGATCGCGAAACCGACTGATCCCGAACATGAAACTCATCCTCGACTTCTTCCCGATCCTGCTGTTCTTCGGCGCCTTCAAGTTCTACGACATCTACACCGCGACCGGCGTGCTGATGGCCGCCACCGCGCTGCAGATGGCGATCATCTGGTTGATGGAACGCCGGCTGCAGCCCATGCAGAAGGCGACGCTGGTGCTGATCCTGCTGTTCGGCTCGCTCACGCTGGCGCTGCACGACGACCGCTTCATCAAGTGGAAGCCGACCGTGCTGTACGGCGCCATGGCGATCGCGCTGGCGGTCGCGCTGTGGGGCTTCAAGAAGAACTTCCTGAAGATGCTGCTGGGCGGGCAACTCGAGCTTCCGACCCCGATCTGGGGCAAGCTCAATGTCGCCTGGATCGCCTATTGCGTCTTCATGGCGGTCCTCAACGGCTACGTCGCGGCCTACTTCACGACCGAGGCCTGGGTCAACTTCAAGCTCTGGGGCTACGTCTTCCCGATCGTGTTCCTGGTCGCGCAGGGGATCTACATCTCGCCGCACCTCAAATCGGACAAGCCCGCAGCATGAGCCTCCCGACCGCCAGCGACCTCGAAGCGCGGCTGCGCGAAACGCTGCAGCCCACGGCACTCGAAGTGATCGACGAAAGCGCCGCCCACGCCGGCCATGCGGGCGCCGGCGCCGAAGGCTACGGCACGCATTTCCGGGTCCGCATCGCCTCCCCTCTGTTCGCCGGCAAGCCCCGCGTGGCGCGCCATCGGCTTGTGTATGATGCGCTGCAACTTTTCATCGCACAGGGCCTCCACGCGCTTGCCATCGAGACGCTCTAGGGCGTCGTTCACATCACCCGCACGGTCGTGCGGCGACAACCCCCTCCCCTTATGAAGAAAAACATCCTCAAGGCCGTCGCGCTCGCCACCCTGGTCGGCGCCATTCCGTTCGCCGCCCTGGCGCAGAACGCCGCCATCGTGAACGGCAAGGCCGTGCCGAAGGCGCGCATGGACGTGCTGGCCCAGCAACTCGCGGCCGCCGGCCGCCCGGTCACGCCCGAGATGCAGGGCCAGTTGCGCGAGGAAGTCGTCGCGCGCGAGGTCTTCATGCAAGAAGCCCAGAAGCAAGGCCTCGACGGCACCGACGACTACAAGAACCAGCTCGAGCTCGCGCGTCAGGCGATCCTGATCCGCCAGCTGTTCGAGAACTACCGCAAGAACAACCCGGTGACCGACGCCGACGTCCAGGCCGAGTACGACAAGTTCGTCGCCGCCAACAGCGGCAAGGAATACAAGGCGCGCCACATCCTGGTCGAGACCGAGGACCAGGCCAACAAGATCCTGGCCGACCTCAAGAAGGGCGCCAAGTTCGAGGACATCGCCAAGAAGCAGAGCAAGGACCCGGGCTCGGGCGCCAACGGCGGCGACCTCGACTGGGCAGCGCCCGCGAGCTTCGTGCCCGAATTCTCGGAAGCCATGATCAAGCTCAAGAAGGGCGAGACCACGGCGGCACCGGTCAAGTCGCAGTTCGGCTACCACATCATCCGCGTCGACGACATCCGCCAGGCGCAGCTGCCGAAGCTCGAAGAGGTCAAGCCGCAGGTCGTGCAGCAGCTGCAGCAGCAGCGGCTGCAGAAGTACCAGGAAGACCTGCGGGCCAAGGCCAAGGTCGAGTAATTGCTGCGGGCCCGGCGAGGCCGGTTCCGCCGCATTTCCCAAAAAGGGCCGGGCTTTCGCCGGCCCTTTTTGCTTTCAGCCCCAGACCACCGAACGCATCGAGATCGATGCCGACTGGAAGTCGGCGTTGAAGAAGCGCGGCGCTTCCTTGCCATCGACCGCACCGGCGGCGTACAGCAGCGGCAGGTAGTGATCGTGCGTGGGATGGGCCTGCGCCGCGATCGGGCCGAGGCTCTTGAAGTGCGGCAGCGCGGCGAGCTCGCCGTTCCTGATCTGCTCTCCGACGATGCGGTCGAACTCGATCGCCCAGTCGTAGGCCTGGCCTGGGCTGGCGTCGCGGCGCGTGGCGCCCAGGTTGTGCACGATGTTGCCGCTGCCGACGATCAGCACGCCACGCTCGCGCAGCGCCCGCAGTTGCTGGCCGAGCTGGTAGTGCTGGGCCGGCGGGCGGCTGTAGTCCATGCTGAGCTGCACAACGGGGATGTCGGCGCTCGGGAACATGGGCTTGAGCACCGACCAGGTGCCGTGGTCGAAGCCCCACTCGGCCTCGTCCAGGCCCAGCGCGGCGCCGCTGAGCGGCTGGCGCACGCCCTGCGCGATCTGCGCTGCCGCTTCGGGTGCGCCGGGCGCAGGGTACTGCTGGTCGAACAGCTCCTGGGGAAAGCCGCCGAAGTCATGAATGGTCTTGGGCCTGGCCATGCCGGTAAGGAACCAGCCTCCCCGCGTCAGCCAGTGCGCGGAGACGCACAGGATGAGCTGCGGCTTCGGGTAGCGGGCGCCGAACTCGGCGCCGAGCGCCTGCCAGCTCCTTCGATAGGCGTTGTCGCCGATGGCGTTCATCGGACTGCCGTGGCCGACGAAGAGCAGCGGCATGCGCGGCGATTTCTTCAGCGCGCCGAAGGCTTCGGCCGCGCCGGACAAGGGCATCCTTCCGAGCAGCGCGCCGCCCATCACGGCGCTGGCGCCGAGCACCGAACGTCGCAGCACGGGGCTCAGCCCACCCACTTGCGCGCGTTGCGCCAGATCCGCATCCAGGGGCTGAGCTCGCTGCGGTCGCCCGAGGTCCAGCTCATCTGGATGTTGCGGAAAACGCGTTCCGGATGCGGCATCAGCGCGGTGAAGCGGCCGTCGACGGTGGTCACCGAAGTCAGGCCGCCGGCGCTGCCGTTCGGGTTGAACGGATAGCGCTCGGTCGCCTCGCCGTGGTTGTCGACGAAGCGCATCGCCGCGATCGCCCGGGCCGGGTCGCCGCGGTGCTTGAAGTTGGCGTAGCCCTCGCCGTGCGCGACTGCGATCGGCATGCGGCTGCCGGCCATGCCGGCGAAGAACAGGCTGGGCGATTCGAGCACCTCGACCATCGACAGGCGGGCCTCGAAGCGCTCGCTCTGGTTGGTCGTGAAGCGCGGCCAGGCCTCGGCGCCCGGAATGATGTCGGCCAGCTCGGCGAACATCTGGCAGCCGTTGCACACGCCCAGGCCGAAGGTGTCGGCGCGGCCGAAGAAGCCCTTGAACTGCTCGGCCAGCCTGGGGTTGAAGGTGATGCTCCGGGCCCAGCCGATGCCCGCGCCCAGCGTGTCGCCGTAGCTGAAGCCGCCGCAGGCGACCACGCCCTTGAAGTCGGCCAGGTCCGCCCTGCCCGTCTGCAGGTCGGTCATGTGGACGTCGAAGGCCTCGAAGCCGGCCTCGGTGAAGGCGTAGGCCATCTCGACATGCGAGTTGACGCCCTGCTCGCGCAGGATCGCGACCTTGGGGCGGGCCAGATTGAGGAATGGCGCAGCCACATCGTCGGTCGCGCCCGGCGCCAGCAGCACGTGGGCGCCCGGGTCCTGCGGATCGCCGGCGGCGGCGTGTTCGGCATCGGCGCAGTCGGGGTTGTCGCGTTCGCGGCAGATCTTCCAGCTGACCGAATCCCAGACCTGGTGCAGGTCGGCGAGGCCGGCGCTGAAGACGGCCTTGGCGTCGCGCCACACTTCGACCTTTCCCTTGCCCGCGTCCATCGGCGAACTGGCCGGCCGGGTCTTGCCGACGAAGTGGCTGTGGGCGCTGAGCCCGTGGGCGCGCAGGGTCTGCATGACCTCGTTGCGCTCGGCGGTTCGCACCTGCAGCAGCAGGCCCAGCTCTTCGTTGAAGAGCGCCTTGAGCGTGAGCTCTTCGCGCCGCGCGCTGACCTGGCCGGCCCAGTTCTTGGCATCGCCGTATTCGGCGCGGCTGTCGCTGATGCCGTCGCCCTCGGTGACCAGCAGATCGACGTTGAGCGCCACGCCGACATGGCCGGCGAAGGCCATCTCGCAGGCGGCCGCGAACAGGCCGCCGTCGCTGCGGTCGTGCAGCGCGAGGATCTTGCCCTCGGCGCGCAGCGCGTTGACCGCGGCGACCAGCTTCACCAGGTCTTGCGGATCGTCGAGGTCGGGCACCGTGTCGCCGCTCTGGCCCAGCGTCTGCGCCAGGATGCTGCCGGCCATGCGCTGCTTGCCGCGGCCCAGGTCGACCAGCACCAGCGTGCTGTCGGGCTCGTCGGCATCGAGCTGCGGCGTCAGCGTGCCGCGGACGTCGGCCAAGGTGGCGAAGGCGGTGACGATCAGGCTCACGGGCGACGTGACCTTCTTCGCCTCGCCGCCGTCCTGCCACTGGGTGCGCATCGACAGCGAATCCTTGCCCACCGGGATCGAGATGCCGAGCGCCGGGCAGAGCTCGAGGCCGACGGCCTTGACGGTCTCGTACAGCGCCGCATCCTCGCCGGGCTCGCCGCAGGCGGCCATCCAGTTGGCCGACAGCTTGACCCGCGACAGTTCGATCGGCGCCGCCAGCAGGTTGGTGATGGCCTCGGCCACCGCCATCCGGCCCGAAGCCGGGGCGTCGAGCGCGGCCAGCGGCGTGCGTTCGCCCATGCTCATGGCCTCGCCCGCGAAGCCGCGGTAGTCGGCCAGCGTGACGGCGCAGTCGGCCACCGGCACCTGCCACGGGCCGACCATCTGGTCGCGGTGGCTCAGGCCGCCGACGGTGCGGTCGCCGATGGTGATCAGGAAGCGCTTCGAGGCCACGGTCGGGTGCGCCAGCACGTCGATGGCGGCCTGCTGCAGGTCGACGCCCGTGAGGTCGAGCGGCTTGAAGCTGCGCGCCACGGTCTGAACGTCGCGCAGCATCTTCGGCGGCTTGCCCAGCAGCACGTCCATCGGCATGTCGACCGGCTGCGCCTCGGCGCCTTCGTCGGCCACCAGCAGCTGGCGCTCCTCGGTCGCCACGCCGACCACCGAGAACGGGCAGCGCTCGCGCTCGCAGAAGGCGCGGAACTGCGCCAGCGACTCCGGCGCGATCGCCAGCACGTAGCGCTCCTGGCTCTCGTTGCACCAGATCTCCTTGGGCGCCATGCCGGATTCTTCGAGCGGCACCGCCCGCAGGTCGAAGCGCGCGCCGCGGCCGGCGTCGTTGGTCAGCTCGGGGAAGGCGTTGCTCAAGCCGCCGGCGCCGACGTCGTGGATCGCCAGGATCGGGTTGGCCTCGCCCTGCTGCCAGCAATGGTTGATGACTTCCTGCGCCCGGCGCTCGATTTCCGGGTTGCCGCGCTGGACCGAATCGAAGTCGAGTTCGGCCGCATTGGCCCCGGTCGCCATCGAGCTGGCGGCGCTGCCGCCCATCCCGATGCGCATGCCCGGCCCGCCGAGCTGGATCAGCAGCGCGCCGGCGGGAAAACGGATCTTCCTGGTCTGGCCGGCATCGATGCTGCCGAGGCCGCCGGCGATCATGATCGGCTTGTGATAGCCGCGCTGGACCGTGTCCCGGTCGCTTTCGATCGCCTGTTCGTACTCGCGGAAGTAGCCCAGCAGGTTGGGCCGGCCGAACTCGTTGTTGAAGGCGGCGCCGCCCAGCGGGCCCTCGGTCATGATCTGCAGCGGGCTCGCGATGTGGCCGGGCTTGCCGTAGCTGCCCTCGGCGGGCCACAGCTTCGACACCGTGAAGCCGGTCAGGCCGGCCTTCGGCTTGGAGCCGCGCCCGGTGGCGCCCTCGTCGCGGATTTCGCCGCCGGCGCCGGTGGAGGCGCCCGGGAACGGCGAGATCGCGGTCGGATGGTTGTGGGTCTCGACCTTCATGAGCACGTGGCTCAGCGCCTCTTCCTTGCGGTAGCCGCCGGATTCGGAGGCGGCCACGAAACGCTCGATCTGCGTGCCCTCCATGACCGAGGCGTTGTCGGCATAGGCGATCACCGTGTGCTGCGGGCTCAGGCGCTCGGTGTTGCGGATCATCGAGAACAGGCTCTGCGGCTGCGCCGCGCCGTCGATCACGAAGTCGGCGTTGAAGATCTTGTGACGGCAGTGCTCGCTGTTGGCCTGGGCGAACATCATCAGCTCGACGTCGCTCGGGTTGCGGCCCAGTCGGGTGAAGGCATCGACCAGGTAGTCGATCTCGTCCTCGGCCAGGGCCAGGCCGAAACGGCTGTTGGCCTCGACCAGCGCCGCCCGTCCGCCGCCCTGGACGTCGACCTGCGCCATCGGCTGCGGCGGCAGTTCGGCGAACAGCTCGGCCGCCTGCTCGATCCGGGCCAGCACCGATTCGGTCATGCGGTCGTGCAGCAGGTCGGCCACCGCGGCCAGCTTGTCGCCTTCGAGCACCGGCGCCTTGCCGAGCAGGGGCGCCTTGAGCACCAGGTGGTACTCGGTCACCCGCTCGACCCGGCGCAGCGCCAGGCCGCAGTTGTGGGCGATGTCGGTGGCCTTGGAGGCCCAGGGCGACACCGTGCCCAGCCGGGGCGTGACCACCACCGTCGACCCGGCCTTGGCCGGCGCCACGAAGGGCTCGCCATAGCCCAGCAGGGCGGCAAACCGCTCTTTCGCGGCCTGGTCGAGGGGATCGTCGGTGACCACCAGGTGGACGAAACGGGCGCTCAGGCCCTCGATGCGCGGCTCGACCGCCTGCAGGCGGGGCAGCAGCTGCCGGGCCCGGAAATCGCTGAGGGCGCTGCCGCCCTCGAAGAAGCTCACCACGGGGGCGGCATGGACAGCACGAGGGGAAGACGGGTTCACGGGCAGCGTCACGTTCGGGTCGGCCGCAGGGGCCGCGTTGGGATTCATGAGAATGAGGCGGCGGCCGCTGACTGGGGCCATCCGCGCTAACCCTGAATTTTAACGGCTCGGATGGGATAATTCCGGCCATGAGCATTACCTACAAAGACGCCGAGGGCGTCGCCGGCATGCGCGTGGCCTGCCGCCTGGCCTCCGAGGTCCTGGACTACCTCACGCCCCACGTCGTGCCCGGCGTCACGACCAACCAGATCGACAAGCTCGCCCACGACTACATCACGCAGGTCCAGGGCGCCATTCCGGCGCCCCTGAACTACATGGGCGCCAGCAGCACGCCCTACCCCAAGTCGATCTGCACCTCGGTCAACCACGTGGTCTGCCACGGCATCCCGAATGACAAGCCGCTCAAGAAGGGCGACATCATCAATTGCGACATCACGGTCATCAAGGACGGCTGGCACGGCGACACCAGCCGGATGTTCGTGGTCGGCGATGCCTCGATCGCGGCCAAGCGGCTGTGCGCCTTCACCTACGACGCCATGTGGCACGGCATCGTCAAGGTCAAGCCGGGCGCCCATCTGGGCGACATCGGCTTCGCCATCCAGCGCTTCGCCGAAAGCAACGGCTTCTCGGTGGTGCGCGAATTCTGCGGCCACGGCATCGGCCGGGGCTTCCACGAGGAGCCGCAGGTGCTGCACTACGGCCGGCCGGGCACGCTCGAGGAGCTCAAGCCGGGCATGACCTTCACGATCGAGCCGATGATCAACGCCGGCAAGCGCGAGATCAAGGAAGACGCCAAGGGTGGCCAATACGACGGCTGGACCATCGTCACCCGCGACCACTCGCTGTCGGCGCAGTGGGAACACACGGTGCTGGTCACCGAGACCGGCTACGAGGTGCTGACGCTGTCGGCCGGCAGCCCACCCGTGCCGGCCTTCGTCAGCGCCGCGGCTTGAAACCGCGCCGGCTGCTCCTGGCGCCCATGGTCGACATCGCCTCGCTGCGCGACGCCTATCGCACGCACAAGCTGGCGCTCTTCGACCAGCTGCGCAGCGCGCGGGCGCCGACGCGCAGCGTCCACACCGTGCTGCGGCAGCTGGCGGCGCTGGCCGACGAGACGCTCGGCGCGCTGTGGGCCGACGCCGGCTTCGGCCACCGGCTGGCGCTGGTGGCGGTGGGCGGCTTCGGGCGCGGCGAGCTGTTTCCCTACTCCGACGTCGATGTGCTGCTGCTGCTGCCCGAGGGCGAGGACAGCGGGGTCGAGCCGGCACGGCTCGAGGCCTTCATCGGCCAGTGCTGGGATGCCGGGCTCGAGATCGGCTCCAGCGTGCGGACGGTCTCCGAATGCCTGGACGAAGCCGCCAAGGACGTCACGGTCCAGACCTCGCTGCTCGAATCGCGCCTGGTGATCGGCGACAAAAAGCTCTATGCGAGCTTCCGCAAGAACTTCTTCGCCGCCATCGACCCGCAGGCCTTCTTCGCCGCCAAGTCGCAGGAGATGCGGCACCGCCACCAGAAGTTCGACAACACGCCCTACGCGCTCGAACCCAACTGCAAGGAGTCGCCAGGCGGCCTGCGCGACCTCCAGACCATCCTGTGGATGACCAAGGCCGCGGGCTTCGGCAACCGCTGGGACGACCTCGCCAGGAATGGCCTGGCGACCGCGTTCGAGATCCAGCAGATCAAGCGCAACGAGGCGCTCCTGAGCCTGATCCGCGCCCGCCTGCACGTCACTGCCAATCGCCGCGAGGACCGGCTGGTGTTCGACCTCCAGACCGCGGTGGCCGCCACCTTCGGCTATGTCGGCGAGTCGCAGCGCAAGGCCAGCGAGGCGCTGATGCGGCGCTACTACTGGGCCGCCAAGGCGGTCACCCAGCTCAACCAGATCCTGCTGCTCAACATCGCCGAGAAGCTGCAGCCGCAGGCCGACCAGCCGACGCCGATCAACGAGCGCTTCTTCGAGAAGGGCGGCCTGATCGAGGTCGCGAGCGACGACCTCTACGTGAAGGATCCGCACGCGATCCTCGAGACCTTCCTGCTCTACCAGAAGACCATCGGCGTCAACGGCCTGTCGGCGCGCACGCTGCGGGCGCTCTACAACGCGCGCCACGTGATGGACAGCAAGTTCCGCAACGACCCCGTCAACCACGCGACCTTCATGCGGATGCTGCTGGAGCCGCGCGGCATCACGCACGCGCTCCGGCTGATGAACCAGACCTCGGTCCTGGGGCGCTACCTGCGGGTGTTCCGGACCATCGTCGGCCAGATGCAGCACGACCTGTTCCATGTCTACACGGTCGACCAGCACATCCTGATGGTGCTGCGCAACGTGCGCCGGTTCTTCATCGCCGAGCACGCGCACGAGTACCCCTTCTGCTCGCAGCTAGCGGCCGGTTGGGACAAGCCCTGGATCCTCTACATCGCGGCGCTGTTCCATGACATCGCCAAGGGCCGCGGCGGCGACCATTCGACCCTGGGCGCGCGCGACGTGCGGCGCTTCTGCCGCCAGCACGAGATCCCGCGCGAAGACGCCAGGCTGATCGAGTTCCTGGTCGCCGAGCACCTGGTGATGAGCCAGGTGGCGCAGAAGCAGGACCTGAGCGACCCCGAGGTCATCGGCGCCTTCGCCAAGCGCGTCGGCAACGAGCGCTACCTGACGGCGCTGTACCTGCTGACGATCGCCGACATCCGCGGCACCTCGCCGAGGGTCTGGAACGCCTGGAAAGGCAAGCTGCTCGAGGACCTCTACCGGCTGAGTTCGCGCGTGCTGGGCGGCCGCATGCCAGACCCCGGCGCCGAGATCGAGGCCCGCAAGCGCGAGGCGTTGGTGCAGCTGGCGCTCTACGCCGAGCCCTTGCACGCGCACAAGGCGCTCTGGGAGACGCTCGACGTCGGCTACTTCATGCGCCACGATGCCAACGAGATCGCCTGGCACGCCAAGCAGCTGTCGCGCCACGTGCCGCATGCCGGCGTGCCGATCGATCCGCACACGCCGCCGATCGTGCGGGCCCGGCTGTCGCCGGTCGGCGAAGGCCTGCAGGTGGTGGTCTACACGCCCGACCAGGCCGACCTGTTCGTGCGCATCTGCGGCTACTTCGACCAGTCGTCCTTCAGCATCCTGGACGCCAAGGTGCACACGGCGAGCAACGGCTTCGCGCTCGACACCTTCCAGGTCGTGACCACCTTCATCCCGGAGCACTACCGCGACCTGATCAGCATGGTCGAGACCGGCCTGGCCAAGACGCTCAGGGAGGCCGGCCCGCTGCCGGCGCCGAGCAAGGGCCGGGTCTCGCGCCGGGTGCGCAGCTTCCCGATCAAGCCGCGCGTCAGCCTGCTGCCCGACGAGAAGGCGCAGCGCTGGCTGCTCAGCATCTCGGCCAGCGATCGCGCCGGACTGCTCTATTCGGTGGCCCGCGTGCTGGCGCGGCACCACCTGAACCTGCAGTTGGCGAAGGTCACGACCCTGGGCGAGCGGGTCGAGGACACCTTCCTGATCAGCGGCCCGGAGCTCCAGGGCCAGCGGGCCCAGCTGGCGATCGAGACCGAGCTGCTCGAGGCGCTGGCGGCCTGAGGAGCCGGAGGTGGAAGCGACGCCGCTGCGCCTGCACCCCGGCGACGACCTGCGCGGCGCCCTCGATGCGGCGCTGGCCGCGCGGAGCTGCGCGGCCGGGTTCGTGCTCTCGGGGATCGGCAGCCTGGGCGCCGCACGCCTGCGCTACGCCGGCATCGAGACACCCGCGACCCTGCTCGGCGACCTGGAGATCCTGACGCTGGCGGGCACCCTGTCGCCCACCGGCTCGCACCTGCACATGAGCGTGTCCGATTCCGAAGGCCGGGTGCGCGGGGGCCATGTCGCGCCGGGCTGCATCGTGCGCACGACCGCCGAGCTGCTGGTGGCATGGCTGCCGGCGTGGCGGTTCACCCGCGAGCTCGATCCTGCGACCGGTTTCGCCGAGTTGACGATCCGCAAGACCTAAGCCACCGCGGGGACGCCGCCGGACGACGGATCCGCATGCGCCAGCCGCTGGCGCTCGCGGCTGTTGACCAGGTGGATCCGCATGGCGGCGCGCGCCGCCTCGGGGTCGTGGCGCTCGATCGCGCCGAAGATGTCCTGATGCTCCTGATGGACCTTCTGCAGGTGCTGGGCGCGCTGCTCGACGTTCAGCCATGACGACGAGACCCGCGTGCGCGGAATCACCTCCAGGCCCAGGTGCGCCATCAGGTCGCTGAAGTACCGGTTGCCGGTCGCCTGGGCGATCGCCAGGTGGAAGCGGAAATCGGGAGGGACCGTCTCGCCGACCCCCGTCAGGTCGCGCTCGAAATCCGTGAGCACCGGCGACGACGACATCGCCCTCAAGGGCAGCAACAACCCCAACCCGGTCGGCTTTGGCATCGACGGCAATCGCGACAAGCGCAGCGACCGTGCCCATGGCATCGTGATCGCGCACAACCACATCTACTGGCGCCACGGGATCTCGATCGGCAGCGAGACCAATGCCGGCGTCACCAACGTCCATGTGTACGACAACTCGTTCCAGGATTCGGAAGAAGGCCTGCGCATCAAGTCGGACTACGCGCGCGGCGGCGAAGTCAGCAACATCGACTACCGCGACATCTGCATCAAGGACGCGCAGAACGCCCTGCTGTTCACCACCTACTACAGCACCAAGTCGCTGCCGGGCACGGGGCCGAAGGTGCCGAACTTCCACGACATCTCGCTCAGCAACGTTCGCATCATGGGCAGCGCGATGATCAAGCTGCAGGGCTTCGCGGCCGGCACCGGCGGCTACTTCACGCCGACGCCTGCCATTCCGACGGGCTATCTGCCGGGCCACCCGCTGGGCATGACCATGACCGACGTGCTGGCGGACGATCCGGCGCTGATCTCGGTGATCGCCTCGGATGCGAACCTCACGCTCAGCGACGTGAACCTGCCGATCGCCGCATCGACGGCCAACAACATCGTCGTCAGCGGCGCGTCGGCGCACACCCAGGAGCCTTCGAAGATCCTCGACTGCAGCAAGGCCTTCGTCGACTTTCCGGCCATCGGTGCGTCGAACCCGTTCGGGACCCATGCGGCCCCTTGAAGCTCAGGGCGCCGGGCTCGACGAGATCCGGCGCGCGTCCTTGAGGAGCAGCAGCAACTGCTGCTCACGAACGGGCGACGGCTCGAAGCCGAATCGAAGATAGAAGCGCTCGGCATCTTCGTCGATGGGGTGGGTCAACATGGCGCGGACGCCGGCCTGGTCGGCGATGAGGAGCGTGCGTCGGATGGCGTCCTGGAGCATGCCGACGCCAATGCCCCGACCTTGATCGGACGAACTCACTGCCAGCCTGGCCAGGATGATCACCGGAATGGGGAAGGCCCCCATGCCCTTGCGTACCCGATCAGGCGCATCCAGCGTGTCGATCTGTCCCACCGTCAGGCTGAAGTAGCCGGCGACCCGTGCGCCCTGCGCAACCACGAAGGTCTTGGCCGATCCGCTGGCCTGCGCTTGGCGCCCGTGCCGAACCAACCAATCATCGAGCGAAGGCTTGCCGCAATCGAACGCTTCCAGGCGATGGCTCGCATCCAGCGCCTGCGGAGCACCGAATGCCATCAGGTGTCCCAGGGAGCGCGTCGCGAGAGCAGGTTCTTCAGGCCGGGGTTGTCCTGTTCGGGCCGATCCAGCATCGACAGCAACGCCTGCGACTGACTGCTCGTCGCCAGGAACAAGCGCTGGTCGAGCAGGGTTCGTTCGGCGGCCTGGTAGGCGCTATCGAGAATGAACTCGGTCATCGACTTGTTGCTGACCTCCGCGGCGCGACGCAGTACGGTCTCCTGCTGCGGGGTGGCACGCAGTCCGAGCCGGGAGGAACGAGCAGCAGTGGTCATCGCGATTTCCTTCAGAACGTACGCCATGTTAGTACAAACGACGCACAAATGCAATTTCGAAGTTGTCGATGAGACCGCTCAATGCCCGCTCGACAGCCGCCGCTCCAGCCAGCCGCTGTAGCGCGACAGCCCGAAGCACAGCACCCAGTACACGGCGGCGATGAACAGGTAGCCCTCGAGGTAGAACGGCCGCCAGGTCGGGTCGCCGCCCAGCGCCAGGCCGAGCGCGCCGGTGAGCTCGAACAGGCCCACCACGGTGACGAGCGAGGTGTCCTTCAAGGTGCCGACCACGTTGTTGGTCAGGGCCGGCACCACCAGCCGCAGCGCCTGCGGCAGCACGATGTCGCGCTGCACCGGCCAGCGGCCGAAGCCGAGTGCCATCGCGGCGTCGACCTGGCCGCGCGGCACCGCCTGCAGCCCGCCGCGGATGATCTCGGCCAGGTAGGCGGCGACGAACAGCGACAGGCCGGCGAGCACCCGCACCAGCACGTCGGGCTGCCAGCCGGCCGGCCACAGCAGCGGCAGCAGGAACGAAGCCATGAAAAGCACCGAGATGAGCGGCACGCCGCGGACCAGTTCGATGTAAGTGGCGCAGAGGGTGCGGATCAGGGGCCACTCCGAGCGCCGGCCGAGCGCCAGCAGCAGCGCCAGCGGAAAGGCCAGTGCCAGGCCGACCACCGCCAGTCCGATGGTGAGCGGCAGGCCGCCCCAGCGGTTGGTCGCCACCGCCGCCAGTCCCGCCACGCCGCCGCGCATCAGCAGCACGAACGCGGACAGCGACACCAGCCAGAGCGGCAGCAGCCACCAGCGCCAGCTGCGCGGCCAGGCGCTCAGCAGCGTGGTCAGCGACAGCAGCGTGACGGCGACCGCCGGCCGCCACTGGTCCTCGTAGGGATAGCGGCCGAACAGGATCGGTCGCCACTTCTCGGCGATGACGCCCCAGCAGGCGCCATGGGGCACGGCCCGGCAAGCCTGCGCATCCGGACGGAACACGGCCTGCAGCACCGCCCATTCGAACGCGTGGAACCCCGCCCAGCCGAACAGCAGCAGCAGCGCCAGCGTGAAGGCCCCGCGCAGCGGCGAGCCCCACAGTTCCTCGCGCCATTCGATCGGCGCC
This sequence comes from Variovorax sp. 10N432, assembly GCF_056394465.1. Classification (NCBI taxonomy): domain Bacteria; kingdom Pseudomonadati; phylum Pseudomonadota; class Betaproteobacteria; order Burkholderiales; family Comamonadaceae; genus Variovorax; species Variovorax sp. 10N432. The sequence continues at coordinate 316,429 of NZ_JBFTHX010000001.1, forward strand.
CGCACGCCGGCGCTCATCGCCAGCCCCGCAGCGCGACGCGCGCGTTGTAGCGGTTCATCGCCCAGGAGATCAGCAGCGAAAGCCCGAGGTAGACCGCCATGATCACCGCGATGCACTCGAAGGCGCGGCCGGTCGAGTTGAGCGAGGTGTTGGCGATCGAGACCAGCTCCGGATAGCCGACCGCCACCGCGAGCGAAGAGTTCTTGGTCAGGCTCAGCAGCTGGTTGGTGAGGGCCGGCACGATCACGCGCAGCGCCTGCGGCAGCACCACGATGCGCAGCTGCTGCCACCCGGTCAGGCCCAGCGCCTGGGCGGCCAGCTTCTGGCCCTGCGCGACCGAGGCGATGCCGGCGCGCACGATCTCGGCGACGAAGGAGGCGGTGTAGAGGGCCAGCGCGGTCACCACCGCCAGGTATTCGGGACTCAGCGCCGCGCCGCCGCTGACATTGAAGCTGCCGCGCTCGGGCCATTCGAAGTGGCTGGGCCACCACGCGCCCTCCTCCCGGACCGGCCAGGGCAGCGCCAGCCCGCCCTTGCTCAGCCAGACATCCGGCAGCAGTTCGAGCGGCTCGGTGGAATCAGGCAGCAACTGGGTGAGCGCGAAGTACAGCATCAGCAGCTGCACCAGCAGCGGTACGTTGCGGATCGTCTCCACATAGGCCCTGCACAGCCCGCGCACCAGCACGTGCGGCGCCAGCCGGCCGATGCCGATCAGCGTGCCGAGCACGACCGCGATCAGCGCTGCCGGCACGGCGGCGCGCACCGTGTTGATCAGGCCGGCCAGGAAGGCACGCCAGAACGGCTGGCCGGCATCGAAATCGAGCCAGCCCTCGGAGATCTCGAAACCCGCCGGCTGCAGCAGGAAGTCGAAGCCCGAGTGCACGCCGCGGCTGCGCAGCACCTCGAGCGCATGCTGAACCAGCCAGACGACGCCGGACGCGATCGCCGCGATCAGCAGGGCCTGCAGGGCCCAGGCGAGCCAGGCGGCCCGGCGCCGGCTCATCGCACCGGCAATCCGTACATCAGCCCGCCTTTGTTCCAGAGGTTGTTCGAGCCGCGCGGCAGCTTGAGCACCGATTTTGGGCCGACATTGCGCTCGAACATCTCGCCGTAGTTGCCGACCGCCTTGATCGCGCGGTAGGACCAGTCCTTGTCGAGGCCCAGCAGCTTGCCGAGGTCGTCGCCGCTGCCGACCAGGCGCTGCTGCGCCGGGTCCTTGCTGGAGGCCTTGAGCTCGTCGATGTTGGCCTGGGTGATGCCGAACTCCTCGGCCTCGATCAGCGCGTTGGGCACCCACTTGGCGATCGCGAACCATTCGTCGTCGCCGCGGCGCACCAGCGGCGCCAGCGGCTCCTTGGAGATCAGCTCGGGCAGGATCACGTAGTCGTCGGGGTTCGGCGCTTCCTTGTTGCGCAGGCCCGCGAGCGCCGAGGTGTCGGTCGTGAACGCCTGGCAGCGACCGGCGAAGAAGGCCTTGAACGAGGCCTCGAAGCTCTCGAACACGACCGTCTTGACCGGGATGTTCTGGGCCTTGAACCAGTCGGCGACGTTCTTTTCGTTGGTGGTGCCGGCCTGGGTGCAGATGGTGGCGTTCTTGAGCTGCTTGGCGCTCGTCACCTTGAGCTTCTTGGGCACCAGGAAACCCTGGCCATCGTAGTAGGTGATGGTCGTGAAGTGGAAGCCGAGCGATGCGTCGCGGGTCAGCGTCCAGGTGGTGTTGCGCGCCAGGATGTCGATCTCGCCGGCCTGCAGGGCCGAGAAGCGCTGCTGCGAATTCAGCGGCACGAACTCGACCTTCTTGCCGTCGCCGAGCACGGCCGCCGCGATCGCGCGGCAGGTGTCGACATCGAGCCCGGACCAGTTGCCCTGGGTGTCGGGCGCCGAGAAGCCGGCCACCCCGTTGGTCACGCCGCACTTGACGGTGCCGCGCTGCTTGACGGCGTCGAGCGTCTTGCCGGCGAAAGCCGGCGCGGCCGCGAAGGCCAGGGTGGCGGCGACAGCGGCGAGCGCCGGGCGGATGCGTGAATTCATGCGGTGGTCCTCTTTTCTTCGAAATGACGGCAGGCCGGCAGTTTACGTGGGGTGGGCATCCAATTGCGGCGGCTTGTCGGCGGTCAAGGTTCGTTGTTTCAGCGTGTGACTGGTCGAAACATTTGCAATATATTTGAAACCACCACGAGCTCAAGGAGGTAGATATGCAGCAGCGCACTGGCGCTTCCTCGCGCATGGCCATCGTCCCGGTCATTGCCGCCTGTCTCTTCACCACGGCCGCCAGCGCGGCGGGCGGCTCGATCGCCTTCGCCGGCGCGATCGTCCCGTCGTCGTACGGTGTCGTCGTTTCACCCGCCGCCTCTGGCGGCGCCCGCGACGACCCGACGCTCCGCGGGACCGAGCTGCGATTCATCGCCTCGCCATCCGAACCCAGGAGCGCCGTGGTGCGCATCGAACGACCGGATCGCGAACCTGTTGAGATCCGCTGCGGCGCCGGGATGCAAACCACATCCGATCGCGGCTGCCGGCTGGGCCACGAGACCGGCAGCCTGACGCTGGCGCCGCCAGCCGGCGCCTCCGCGCTCGCCGTGGTGATCACGACCTACGACTGACGCGCCGCCGCCGATGGCGCCCCGCCCTACTGGTAGTCGATCGTGAAGATCACCGCGCCGTTGGCCTCGCCCGGCGTCACGACCGGGTCGGTCTGCACATAGCGCGCGGCCAGCGGGATCGCATAGCTGGCGCCCGGCTCCGAATTCGGGTCGATCCCCGAGGGATAGACCGTATCGAAGCCATGCGGCGCACCGTCGGGCCGTCCGAGCTGCAGCCCGATGCCGCCTGCCGCCATCCCGCCGCGCCGGGCCGGGCTCAGGGCGACGACCCCCTGGCTGGGCGGGCCGATCATGCGGGTCGTGCCGGACAGGCTGTAGCCGATCTGATTGCTTTGCGTCACACCCGAGAACTGCCATCCGCTCCCGCCCGTGTGGCTGTTGGTCGCCGACACCGACGCGCCGTAGAAAGCCGGGCAATTCTCCAGCCGGATCTCGAAACGCTTCCACGCCGTGGTGCTGCCGGGGCCCGAGAACTCACCGCTTCGGTAAGTCCCCATCGTGACGTTCACGTCAGGCGTGGTACAGGTCTGCGAGACGATCTGCAGGCCGCCGACGAACTGCAGCCGCAGCAGCGGCAGCTGTGCGATCGACACCTCGGCGCCGGGAAGCTGGCTGCCGCTGACCACACCGGGCGACACCGGCCCGATCTTGATCAGGTTCAGGCGCAACTGGGCCTGCTTGCCGCCGACGGCGGCAGGGTTCGAGGTGATCGGCAGGTTCCTCACGACCGGCAACGCGGCATCGGACGACAGATCCTCGATGAAGACCCCGATGCCCGGCAGTCCGGACTCGTAGACCTGGCCCGCATGGGGTCCGGTGTTCCACGAGGCCAGCGGCCGCGGATTGGCGCCGTAGTTCGACCTCAGGTCAACGCTTCCGATGCCGCCGCTGCACTGGATGCTGAACGGCTGCAGGTCGGTGAGCTGCTGATAGATGATCGTGCCGTCCGGCACGTCGCGCCCGATCGTCAGGGCCTGGACCACCAGCGACTGGGTGAGCGAAGCGGGTGCCGGACCATAGGCGTTGTCCAGGCCATAGTCGCAGCGGATCGCGGCACTCGCCGCCGTCGAGAGGGCCAGCAGCGCGAGTGCGGCGCCGAATCGGCCGGCCACGGCGTGGGCCTGCCTTGGAAATGCTTGCATGCGTGCTCCAGGTTGTTTCATTTGACGGCGCCCGTGGTTTCGGGCGCCGCGGACGGCGCAGCGGCCGCGCAGGGTCCGTCGAAATGCTCCAGGCTCGCGCTGCTGCCCGACACGCGGTCCGGCAAGGCCGACAAATCGATGCTGCATTGGCGCGAATCCTGATCGCCCCATCGCACCGTCAGCACTCGATTGGTCTCGGGCATGCGCGCGAAGATGCGACCGCCCTGCCCGACTGTCCCGACGTTGTCGCCGTTGGCGTCCCTGACTTCGGCGCCGAACGGCAGTGGGCCGCCATCCGGCAGGCGGCTGTCGACCAGCAGCGCGCGACCGGTCACCGTCTTGTATTGCAGCCTCACGACCGCGCCGGCGCGCGGTGCCACCTGCTGGCTCGAGGCCTGCAGTTCCACGTCGGTGGAGATGCCCTTGGGATCGATCGCGACTTCGTTCAACCGGTAGGGCGTCATGTAAGGGACGATGCCGAAGCCCTGGCCATCGAGGACCACGCCCGGATAGCTCTCGATGCGTGCCCCGCCTGCGCCCGGGGCCTCGACCAGTCCGATCGTCTCGCCGATGTACGGCGACAGCGTGAGCCCCCCGGCATGCAGCACCGCCGAGCCGCTGACGCCCAGCGAACCGCTGGTGTAGTCCCGGCCTTGCCCGTAGAACGCCTGGAGGTTCGCGTAGGGGCTGCGGTACTGGGCGTTGAGGGAACCGTTGGCGCCCTGCTGCTCCGCCTGTCCGGCCGCCACGCCCCAGGACAGCGCGTTGCCGGAGCCGGCCACCCCGCTCAGGGTCGCCTGGCTGGCGCTCGCGCCGTCGGCATTGCGGCTGAGGTTGAGCATGGCGTTGATCGGCGGCCTGTCGGCCTTGCCCAGAGGGATCGAAAGACTCGCCATGAACACGTTCGCCATCCGGCCGAGGGCATCCCGCGATCGATTGATCGACAGGGCATAGCTGATCGAGCCGAAGCTGTTGCTGTAGCTGAACTGGTATTGCACGTCGCGCTGATCCCGGTTCCAGTAGTCCTGCGCGTAGCCGCTGAGGGAGAGCTGGCCGCCGCGTTCTCCCAGCGCCTGGCTGAAACTGAGCGACAGCCGATTGCGCGGCCGCCAGATCGAGTCGAACGCCAGCCCCCGTCGAACCGCGTCAGCGGCCAGCGCCGCATCGCTGAAACCGAAGAATCCGTCGGTCGAGAAGCGGGCCGCCGACACCGAGACGCTGCTGGCGAACTGCTCCAGGAACTTGCTGTAGCCCAGCCGCAGGCTTTGGCCCGACCGGCGCGCCTCGCCGATCTCCGAACTGGCCGCGGTCAGGTCGGCCGACAGCGCCCCCACCGGCGTTGCCGCGGCCAGCCCCGCCAACGCTGCGCCGTAATGCTCGCTCGCCTGGATGCCGCCGTAGCCGGTCAGGCGGTCGCTGAAGCCCCGCTGCAGGGTGCCCTGCAGGAAACCCGGCTGATCCATCAGGGCGGCATTGCGCAAGCGGCCGCCCGTCAGGCTGAACCGCGCGGTGCCCGGACGCAGCAAGCGCGGCACCGACACGTAGGGCACCGAAAAGATGCGCTGGCGGCCGTCGGATTCGGTCACCGTCACATCGAGGTCCCCGCCGTAGCCGGCCGGATTGAGGTCATTGATCTCGAAGGGACCAGGGGGCACCGGCGTGTCGTAGATGACCACCCCGCTCTGCCGGATGGTGACCCGCGCCTGGGTGGTGGCGATCCCGCGCACGACCGGTGCATAGCCGCGCTGGGAATCGGGCAGCATCCGGTCGTCCGAGGCCGCCTGCGCGCCGAGGAAGGGCACGGTATCGAAGATTTCGCCGCTGGTGTTGGCCTCGCCGATCGTGAGCCGGCCGCGCAGCGCGCCGAGGTCCCGCTGCACGTAGGTGTTCTGCGTCTGGTAGGTCGAGCCGCCCTGCGCTCGCCAGGACATGCTGCCGTTGTGGCGGAAGTTCCAGCCGCCGGCATTGAAGCCCAGGTTCAGCCCGAGGTAGGACGAGTCGAAGGATTGTCCGGCCGTGCGTTGGCGATAGTGGTTGAAGGAGTAGCCGAGCATCGCCGCCGTGACGCCCTGATCCCAGCCCGCAGGGTCCACATAGCCGCGCGGCGTCTTGCGCACCAGGGCCTGGGGGATGCTGGCGTCGAGCGACAGCGAGGAAGTGTCCAGGGTCAGCGTGGCATCGGGGATCAGGTCCTTGATCGACAGGCACGCCGGCCCGGCCAGCGAGAGCAGCGCCGCCTCGCTCAGCTTCTCGAAGTCGACCGACATCCGCTCGAGCAATGCGCGCGTCACGCACAGTTGCGCCTCGTCCGGCCCGCGGATCGCCTTCACCGTGACTTCGGTGCGGCCAAGTCCCTTGCCGTTGACCGACAGGTCGACCCGGTACTCGCCTGGTGTCAGGGGATTGCCCTTGGCGAAGCGCGAGAAATCCACCTTGGGACCGGCCGCCGCAGGGGCGAAGTCGTCGTTGAATTCGATCACGGCCAAGCCGTCGGCCGAAGCGGGCGCGCCGGTCTGCGCGAGAGCCAGCGGCATGGGGCCGAACACGAAGATCAACGCCGCACTCAGGCGGCTCAACGGCCACGAGGGCACGGCGCCCCGGGAAAAAGCTCGCATCTTTCTGTATCCATCGCATGGCAGCGGAAAGCGCTGCGCCACGCCAGCCCCTGGAGGCGGGTCGTCGTGAAAGTCGGGAGGCCCGGTGCCTGAAGCTGCACCGGCAGGAATCGATTCAGCCCCTCAGGGCGGCGTGTCCGGCTGCGCGGCCCGGGTCTCGACGCGGGCTGCGGGTTCGACCTCTCTGTCGACCGGGGCGCCGTAGTCGTTGATCGCGGTGAAGCGGATCCGGGGTGCAGCATCCGGCTTCGATGTCAGCCCGGCCAACGGAAAGCGCAGGCTGTCGTGCGGCGCGACCATGCCACGCTCGGTTTCGTAGGTCCGGTCGCCGAAGGCGACCGATGCCCTGGACACGCTGACGTGGTAGGCCGACGGGTTCTCGGCCTTCAGGTCGTATCCGTTGCGGGCCTCGTTCGCAGTCAATTGCCAGCGCAATCCGGCGATCGCTTCATTGGCGTCGCCGGGCAGCCCCTTGGGCCGGAAAAATATCTTTATCCGCGAGCGAAATGCCATCTGCAGAATATTCCGGCTGTCTCGAAGCTCGGCATCGGGCCGCGGCGGAATCTCAAGGACGTTGAGCCAGAAAACCGACTCCCGATCCTGCGGCAGCGGCTCCTTGGTATAGGTCATCCGCACCGACTGCCCCTTGCCCGGATCGATCCTGAATATCGGCGGCAATAGCGCGAACGGCACCGATTTTTCTTGAGCGCTGGTTTTTTCATTGCCATCGTCGATCCAGCTCTGGACCAGCGCCGGCAATGCGCCGGTATTGTTCAATTTGACCGTGACTTCGCGCTCTTCGGCCGGATAGACGACACGGGTGCCGGTAATGACGATGGCCGCATGCGAAAGGCCGAATGCGAAGGCGGACAGGGCCAGGAGCCGGCGAACGCCGGTGCGAAAGTGATTTTTCATTGAGTCTGTTCGAAGTCGCTCGCACGGGCGCGCCGGCGAGGCGCGCCGAGGCGCCCGCACGCCAGGGCGCGCGGGCGCGATCAACCTTATTGGTAGTCGATCGTGTAGGTGACCGAGCTGGTCACGAGGCCGGCGGTGGAGGCACCCGTCGCGTAGTAGCGGACGCCGTATGGCAGATCCACTGCGCCGCCGGAGATGGTCCCGTGGACGTTGTTGGTGCGCTGAGATGCGTCACCCACGTTGATCGGCGCATTGTTGCCGTCGACATCGAGCAGCTGCAGCTGCACGTTGTCGGCGCCGCCGACCGTCATGTTCTTCAGCCGACCCGAGCCATCCACGGTCGGGCCTTGCTCGAAGAAGGCGGCGGCCGTGCCCGGGGTCGCCAGGCAATCCCTGAGCCCGATGGTGAAGCGCGTCTCGCCAGCCACGTCGCCGACGTTGGCCAGGGCACCCTGGGTGACGTGCGGCAGCGATACGTTGGTCCCCGGCACCAGGGTCGTGGCTTGGCCGTTGACGGTCACGTTGCAGGTCTGGGCCACCACCTCGCCGTCGAAATTGATCCGGCCCGATGCATGGGCGGAAAAAGCAAGAACCGAGGCGCTGGCAACGAGAGTCGACAGAATGATTTTCTTCATGGTAATTCCATATTGAAGTTGACAATGCGTGCAAGGGGAGGTGTTGGCCGCCCCATCTTTTGATTAAGAATCAATTGTCAATGCCACCCGGCATTGATGCACGGCGTGGATTCTAATCATCGAAGCGAAGCCCGCCGGTGCGGAAAATTCCGATAGAGTGAGCAGAAATTGGAATTCCATCAAACCATCAATTGACCTCGATGGTGTAATAAATTAGGAATTTATTAACCACCGGTAACATCGATGCGAAAAACCCGTTTGTCATCAATTCAATTGACTGAACTCAGGCCTGCCGCTGTCTTCATTGGTAAAATAGACACCCTCAGTACTTCACTTTGTAACTGTCATCAATTACGCACGTTTTCCGACAGTTATATTCGCGGAAATAGAAATCAAATCATGGGGACGGATGTACGCGCTGAAGGACTACCAATGGATGTTGATCAAGAACCTGCTGCCCGGGCGCCGCGGTCATGTCGGCGTGACAGCCAAAGACAACCGGCTGTTCGTCGAGGCCGTGCTGTACCGCTATCGCACCGGGATTCCGTGGCGCAACCTGCCGCCGCGCTTCGGTGACTTCCGCGTCGTGCACCTGCGCTATACGCGATGGCGCAGCAGCGGCGCCTGGCTGCCGGTGGTGGAGGCCCTGACTCGGGATGCCGACAACCCCTTCAGGACGATCGATGCGACCCTCATGCAGCCCCAGCGGCGCCGATCGACGTCACTCCCGCTGCCGAGACCCGGCGAGCCGGCCGTGACATCGCTGTCCGATCCGGAAAATCGCCTCGTGCGAGACCCCGATGCGGCAACGCGGTGCGAGATCGACCACAATCGCCCCTGTTTTTAGCAACGAAAGGTTTTTCACATGATCCGTTCCGATGACACCGGCAAGCTCGTCCTGCGTCTGGCCCTGGGTATCCTGATCCTGCTTCACGGCATCTCGAAGCTCAGTAACGGCGTTGGTTTCGTCGAGGGCATGCTGACGTCGCATGGCTTGCCAGGCGCCCTCGCCTACCTGGTCTACGTGGGCGAGTTGTTGGCACCGGTGTTGCTGATCATCGGTGTCTACACCCGTCCGGCGGCCTGGATCACGGTCATCAACATGCTGGTCGCCATCTGGCTCGTCCACCTCAAGGACCTGACGGTCATCGGCAAGTCGGGCGGCTGGGCGCTCGAACTGCAGGGCATGTTTCTGTTCGCCGCGCTGGCGGTGGCCTTCCTGGGCGCCGGGCGTTTCAGCCTGGGCGGCACCAGCGGACGACTGAACTAGCTCGGAGTCGCGGCTACCCGCCGTGCGCTTGGCGGGTTGGCCGATGCAGCGCGAACTGCAGGCCCGGCATGCCCACCCATACCAGCACGGCAAGAATGATCAGTGCGGCGACCGGCGAGCCCGGCAACGCGGACAACAGGAACACGATCGAAGCGCCTCCCAGGCTCTGGATTCCACCGTACAAGGCCGCGGCATGGAATCTCTCGTCGGGTGCGACGTCGAGCGCCAAGGTGGCGGAAATCGGAAGCACGATGCAGAAGAAGACGACGACCATCACCGCAAAAGCCAGAAACAGCGCCACGCTGTCTGCGTAGGCGGAGGCCAGCAGCGCCAGGATTCCCAGGGCCAGGAAACCCCATGCGGCGCAGATTCTGCGCTGCCAGCCAAATCTTCCGGCGGCCTTTCCTGAAAGATGGAAGGCCAGGACCTCGACGGCGGCCGTGAACGCCAACGCAGCGCCGAGCGTCGACGGCGCCATCTTGAACTGCCCCACCAATATCGACGGTTTGCTGATCAGCACCGCAGCGAAGAGGCTTTGCGCAGCCATCCCCATCAACAATGGAATATGGAACTCTTTTTTCCTCACGATTCTGGTGAATGCACCGACCTTTCGGCTTGATGCATCAGGCGCCTCCGTTCGTTCGCGCCGACCCCGTGTTGATCGCGGCAGAAAGAAACAAAGCCCGCACAGCACCATCGAAGGCAAGAGCACCAGCCATTTCCAATGCAATCGCGTGGCGACGGCGACGACAAGAATCGGCGTCAGAACGGCGCCGGCGCTCATGAGCGAGTAGGAAGACGAAAGCGCTTTCTCGAAGCGCTGACTATCAAGCAAGCCGCGCAGCGATGTACGCGCCGATACGGATCCCACCGCATTGGCGGAGAACATCAGCAACAGGATGAGGGAAAAGCCCCAGAAATTGGACGGAAGCGCCAACATGCCGCACAGCGCGGCGACCCCCAGCGTGGAGACAAGAAGCAGTTGCTCGGGCTCCCCCGCATTGGCAAATCGCGGAGCAAGAAACTGGGTGCCGGAAAAAATCAAGAATCCCATGGACAGGATTCGCTGAAAGTCCCCGAAGCCGATGCCGAAGGATTCGACGATGAAGGGCGAAAGGGGGATCAATGCATCGAACAACACGCCGCACACCACGATGCGCAGAACGATGGGTGTTGCGCTCGAAATCGGCCCAGCGGCCCTCAACGCATTGTTCAACCTTCAGTCATCCTCGCCCGCATCGAGCCCCGGAAACAGCACCTCCGTGAAGCCGAAGCGCGAGAAGTCGCGCACCCGCATCGGATACAGCTTGCCCAGCAGGTGGTCGACCTCGTGCTGGACGACCCGGGCATGGAACCCGCTCACCGTGCGATCGATCGGGTCCCCGTACGGATCGAAGCCGGTGTAGCGGATGTTGGCGAAGCGCGGCACCACGCCGCGCAGGCCCGGCACCGACAGGCAGCCCTCCCAGCCCTCTTCCTCCTCGTCCCCGATCGGCGTGACGACCGGGTTCAGCAGCACCGTGCGCGGGACGATCGGCGCATCCGGGTAGCGCGGATTCACCGTGTCGGTGCCAAAGATCACGAGCTGCTGGTCGACCCCGATCTGCGGCGCCGCGAGCCCGGCGCCATTGACCGAATACATGGTCTCGAACATGTCGCGCACCAGCAGGTGCAACTCGTCGGTGTCGAAGGCGGCGACCGGCTGCGCGATGCGCAGCAGCCGGGGGTCGCCCATCTTGAGGATTTCGCGGATGGCCATGCGCGATTATCGCGGTGGCCTAGCGTCGTCCGTAGTACCTGCCGTAGTACCCGGGCCGACCGTAGTAGCCCGGATGCCCGTAGTAGCCGGCCCGTCCGTAGTAGCCGTAGTAGCCGGGATAGCGGTAGCCGCCGTAGTAGCCGCCCCAGCCGTAGTAGCCGGTGGCGCCGATGTAGACCGATGGCGCCACCACGACCGGGTCGGCGTAGTAGGGATAGGCCGCGCCCGCATAGTACGGACCGGGCGCCACGCAGCCGCCGAGCAATGCGGCGCCCCCCACGGCGATGGCGGCCGACACAGAACGAAATCGCTTCATCCGGACCTCCTGGGTCATCTTCGATTCAACGGCCGGCGCGCCCGCCTGTTGACCGGGAAAACGAAACAATCTCAGGATAGTCCTTGGGCGAGGATCTCCAGCATCTGCGCTTCGTCGATCACGGTCACGCCGAGGTCGCGCGCCTTGTCCAGCTTGCTGCCGGCCTCGGCGCCGGCCACCACGTAATCGGTCTTCTTGCTCACCGAGCCGGCCACCTTGGCGCCGGCCTCTTCGAGTTTGTCCTTCGCCTCGTCGCGACCCAGCGTAGGAAGCGTACCGGTAATGACGAAGGTCTTTCCTGCCAGCGGCCTGGGCGCGCGGGCGGCGGGCTCGCTCTCTTCCCAGTGGACGCCGCAGGCACGCAGCTGCTCGACCACCTCGCGGTTGTGCGGCTGGTCGAAAAAGGTGCGCAGGCTGGTCGCGACCACCGGACCGACGTCGTTGACTTCGAGCAGCTGCTCCTCGCTCGCGTCCATGATGGCGTCGAGCTTGCCGAAATGCTTCGCCAGGTCCTTGGCCGTGCTTTCGCCCACGTGCCGAATGCCGAGCCCGAACAGGAAGCGCGGCAGCGTGGTCTTCTTCGACGCCTCCAGCGCTGCGACGATGTTGTTGGCCGACTTGTCGGCCATGCGGTCCAGGCCGGCCAGCGTCGTGAAGCCCAGCTTGTAGAGGTCGGGCAGCGTTCGGATCAGCTCGGCATCGACCAGCTGCTCGACCAGCTTGTCGCCCAGGCCTTCGATGTCGAGCGCGCGCCGGGCCGCGAAATGCAGGATCGCTTCCTTGCGCTGCGCTGCGCAGAACAGCCCGCCGGTGCAGCGGTAGTCGACCTCGCCCTCCTCGCGAACGGCGTCCGATCCACAGACCGGGCACTGGTGCGGCATCGTGAAGACCGGGCCGCGCTCGGCGTCGGGCCGAGCCGCGCTCTCGGGCAGCACGCCGACCACCTCGGGGATCACGTCGCCGGCGCGCCGGACGATCACGGTGTCGCCCACGCGCACGTCCTTGCGCCGGGTCTCGTCCTCGTTGTGCAGGGTGGCGTTGGTCACGGTCACGCCGCCGACGAACACCGGCGCCAGCTTGGCCACCGGCGTGAGCTTGCCGGTGCGCCCGACCTGGATCTCGATCGCCAGCACCTCGGTGAGCTGCTCCTGGGCCGGGTACTTGTGGGCGACCGCCCAGCGCGGCTCGCGCGAGACGAAGCCGAGCTGCCGCTGCAGCGCGAGGCTGTCGACCTTGTAGACCACGCCGTCGATGTCGTAGGGCAGCGAGTCGCGCTGGCGGCCGATGGTCTCGTGGAAGGCGATCAGCTCGATGGCACCACGGGCGCGCGCGGTCTGCGTCGCCACCGGGAAGCCCCAGGCACTGAACTGCTGCAGCCAGTCGAACTGGGTCGGCAAGTCCGGCCCGCCCTGCTCGGGCGGCGTCACCTCGCCCAGGCCGTAGGCGAAGAAGCTCAGCGGCCGCTGGGCCGCGATCGACGGATCGAGCTGGCGCACCGCGCCCGCCGCCGCGTTGCGCGGATTGACGAAGACCTTCTCGTTCTTCTGGCCGCCCGCGATTTTCTCGCGCTGGCGCTCGTTGAGCGCGTCGAAATCGTCGCGCCGCATGTAGACCTCGCCGCGCACCTCGACCACCGGCGGAATGGCCGTTGGGTCGCCCTGCAGGCGCAGCGGGATCTGCTGCACCGTGCGGATGTTCTGGGTCACTTCCTCGCCGATCTCGCCGTCGCCGCGGGTCGCCGCCTGCACCAGCACGCCGTCCTCGTAGCGCAGGTTCAGTGCCAGGCCGTCGAACTTGAGTTCGCAGACGTATTCGACCTGAGGCCCATCCTCGGCCAGTCCGAGCTCCTTGCGGACCCGGGCGTCGAAGGCACTGGCACCGGCGGGCGTGATGTCGGTCTCGGTGCGGATCGACAGCATCGGCACCTTGTGGCGCACCTTGGCGAAGCCGTCGAGCGGCTTGCCGCCGACCCGCTGGGTCGGCGAATCGGGGGTGCGCAGTTCGGGAAATTCGGCCTCCAGGGCCTGCAGCCGCTGGAACAGCCGGTCGTACTCGGCGTCCGGCAGTTCGGGCGCGTCGAGCACGTAGTAGAGATGGGCGTGGCGGTGCAGCTGCTCGCTGAGCGCAGCGGCCTCGCGAGCTGCGTCTTCGCGCGTGGGCATGGGGATCTCCGGACTAGCTGAACAAACGCCGCGCCAGCGGCGAGCCGGCCGACAGGTCGCGCGTGTCGAGCGTGTCGTAGAGCTGCTCGAGGTCGACGCCGATGGCATCCATGGTCTCGTCGCGCAGCGGCTGGCCGTCGCTATCGGTGACCACACCGTCCATCTCGCGCGCCAGCGCGGCGGCCGACTCGCGCATGCGCTCGAAGGGGCGCTCCGCGCGGTCGACCTGCGGCACGTCGAGGCTCAGGGTCAACTCGCGGATCGCCGACTGCGCCGGATCGTCGGCCAGCGCGGCCTGGGTATCGAAGGACAGCCCGAGGATCGGCGGCAGCCCCTGCTCGCCCGCCGGCAGCACCATGCGCCCCGGGATGATGCCGGCCACGAAGCCGAGGCGGGAAGCGTTCTGCTGCACGTAGCCGGGGCTCCAGGCCGCATGGCGGGCACGCAGCACGAAGCTCAGCTGGGCATCGTGCGAACTCGCGAACTGGTCGAGCTCGCGGGCCCGCGCCACCTCGTCGAGCATCTCGGGAAACTCGGGCGCGCCGTTGAGGGCATCGGCGAAGGCCTGGGCCTTGACCACGAACTCGGAGTATTCGATCTCGTTGAGCGCACCGGTGCGGTTGGCCATCTGCACGCCGACCTGGAAGGCGCCATAGCGCTGCCCGGCCACCGCCGGCTCCCACTCGCCGGTGAATTCATTGAGCCCCTCGACCGCCACCGGCTTGCTGCCGGCGCGCCGGGTCGCCGGCATGGCCGCGATCGCGGCGTCGCCGGAGGCCAGGCCGTCGAGCGACACCGGGGCGATGATGTCGATCAGCGGATCGAGGCCGCCGCGGCGCTCGGCCGACGGTGCCGCCAGTGCGCTCGGCGCCGGCAGGTCCGGATCGAACAGCGGCTCGTGCCGCTCGTTGCCGGGGACCTGGTGCGGATCGACATGCAGCACGGGCTCGAACTCCCCCTTGGGGGCGGCCTCCGGCACGGCCGGTTCGCTGCTGGCGGGCGCGTCGGGCTGCTTCGGCGCATTGCGGCGCGACATCCATGTGTTGTAGCCGACCACGGTGGCGAGAACCAGTCCGCCGAGGATGGCGAGGGCGACGGTGAGATTGCTCATGGGCCGCCGGTGCTCAAGCGGCCTCGACCATGGACACGGCCGACTCCATGTCGACCGCCACGATGCGCGAGACGCCCTGCTCCTGCATGGTCACGCCGATCAGCTGCTCGGCCATCTCCATGGCAATCTTGTTGTGGCTGATGAAGAGGAACTGGGTTTCGCGGCTCATGGCTGTGACGAGTTTGGCATAGCGTTCGGTGTTGGCGTCGTCCAGCGGCGCGTCCACTTCGTCCAGCAGGCAGAACGGCGCCGGGTTCAGCTGGAAGATCGCGAACACCAGCGCGATCGCGGTCAGCGCCTTCTCGCCGCCCGACAGCAGATGGATGGTCTGGTTCTTCTTGCCCGGCGGCTGGGCCATGACCTGCACGCCGGAGTCGAGGATCTCGTCGCCGGTCATCATGAGCCGGGCATTGCCGCCGCCGAAGAGCTCCGGGAACATCCGGCTGAAGTGCTCGTTGACGATCTTGAAGGTGCCCCCCAGCAGGTCGCGGGTCTCGGCGTCGATCTTGCGGATCGCGTCCTCGAGCGTGCCGATGGCCTCGTTCAAGTCGGCCGACTGGGCATCGAGGAAGGTCTTGCGCTCGCTGGCCACCGCCAGTTCGTCGAGAGCGGCCAGGTTGACCGCGCCGAGCGCTGCCACTTCGCGATGCAGCCGGTCGATCTCGCTCTGCAGCCCGGTGAGCCGGACCTTGTCGGTCTCGATCGACAGCGCGACCGCCTCGAGGTCGGCCTCGGCGTCGGCCAGCAGCTGCTGGTATTGCTCGAAGCCCAGCCGCGCGGCCTGCTCCTTGAGCTGGAAATCGGTGATGCGCTGGCGCAGCGGGTCGAGCTCGCGCTCGAGCTGCAGCCGGCGCTCGTCGCTGGCGCGCAGCTTGATCGTCAGGTCGTCGTACTGGCTGCGCGAGGCACCGAGCGCGGTCYCGCGTTCGAGCTTGAGCGACAGCGCGTCCTGCAGTCCGGCCTGCGCGGCGGCGTCGGACAGGCGGCCGAGCTCGGCGCGCGCGCGTTCTTCTTCGTCGGTCAGGGCGACGATCTGCTGGCTGGCGGTCTCGATCGCGCGGCTCAGCTCGCCACGGCGCGCCTCGAGGGTGCGCTGCGCGAAGGTGGCTTCCTGGGCCTGGCGCTCCAGGCTGCGATGCTGTTCGCGGCTGGCCGTGAGCGCACGGCCGGCCTCGATGACCTTCTCATCGAGCTGCGCATGGCGTTCCTGGCTGTCGGCGAGCTGCATGTCGAGCTCTTCGAAGCGCGACTCGGCGGCGATGCGCTTTTCCTGCAGCTCCTCGAGCTGCGCCGTCACCTCGCCCAAGTCGTTCGACAGCTGTTCGCTGCGGGCGCGGGTCTGCTCGGCCAACTGCGACAGGCGCAGCGTCTCGACCTGCAGCGCGTGCGCCTGCGACTGGGTCTCGGCCGCTTCACGACGCGCCGCGACCAGGCGCTGGGCGGCATCGCCGTAGGCCGCCTCGGCACGGGCCAGCGCGGTGCGCGACTCGTCGGCGATCAGGGTCTGGGCCCGCAGCTGGCGTTCCAGGTTCTCCATTTCCTGCTGGCGCGCCAGCAGGCCGGCCTGTTCCGAATCCTGGGCGTAGAAGCTGACGCTGTGGGCCGTGACCGCATGGCCGCTCTTGATGTAGATCACCTCGCCGGGCTGCAGCTTGTCGCGCTGCGCCAGCGCCTCTTCGAGGCTGGTGGCCGTGAAGCAGCCGTGCAGCCACTCGGCCAGCAGCGCCTGCTGGCCGGCGTCGGCCAGGCGCAGCAGGTCGGACAGCCGCGGCAGCGACGACGCGCCCGGCGGCAGGCCCGCCAGCGGCGGCGAATAGAAGGCCAGCTTGGCCGGCGGCGCATCGGCGGCGAAGGCGCGGACCATGTCGAGGCGGCTGACTTCGAGCGCGCCCATGCGCTCGCGCAAGGCCGATTCGAGCGCGTCTTCCCAGCCGAGCTCGATGTGGATGCGGCTCCAGAGGCCCTGCAGGCTTTCGAGCCCATGCTTGGCGAGCCAGGGCGCGAGCTTGCCGTCGGTCTTGACCTTCTCCTGCAAGGCCTTGAGCGCCTCCAGCCGCGCCGACAGGTCGGCGTGGCGCGCCCCTTCGGCATTGACGGCCTGCTGGCGCGTGCGCCGGTCGTCGTCGAGCTGCGGCACGGCTTCCTGCAGTTCCTGCAGGCGCGCATCGGATTCGGCGGCCGCCTCCTGGGCCATCGCCAGTTGCTCCTGCTGCTCGCGCAAGCGCCCCTCGTCGGGCGCCGCGAGCGCGTTCTGGTCGGTGCGCAGCCGCTCGGCGCGCAGGTTGAGCTGGCGGCTCTGGTCCTCGATGTTGCGCTGGTCGGCGGCCAGCACCTGGATCTGCTGCTGCACCTGCACCACCGTCGCGCGCTGGGCGTTGGCCTCGTTCTGGGCCCGCTGCTGGGCGTCCTCGAGCTCGGGCATGCGGGCGTCGTGCTCCTCGAGCTGGGCGGCCAGCAGTTCGGCCTGCTCCTCGGCGTTCACGCCCTGGCCGGCCAGGGTCTCGATCTCGGCCTCGGCGTCGTCGCGCCGGGTGTCCCATTGCCCCATCTGTTCGCGCAGCTGCACCAGCCGCTGCTCGACCCGCTGGCGCCCCTCGACCACGAAGCGGATCTCGCCTTCGAGCCGGCCGACCTCGGCGCTGGCCTCGTAGAGCTTGCCCTGGGCCTGGTTGACCTGGTCGCCGGCCGCGTAGTGGGCCTGGCGCACGGTCTCGAGCTCGGCCTCGATGTGGCGCAAGTCTGCGGTGCGCGATTCGAGGTCGTTGATCGCGCGCTCGGCGTCGGCCTTGACCTTGGCCTGGTCGGCCTCGCTCTCGGTGCGCTTCAGGAACCACAGCTGGTGCTGCTTGCGCGTCGCGTCGCCGGTAAGCTGGTTGTAGCGCGCCGCCACCTCGGCCTGCTTCTCGAGCCGCTCGAGGTTGCTGTTGAGTTCGCGCAGGATGTCCTCGACCCGCGTGAGGTTCTCGCGCGTGTCGCCGAGCCGGTTCTCGGTCTCGCGGCGGCGCTCCTTGTACTTCGAGACGCCGGCGGCCTCTTCGAGGAACAGGCGCAGTTCCTCGGGCTTGGATTCGATGATCCGGCTGATCGTGCCCTGGCCGATGATCGCGTAGGCGCGCGGCCCCAGGCCGGTGCCGAGGAACACGTCCTGCACGTCGCGCCGGCGCACCGGCTGGTTGTTGATGTAGTAGCTGGAGTTGCCGTCGCGGGTCAGCACCCGCTTGACCGCGATCTCGGCGAACTGCGCCCACTGGCCGCCCGCGCGGTGGTCGGCGTTGTCGAACACCAGTTCGACGCTGGAGCGGCTGGCCTGCTTGCGGGTGGTCGTGCCGTTGAAGATCACGTCCTGCATCGACTCGCCGCGCAGTTCGGAGGCACGCGATTCGCCGAGCACCCAGCGCACGGCATCCATGATGTTCGACTTGCCGCAGCCGTTGGGACCGACCACCCCGACCAGCTGGCCGGGAAGCAGGAAATTGGTGGGTTCGGCGAAGGACTTGAAGCCCGAGAGCTTGATGGAATTGAGACGCACGTCAGGTCGGCCCTAAGCCAGTTGTTTTGCCAAGGTTGGGTGCCAAGGTGTTGATTTGTAAGCAGATTCCGGCGGCTGGCACGTCCAGGCCAGGCCGCCACCTGAGGCGAGGATGATAACGTGCGGACCATGCGCGTTTCCCCTCTTTCCCCGTGTCTTGCTCGCCGTGCGTGGCTCATCGGCAGCGGCGCGGCGGCCCTGGCGCTCGCGGCCTGCGGCTCCACCCAGCGCGCCGAACCCTATGCCAGCAACGAATGGCTCCAGAGCGGCGCGAACCGCATCGCCAACCTGGCCTTGCGCGACAACCTGCAGTCGGTGCGGCGCGTGCAGATCTCGCTCTATCGACGCAATCCACGCGAATGGCGCAAGTGGTGCGGCAGCGCCGACGAGGCGATCCAGCGCACCTGGGAATCGATCTCGCAGAACGCGCCGCTGCCGCAGTTGCATGGCGCCTATGGCATCGATGCCGTCCGCCTGGCCTTCGAGACCGCGCCCAAGCCCTTCGAGGGCGACCGCGTCGCCGCGCTGGTGGTCGGCTGGGCGGCGCTGCTCAAGCAGGCCAACGGCGACACCTGGGAGCAGAACATGCTCGACGGCGTCAGTGCCGAGAACAGCTACCGGGCGGCGCGCAACTTCGAGATCTCGCTGTGGCTGATCGGTTCGAAGACCGGCCCCGACGGGCAGCCGCTGCTGCTGGCCACCGAGATCAGCGAGCGCGGGCGCAACCTGCTGGTCGACCGCGAACTGTCCAAGGTGGTGGCTCGGCTCGACCTGCTGGCGGCGCAGGCCGACGAGAAGTACCGGCGCGCGGCGCTCGACTTCAGCCAGAACTGGTTCCTGGGGAGCCTGGGGCCGTTTCTTTCGATGGTGCCGAAGTGAGGTTTCTGGCCGGGGGGGCGGGCTCACGCCGACGGTGTGCTCTGCTCCGCGAATGTCCCCCGCCCTTCGGGCTCCTCCTTTATTTCGCTGCGCAGAGCACACCATCGGCGTGAGCCGTCACGGCGGTCGTTGATCGGCGGGAACAACCTCCTGCTACCCGTGCCGAGGGCGCCGGGTGGCCCCCGCAGCGAAGTAAAGGAGGAGGCCGCAGGCCGGGGGACATGAGCGGAGGGGGCCACCCGGTGCCCTCGGCACGCGCCCCGGACAGCCATGGCGCGATCCTTGCGGGCGTTGCGCAAGCGGGGTGCCGATGGTCGGACAGCACCAGGTCCAATCCAGCCCCGCACCTAGAATCGATCGCAGTTTCTTCCCACTCTCGCAGGAACCTCATGAGCTCCATCAATTTCATCGGCGGCGAAAAAGGCGGTGTCGGCAAGTCGGTCACGGCGCGGGTGCTGGCGCAGTATTTCATCGACCACAGCCGGCCTTTCGTGGGCTTCGACACGGACCGTTCGCACAGCTCTTTCACCCGTTTCTACGAGGGCTTCGCGTCGCAGGTGGTGGTGGACAGCTTCGAGGGCCTCGACACGGTAGTCAACGGCTTCGAAACCAATCCGCAGCAGAGCGTGATCGTCGACCTCGCGGCCCAGACGCTGGCGCCGCTGTCGCGCTGGATCAAGGAGTCGGACCTGTTCGACGTCTTCGCCGAACTCGGGGTGGCGGTGAATTTCTGGCACGTGCTGGACGATGGCAAGGATTCCAGCGACCTGCTCGGCACCCTGATCGACACCTTCGGCGACCGGCCGAACTACATCGTGGTGCAGAACTACGGGCGCGGCAACGACTTCGGCCTGCTGCTCGGATCGCAGTCGCTCAGCAAGGCCACGGCGCACGGCGCGCGCGTGATCGCCCTGCCCCGGCTGCACGACGCCAGCATGCGCAAGATCGATGCGCGCAACACGAGCTTCTGGAAGGCGGTCAACGACCGCGAGGGCCCGCACGCGCTGGGGCTGCTCGAGCGCCAGCGCGTGAAGACCTGGCTGGCGACGGCCTACGCGGCCTTCGACACCCTGCCCCTGTAGGCCTCAGCGGACGGTCTTGAGCGCCGGCCGGATAGGCGGCCGGCGGAACGACCGCGCCAGCAGCACCAGCAGCGCCAGCCCGAACCCCGTGAAGGCGATGAACGACCAGTTGGCGATCGACAGGCCAAGGAAGGTCCAGTCGATCTGCGAGCAGTCGCCGGCGCCGCGGAAGATCATCGGCAGCGCGCGCTGCAGCGGAAAGGTCTCGATCATTCCGTAGATGTCGCGCCCGCACGAGACCACCTCCGGCGGATACCACTGCAGCCAGCTCTGGCTCGCCGCCGTGTAGGCGCCGCCCACGGCCACGACCAGGGCCGTCAGGATGGTGGCGATGCGCAAGGCCTTGCTGCCGCTGGCCGCGCCGAGCCCGGTGAACACGGCCACCAGCACCAGCGCATAGCGCTGCACGACGCACATCGGGCACGGCTCGAGGCCCACCACATGCTGCAGGTACATGCCGAAGGCCAGCATCGCGATGCAGGCCACGCAGATCAGCGCCAGGGCGCGCCTCGGCGCGCCGAAATACCAGTCGAAAAACTTCAAGGTGAAACCCAATCCTCTACGAACACCCTGGCCTTGCGCGGCGTGGCGACCACCTTGTCGCCCTCGCCAAGACCAAGGTCCCGGAACTGTTGCGCAGGGAGTTGCGCCTCGATGATGGTTCCGGAGCCCGGATTATCTGGATTCGATTCGACCGGTTCCAGTTCCAGCCGCGCGATCGGTCCGACCACGATGGCGCGGGTCAGGGTCGCGACGATGCCGCTGGCGCCCGGCGCGTAGCGCGCCACGTCGAGGTCGTGCGGCCGCACATAGGCCAGCGCCTTGCCGTCGCGCAAGCCCTGCTGGTCGCGGGTGTCGAGCCGGATGCCTTCGACCTGAACCTCGCCCTCGAGCGAACGGCCATGGAACAGGTTGACGTCGCCCAGGAAGCCGTAGACGAAGGGGCTCGCCGGGTGGTCCCAGACCTCCTGCGGCGAGCCGACCTGCTCGATGCGGCCGCTGTTCATCAGGACCACGCGGTCGGCCACTTCGAGCGCTTCTTCCTGGTCGTGGGTGACGAAGATGCTGGTCACGTGCAGTTCGTCGTGCAGCCGGCGCAGCCAGCGGCGCAGTTCCTTGCGCACCTTGGCGTCGAGCGCGCCGAAGGGCTCGTCGAGCAGCAGCACCTTGGGCTCGACCGCCAGCGCGCGCGCCAGGGCGATGCGCTGGCGCTGGCCGCCCGACAACTGGGCCGGATAGCGGTCGGCCAGCCAGTCGAGTTGCACCAGCTTGAGCAGGTCGTGCACCTTGGTCTTGATCTGCGCCTCGCTCGGGCGCAGGCCGCGCGGCTTGACCCGCAGGCCGAAGGCGACGTTCTCGAACACCGTCATGTGGCGGAACAGCGCGTAGTGCTGGAACACGAAGCCGACCTGGCGCTCGCGCACATGGACATCGGTGGTGTCCTCGCCCGCGAACAGGATGCTGCCGGTGCCGGCGGTTTCCAGGCCCGCGATGATGCGAAGCAAGGTGGTCTTGCCGCAGCCCGAAGGCCCCAGCAGCGCGACCAGTTCGCCCGAGGCCACGTCCAGGCTGACATCGCGCAGGGCGTGGAAGTCGCCGAATTGCTTGCTGACGTTTCTGATTTCGATACTCATGATTTCTCTCTTTCAGGCGGCCGGCGTCGGACGTTCCGGCGGCAGCTCGGCGATCGCCTTCATCTCGCGCTCGTGGCGCCATTCGATGACCGACTTGATCACCAGCGTGACCAGCGCCAGGATGGCCAGCAGCGAGGCCACCGCGAAGGCGGCCACCGACTGGTATTCGTTGTAGAGCACTTCGACGTGCAGCGGCATGGTGTTGGTCTGGCCGCGGATGTGGCCCGAGACCACCGACACCGCGCCGAACTCGCCCATCGCCCGGGCGTTGCACAGGATCACCCCGTACAGCAGGCCCCACTTGATGTTGGGCAAGGTGACGCGCCAGAAGGTCTGCCAGCCGGTCGCGCCGAGCACGATCGCCGCCTGCTCCTCGTCGGTGCCCTGAGCCTGCATCAGCGGGATCAACTCGCGGGCGATGAACGGAAAGGTCACGAACACGGTCGCCAGCACGATGCCGGGCACGGCGAAGATGATCTTGATGTCGTGTGCCTGCAGCCAGGGGCCGAACCAGCCCTGGGCGCCGAACACCAGCACGTAGATCAGGCCCGCCACCACCGGCGACACCGCGAACGGCAGGTCGACCAGCGTCGTCAGGACCGCTTTGCCGCGGAACTCGAACTTGGCGATGGCCCAGGCCGCGGCGACGCCGAAGACCAGGTTCAGCGGCACCGCGATGGCGGCCGTCAGCAGGGTCAGGCGGATCGCCGCCCAGGCATCGGGCTCCTTGAGCGCCTCGAGGTAGGCGCCGACGCCCTTGCGCAGCGCCTCGGCCGCGACCGCTGCCAGCGGCAGCACCAGGAACAGGAACATGAAGGCCAGCGCGATGCCGATCAAGGTGCGGCGAACCCAGGCCGACTCGGTGGTGCCGGCCTGCACGCGGCGGATGGTTTTCGAAGGTGCGCTCATGGCTCAAGCCTCCGACCGGCGCCGCTTCCAGCCCTGCAGGCCGTTGATGACCAGCAGCAGCAGGAACGAGATCACCAGCATCACCAGCGCCACCGCGGTGGCGCCCGCGTAGTCGTACTGCTCGAGCTTGCCGATGATGATCAGCGGCGTGATCTCCGAGATCATCGGCATGTTGCCGGCGATGAAGATCACCGAGCCGTATTCGCCGATCGCACGCGCGAAGGCCATCGCGAAGCCGGTCAGGAGCGCCGGCATGATCGACGGCAGGATCACCTTGGTGAAGGTCTGCAGCCGGGTCGCGCCGAGGCTGGTGGCGGCCTCTTCGAGTTCTTTCTCGGTGTCTTCGAGCACCGGCTGCACCGTGCGCACCACGAACGGCAGGCCGATGAAGATCAGCGCGATCACGACGCCGGCCGGCGTGAAGGCCAGCTTGATGCCGAGCGGTTCGAGGAACTGGCCGACCCAGCCATTGCCGGCCAGCAGTGCGGTCAGCGAGATGCCGGCCACCGCGGTGGGCAGCGCGAATGGCAGGTCGACCAGCGCGTCGACGATGCGCTTGCCCGGGAACTTGTAGCGCACCAGCACCCAGGCCACCAGCAGCCCGAACACCAGGTTGACCAGTGCCGCGATCAGCGAGGCGCCGAAGGTCAGCCGGTACGAAGCCATCACGCGCGGCGCGGTCACCGCCACCCAGAAATGCTCCCAGCTCATGGTGAAGGTCTTGAAGACCAGCGCCGACAGCGGGATCAGCACGATCAGGCTCAGGTAGAGCACCGCATAGCCGAGCGTGAGGTGGAAGCCGGGCAGCACGCGGCGCGAAACGCCGTGGCCGCCGCCAGACGCAAGCGGCGCTGCCGCAGACGACAGCGCCGATGTAGCAGCACCGCTCATCGTGCCCCCACGCTCAGCACTGGCGCGTCATCGCTGCCCCCCGAGGGGGCGTTCGCTCGCTTGAAGCGGTTCTGCGCCGAGCTCATTACTTGGCGCCAGGCGTGTACAGCTTGTCGAACTGCCCACCGTCGTTGAAGTGCACCTTCTGCGCTTCGGACAGGCTGCCGAACAGTTCCTGCACCGTGAACAGCTGCAGCGGCTTGAAGGTCGCGGCGTTCTTCTTGAGCACGGCCTCGGAACGCGGGCGCAGCGCATGCTTGGCGGCGATCTCCTGCGCTTCATCCGAATAGAGGTAGTCGAGGTAGGCCTTGGCCAGTTCGCCGGTGCCCTTCTTGTTGACCGTGCGCTCGACGATCGCGACCGGGTTCTCGGCCAGGATGCTGATCGACGGATACACCGCGTCGACCTTGCCCGAGCCGAACTCGCGGTCGATCGACACCACTTCGGATTCGAAGGTGATCAGCACGTCGCCGATGTTGCGCTGCAGGAAGGCGGTGGTGGCATCGCGTCCGCCGCGCGCCAGGATCGGCACGTTCTTGAACAGCTTGCCGACGAACTCGGCCGCCTGGGCGTCGGTGCCGCCCTTCTTTTTCACGTAGCCCCAGGCCGCCAGGTAGGCGTAGCGCCCGTTGCCGCCGGTCTTCGGGTTCACGACCACGACCTGGACGCCGGGCTTGATCAGGTCGTCCCAGTCCTTGATGCCCTTCGGGTTGCCGTTGCGGGTCAGGAACAGCATCGTCGAAGTGGTCGGCGAGGCGTTGTACGGGAAGCGCTTGGGCCAGTCCTTGGCGACCACGCCGGCATTGGCCAGGAAGTCGATGTCGGTCGAGGTGTTCATGGTCACCACGTCGGCGTCGAGGCCGTCGGCCACGGCCCGCGCCTGGGCGCTCGAGCCGCCATGCGACTGGTCGATCTTGACCTCTTTGCCGGTGGTCTTCTTGTAGTTGGCGACGAAGGCGGCGTTGTAGTCCTTGTAGAACTCGCGCGCCACGTCGTACGAGGCGTTGAGCAGGGTCTGGGCCGATGCGGCGCCGCTGGCGGCGAGCACCAGCGTGCCGATGAGGGTCTTGATTCTGGAAGTCATAGGGTTGCCAAGGGTTCTGGATTCTTGCGGCCGGCCATCAGCGTGGTCGGCTCGTCGGTCAGCGATTGGAGCAGCGCCAGGCCCAGGGGCCAGTCGCCGTGTCCGGATTCGATGTTGATGTGGCCGGCATTCTGCATCCGAACGAATTCGCTGCCCCATGCCCGGGCATAGGCGCCGGCCAGCCGCACCGGGCAGAAAGGGTCATTGCTGCTCGCCACCAGGATGCTGCGGTAAGGCAGCGGGGCAAAGGGCACGGGGGCGAAATCGCTCAACACGGCGCGGCGCTCGGGGTCGGCCGGCGCGACCAGCAGCGCGCCCTGGATGCGCGCCGCGGCCGCCTCCGACAGGTGGGTGGTCGCGATGCAGCCGAGGCTGTGGGCGGCGACGATCACCGGGCCCGGGCTGTCGAGCACCAGTTTCTCGAGCGTGGCCACCCAGGCGGCGCGGCTCGGCGTGACCCAGTCGTCCTGCACCACCCGCACCGCGCCCTGCATGCGCTCGGCCCACAGGCTCTGCCAATGGCCGGGGCCGGAATCGCGCCAGCCCGGCACCATGACGATCGTCGGTTTGCTCACGCGCCGCCTGCTTGCTCGTCGGCCGCGTCAGGCGCGGACACGGGTGAAGACGGCGGCGGTGTCGCCGAGGCGCAGGGTGGGCATGGTGGTTCTCGTTGTTCCGGGTGGGAGCGCCATTGTCCGAACCATCGCTTCAACGACAAACGAATATCTACTTGTTTGAATATGGCTTTTTGGACATAAGCGCCTCATTCCGCCAGATGGTGCGGCTCCGCCCCGTCGAGGTTTTCGGCCAGGAAATCGATCAGGCGGCGCACCGCCGGCACCAGCGCACGGCGTGCCGGGAACACGACGTGGCAGATCCCAGGCGCCGGCCCCCAACCCGGCAGCACCTCGACCAGCCGGCCGGCGCTGATCTCGCGGTGGCACATGTAGTCGGGCATGACCGAGGCGCCAACCCCCTGCATCACGGCGAACTTGAGCGTCAGGAGGTCGTCGGCCACATAGCGCGGCGCGTGGGTGTGCACGATCACCTTGCCGCTCGGGCCTTCGAGCCGCCAGCTGGCCCGGCCCTCGCCGGTCGACATGGCGACGCTGTCGAGCCTGGAGAGATCGGCCGGCAGCGCCACCGGACCCTGGCGGCGCATCAGGTCGGGGCTGGCGACCAGGAGGCCGCGGCTGACGCCGAAATTCTTCGCCACCAGGGTGGCGCTGTCCTCGATCGCCGGACGCACCCGCAGGGCCAGGTCGACGCCCTCCTCGACCGGATCCACCGGCCGGTTCAGCACCCGCATCTCGACCCGGACCTGCGGATAGCGCTGCATGAATTCCGGCAGCAGCGGCCCGACGCTGCTGTGCGCCAGCGTCACCGGACAGCTCAGCCGCACCGTGCCGCTCGGCTCGGTCTGGATCTGGGCCACCGCCTCGGCCGCCGCTTGCGCGGCATCGCGCATCGCCGCGCAGTGCTTGAGGTAGATCTCGCCGGCCGGCGTCAGCGACAGGCGCCGGGTGCTGCGCTGCATCAGCTGGACGCCGAGCTGGGCCTCGAGGTCGGCCACCCGCCGCGACAGGCGGGACTTCGGCACGCCGAGTGCCCGGCTGGCGGCCGCGAAGCCCCCGCGTTCGGCGACCTCGGCAAAAAACACCATGTCGTTCAGGTCTTGCATCGGCTCATTGTCCTATTTGTGGGACGAACTAAGCCATTTTTGCAGACTTATCAATCAATCGCCGCAAAAATAGAATTCATCCCACGCCGACCGATTCCAGTGCCGGCGCTTTCAAAGAAAGCAATGATCATGAAACTCCTGCACGTCGATTCCAGCGTTCTCGGAACCAACTCCGTCTCCCGCCAGCTCACCGCCGAAATCGTCGCCGACTGGCGCAAGGCGCACCCGCACACCACGGTCGACTACCTCGACCTCGCGGTCGACACCCCCAACCATTTCAGCGCCGATGCGCTCGGCATCAAGGTCGGTGTCCAGGCCGAGCCGACCGACGCCCAGCGCCGCGAGAACGAAGTCTCCGAACGGCTGGTGACGCAGTTCCTGGCGGCCGACGTGATCGTCATCGGCGCCCCGCTCTACAACTTCACGGTGCCGACCCAGCTCAAGGCCTGGATCGACCGCCTGGCGCAGACCGGCCGCACCTTCAAGTACACCGACAACGGCCCGGTCGGCCTGGCGACCGGCAAGACCGTGATCGTGGCCTCGACCCGCGGCGGCATGTACTCCACCAGCGAAGGCGGCCAGGCGATGGAGCACCAGGAGAGCTACCTGAAGGTGATCTTCGGCTTCTTCGGCATCACCGACGTGCGTTTCGTGCGCGCCGAAGGCATCGGGATGGGCGACGCGGCCAAGGCCGCCGCGCTGCAAGCCGCCCGCGCCGACATCGCCGTCGCGACCGGCAAGGCCGCCAACCAGGACCAGGCCACGCTGGCTGCCTGATCCCGCACCGGACGCATCGCGCGTCCGGTCCAACCAAAGGGACGACCCGCATCGAGCGGGCCGTCCCTTTGGCGTTGTGGCGCCTTACTTTCCGGTGTGGGTCTTGATCCAGGCCACGTACTTGTCGACCCAGCTCTGCAGGAACTGCTTGCTGCCTTCGGCGACATGGCCCTTGTCGTCGAACAGGCCTTCCTTGTTCTGGATGAAGACCTCGGGCTGGCCCATCGTCGGGACGTCGAGGTAGGCCAGGATGGGCCGCAGGTGCTGCTGCGCCGCGGCGGTGCCGACCGTGCCCACCGACACCCCCACCACGCCGGCCGGCTTGCCGGCCCAGGCGCTCTGGCCGTAGGGCCGGGACGCGTTGTCGAGCGCATTCTTGAGCACGCCCGGAATCGAGCGGTTGTATTCGGGCGTCACGAACAGCAGGCCGTCCGCGGCCGCGATCTCGGTCTTCAGGCGCAACACCGATGGCGCCTGCTTGCCGTCGTCGTCCTGGTTGTACAGCGGCAGGTCGTCGATGCGCACATGCTCGAAGGTGAAATCCTCCGGCGCGAGATGCGCGATCGCGAGCGCCAGCTTGCGGTTCAGCGAATCCTTGCGCAGGCTGCCGATGACGACAGCGATCTTTTTCTGGCTCATGAAGACTCCTTGAGTACGGGTTGAAGAAGACAAAGACGAATCCTGCAGGCCGCACGATACGCCGGCTGCAAGAAAAACGCCTCAGACCGGCCGCCGCTGCGGCGCATTCTGCAGGCTGGCCTGCGTCACGCCGGCGCCTGGCGGCACGTCGTCGGTGATCCAGACGTTGCCGCCGATGGTCGCGCCCTTGCCCAGCGTCACGCGGCCCAGGATGGTCGCGCCGGCATAGATCACGACGTCGTCCTCGACCACCGGATGGCGCGGCAGGCCCTTTTGCAGGTTGCCCTCGGCATCGGTCGGAAAGCGCTTGGCGCCCAGCGTGACGGCCTGGTAGATGCGCACGCGCTTGCCGATCACCGCGGTCTCGCCGATCACCACGCCCGTGCCGTGGTCGATGAAGAAACCGGCGTCGATCTGCGCGCCCGGGTGGATGTCGATGCCGGTCTGGCCGTGCGCCAGCTCGGCCGCGATGCGTGCCAGCAGCGGCAGGCCGAGGCGGTAGAGCTGGTGCGCGATCCGGTGGTGGATCATGGCCAGGATGCCCGGATAGCACAGCAGCACCTCGTCGACGCTGCGTGCCGCCGGGTCGCCCTGGAAGGCCGCCAGCACGTCGCCGTCGAGCAGGCGGCGGATGCCCGGCAGCGCGGCGGCGAACTCGCGCACCGCGGCGCCGGCCTGGGCGTCGATGTCCTCGGCCGCGCGCGGCTCGTGGCGCGCCGTGTAGCGCAGTTCGAGCCGGGCCTGGTTCAGCAGTGCGTTGAGTGCCGAGTCGAGCGTGTAGCCGACATAGAAATCCTCGCTCTCATGGCGCAGGTCGGGCGGGCCGAGGCGCATCGGGAACAGCGCGCCCTTGAGCGACTCGACGATTTCCGCCAGCGCCTCGCGTGACGGGAACTCGCGGCTGCCGGGCTCGCGCGAGCGCCGCTGCGAATCGCGCCATTCGTCGCGCGCATCATGCAGCGCACTGACGATCGCGCCGACATCGAACAAAGACATGCGAACTCCTCCAGTCGTGGGGTCCCGACGATGCACCATCGCGCAAGACCCCACGGCGGGCGGGTTTCTTGGCTTCAGAAATGCCTTCTGACGCCGGGCGGCCCATCGACTTCGGCCAGGGTTGTGAGCGGAATCTCTTTCTCCCTGACGAACTTCCAATAGACGAACGACATCCCGGCGACCCACAGGACCCCGCCGTAGAGCGCTGGCCGCGAGGCCTCGTTGACGCCGAGCAGGACGATCGTGAGGACCAGGAAGCCGATGGCGGTCGCCGGCGCGACGGGCCACCAGGGCACCGGGAACTTGAGCCCCCTCACTTCCTCCTTCAGCATCTTCCTGCGCATGCACCAGTGCGACAACAGGATCATCAGCCAGACCCAGACCGTGGCGAAAGTCGCCATCGCGGCGACGATGAAGAACAGTCCTTCCGGATAGAGCTTGTGCAGCAGCACGCCGGCCAGCATGGCCGCGAGCATCACGATCACCGGGACCACGGGCACCCCGGTCCGTGAGACGACGCCGAGCGCGTCGGGCGCATGCTTGTGCTTGGCCAGGCCATACATCATCCGGGCGGCACCGAACAGGTCGCTGTTGATCGCCGACACCGCGGCGGTGATCACCACCACGTTCAGGACATGGGCCGCCGACGAGACGCCGATGCTGCCGAAGATCTGGACCAGCGGGCTGCTTGCACCGGTGATCTCGTTCCATGGGTAGATCGACATCAGGACGAACATCGTGCCCACGTAGAAGATCAGGATGCGCGACGGCACGCTGTTGATCGCGCGCGGGATGTTCTTCTCGGGCTGCTGCGCCTCGGCGGCTGTCAGGCCGATGATCTCGATGCCGCCGAAGGCGAACATCACCACCGCGAAGGCCGAGACGAAACCCAGCAAGCCATTCGGGAACCAGCCGCCATGCGACCAGAGGTTCGAGATGCCGGTGGCCGCGTTGCGGACCGCAGTGCCGTCGGAAGCCGTCGAGGTGAAGCCGAAGAAGATGATCCAGGCCCCGCCGGCGATCATCGAGCAGATCGCGACCACCTTGATCAGCGACAGCCAGAATTCCATCTCGCCGAACATCTTCACGGCACAGAGGTTCAGGCCGGCAATGATCAGCGTGATGCCGAGCGACCACAGCCACGGTGGAACGTCCGGAAACCAGAGCCCCATGTAGATCGAGAACGCGATCACGTCGGCGATGCAGACCAGCACCATCTCGATGATGTAGGTCCAGCCGGTCAGGAAGCCCGCGAGCGGGCTCATGTAGTGGCTGGCATAGCCGGCGAAGGAACCGGGCAGCGGCTGGTGGAGCACCATCTCCCCCAGCGCCCGCATCACGATGAAGACCGCGGCCCCGGCCAGCAGGTAGGCGAGGATGACCGAAGGCCCCGCCAATTGGATCGCCTTGGCGGAGCCGTAGAAAAGCCCGGTGCCGATGGCCGAACCCAACGCGATGAACAGGATGTGGCGGCGATTCAGCCCCTGCTTCAACTCTTTGTCTTGTGCAACTCTCATTTTTTGTTTCTCCCTTGGTTGACTCACGGTGCGGATCAGACAGTGGGCATAGGCTTCCTTTCGATTCAAGGTGGCAGAAACACGGCTGCGCCGATTCTCGATTAATAGATATACATGTCTATACAGGGTAAGCCCGAGAAGAGCCCGAATCGGGACTCTCCACCTGCACGAGGCTCAGAGCTTGGCGATCGACACCTCGGTCGACTTCACCAGCGCGACGACGTCGGAGCCGGGCTTGAGCTGCAGTTCGTCGACCGAGCGCGTGGTGATCACCGAGGTCACGATGCCCCACGCGGTCTCGACGTCGACTTCGGAGACGACATCGCCGCGGATGATCTCGCGGACCTTGCCCTTGAACTGGTTGCGCACATTGATGGCCTGGATGGACATGAAAAAACTCCTTTGGATGGGTGGGTGAAAAAACGGGGGGTCAGACGGCCCAGCGCAGCACGTGCGCGGGTCCGTCGGCCCAACGGGTGTCGTTGGCGGGTTCGGCTTCGTTGTCGGCGGGCTTCTGCAGTACGCGGTCGAGGATGCGTTTCTCGATCGCCGCGAACGCCGCATCGCCCTGCGAGCGTGGCCTGGCGAGCGTGATGTTCTCGTCGAGCGCGATGCGGCCGTCCTCGATCAGGATCACGCGGTCGGCCAGCGCCACCGCCTCCTGCACGTCGTGCGTGACCAGCAGCGCCGTGAAGCGATGGCGCAGCCACAGCCCTTCGATGAGCCGGTGCATCTCGATGCGGGTCAGCGCGTCGAGCGCCCCCAGCGGCTCGTCGAGCAGCAGCAGCCGCGGCCGGTGCACCAGCGCGCGGGCCAGCRCGACGCGCTGMCGCTGSCCGCCCGACAGCCGCGCCGGCCATTCGCCGCGCCGCTCGGCCAGGCCGACCTGCGCCAGCACCTCGTCGCCGCGCGGCCGGCTCTCGGGCGGCAGCCCGAGGGTGACGTTGTCGATGACGCGACGCCAGGGCAGCAGGCGCGCTTCCTGGAACATGATCCGCGTGTCGTCGTGCAGGCCGTCGATGGCCTTGCCGTCGACCTGCAGCGTGCCTTCGGTGGCCTCCTCCAGGCCGGCCACCAGGCGCAGCAAGGTGCTCTTGCCGCAGCCGCTGCGGCCCACGATGGCGATGAACTGGCCGGGCTCGATATGCAGCTGCGTGTTGCGCAGCACCTCGCGCTCGCCGTAGCGCTTGCGCAGGGAACGGATGTCGAGGCGCACGCCGCCGGCGTCCTCTGGGGTCTGTTGAAGCACTGCACTCATTTCGTCACTCCATAAGCCGGGTGCCAGCGCAGCCACCAGCGTTCAAGTCCGCGCGCGAACAGGTCGGCCAGCTTGCCGAGCAGCGCATACAGCAGGATCCCCACCAGCACGATGTCGGTCTGCAGGAACTCGCGCGCATTCATCGTGAGATAGCCGATGCCCGACTGCGCCGAGATCGTCTCGGCCACGATCAGGATCACCCACATCAGGCCCAGCGAGAAGCGCAGGCCGACCAGGATCGAGGACATCGCGCCCGGCAGGATCACTTCCTTGTAGAGCTGCCAGCGGGTGAGGCCGTAGGTGCGGCCCATCTCGATCAGCTGCGGATCGACATTGCGGATGCCGTGGAAAGTGTTGAGGTAGATCGGGAAGAACACCGACACCGCGATCAGGAACAGCTTGGCCGATTCGTCGATGCCGAACCACAGGATCACCAGCGGGATCAGGGCCAGCGCCGGGATGTTGCGCACCATCTGGATGGTCGAGTCGAGCAGCGTCTCGAAGAAGCGCACCGAGCCCGTGAGCAGGCCCAGCGCGAGCCCGAGGCCGCCGCCGATCGCGAGGCCGGCCAGCGCCCGCGCGGCGCTGACCTTCACGTGGGTCCAGAGCTCGCCCGACGCGGTCAGCCGCCATGCGGCCTTGAGCACGTCGATCGGCGCCGGCAGCACGCGGGTCGACAGCCAGCCCAGCGACGAGGCGATCTGCCAGGCGACGATCAGCCCGACCGGTACCAGCCACGGCACCAGGCGGCGCAGCACGCCGGCCGCAAAGGTCCCGGCGCCGTGGAGCGACGGCGCGGCCACCGGCAGGGCCTGTACTTGTTGGTTCATTCGATCTCCTCAGCTCTGCGCGGCGAGGCGCGACGGCGCATCGAGATTGGCGACGACCTCGCCGAAAGGCCCACTCAGCACCTGCCCCGGCAGGCCCGGCCGCCGCTTGCGCGGCAGCAGCGGGAACACCAGCTCCGCAAAGCGGTAGGACTCCTCCAGATGCGGATAGCCCGAGAGGATGAAGTTGTCGATACCCAGCGCCGCGTACTCCTCGATGCGGGCCGCCACGGTCTTCGGATCGCCGACCAGCGCGGTGCCCGCGCCGCCGCGCACCAGGCCGACGCCGGCCCAGAGGTTGGGACTGATCTCGAGATCGGCGCGGCTGCGTTTCGCACCGCCGGCATGCAACGCCGCCATGCGGCGCTGGCCTTCGGAGTCCATCCGCGCGAAGGCGGCCTGGGCCCGGATCACGGTCTCGTCGTCGACCCGGCTGATCAGCGATTCGGCGGCGCGCCAGGCTTCGTCCTCGGTCTCGCGCACGATGACGTGCAGGCGGATGCCGAATTTGACCGCCCTGCCCTTGCCCTGTGCGCGTTGGCGGACGTCGGCGATCTTCTTCGCGACCTCGGCGGGCGGCTCGCCCCACGTGAGGTAGGCATCGACCTGGTCGGCCGCGAGCTCGTGCGCCGGCGCCGACGAGCCGCCGAACCACACCGGCGGGTACGGCTTCTGGACCGGCGGGAACAGCAGCTTCGCGCCTTTCACGCTCAGGTGCTTGCCGTCGTAGTCGAAGCTCTGGCTGTCGTGGCTCCTGGCGATGATCTCGCGCCAGATGCGGATGAACTCGGCCGACTGTTCGTAGCGCTCGGCATGCCCAAGGAACACGCCATCGCCTTCGAGCTCGGCCTGGTCGCCGCCGGTCACGAGGTTCACCAGCAGCCGCCCGCCCGAGAGCCGGTCGAAGGTGGCCGCCATGCGCGCGGCCAGGCTGGGCTGGTGCAGCCCGGGCCGCACCGCGACCAGGAACTTGAGCCGCCGGGTCGCGCCGATCAGGCTGGAGGCGATGACCCACGGGTCCTCGCAAGAGCGCCCGGTGGGAATCAGCACGCCTTCGTAGCCGAGCGAATCGGCCGCGCCGGCAATCTGCTGCAGATAGGCCAGGTCGACCGGGCGCGCGCCTTCGGCGGTGCCGAGGTAGCGGCTGTCGCCGTGGGTGGGGAGGAACCAGAAGACTTGCATGGGCACGGGCTCCTCAGACGGCGGCTTCAAGCAAGTTGATCTTCCTGGGGATCAATCCGAGCGCAAGGAAGGTGTCGGCGATCTGCTGCTGCTCGCCGAGGATCGCCTTGGTGATCGGCCCGGTGCCGAACGGGGTGCGCGACACCGACAGGTCGACCACCGGTTGCGGCAGGCCCCAGAGCGCCGCGAGTTCGGCCGCGAAGGCGCCCCTGTTGGCCTGCGCCCACTGGTCGACCTTGTCGAGCTCCTCGATCAGGATCTTGATCACGTCGGCGTTCTTGCCCGCGTAGTCGAGCGACGAGAAATAGAAGGCCCGGTTGCCGACCACGCCGGTGGCGTCCGCGAGCAGGCGCGCATCGAGCGTCTTCTGCGCCGCGGCCAGGAACGGGTCCCAGATCACCCAGGCGTCGATCGAACCCTTCTCGAAGGCGGCGCGGGCGTCGGCCGGCGGCAGGAAGACGACGCTGACGTCGCCGTAGGCCAGGCCGTGCTTCTCGAGCAGCTTGACCAGGAAGTAATGGACGTTGCTGCCCTTGTTGAGCGCCACCTTCCGGCCCTTGAGATCCTTC
Organism: Variovorax sp. 10N432; assembly: GCF_056394465.1. Taxonomy (NCBI): domain Bacteria; kingdom Pseudomonadati; phylum Pseudomonadota; class Betaproteobacteria; order Burkholderiales; family Comamonadaceae; genus Variovorax; species Variovorax sp. 10N432. Next base: position 350,411 of record NZ_JBFTHX010000001.1, read on the forward strand.
ACCGACTGGATCGCCGACCCCTTCGGCACGATCACCGCCTCGGACTGCGGCCGCGGCTGCGTGGCCGCGACATAGGCCAGCGGCGCGCCGGCGGCCTGCGCGAAGATCGGCGGCGCTTCGCCGACATCGCCGAAGTCGATCGAGCCGACGTTGAGCGCCTCGAGCTGCACCGGGCCGGCCGTGAACTCGGTCCACTTGACGGCAACACCGAGCGGCGCGAGCCGCTTCTCCAGCGTGCCGCGGCCCTTGAGCAGGCTCAGGTTGCCCTTCTGGTTGCCGATGCGCAGCGCGCGCGCGGGGGCCTGGGCCCAGGCGGCGAGCGCGGGCAGCGTGACGGCGGCGGCGGCGCCCTGGATCAGTCGGCGGCGACTGGACGAATGCGAATGCGAATGCGAGGTCATTGAAGTGCTTTCGATGGGTAAGGTCGATGTCACGACGTGGCCGAAGTGGCGGCGAGGAAGCCCGTGATCAGCGCGATCGCGGCCACCACGGCGACGCTGATCGCGAGGTCGGCCAGCCGTGTGCGGATGCTGCGGCGGGGCTGGAAGAGGTCGGTCGGAACGGGTGGCATGGATTTCTTTCAGGCAACGGCGCTCCCTCGCCGCCGTGCGGCGATGAACGCGAATCAAGGGGGTTGGAGCGAGGCGGCGAGTGCGCGCCGTCAGACGCTACATCGCACCTGCGAGAAGGCGACGGGCTCGAAGCCCCAGCGCGATGGCGACTGCAGCTTGAGCCCTTCGCTGGCCAGCGTGTCGACGGCTTCGTCGAGCCGCTGCGCGAGCTCGGCCTGCAGCTGGTAGGCGCCTTCGGGCTGCAGCGTGACCTGGCCGTCGGTGGCATAGACGCCGGGCAGGATCTGCCGCGCCGCCAGCGACTGCAGAACCGGGCGCAGCGCATAGTCGAGCGCCAGCATGTGGTGCGGACTGCCGCCGGTGGCCAGGGGCAGCACCGTCTTGCCCTTCAGCGCCGACTGCGGCAGCAGGTCCAGGAAGACCTTCAGCACGCCGCTGTACGCCGCCTTGTAGACCGGCGTCGCGATCACCACCACGTCGGCCCGCCGCACCTGCTCGACCGCCTGCTGCACCGACGGGTGCGAGGCCTCGCCGAGCAGCAGCGCGTGGGCCGCCAGTTCGCGGATCGCCAGCCGTTCGACCGGCACGGCGCGCTCGGCCAGCCGCGCCGCGACCGCGTCGAGGAGCACCGCCGAACGCGACGGTGCGGAGGGACTGCCGGCAATGAGAAGCACCGTCATGGCGAAATCACTTGCTCAGGTAGATCTGGTCGAACGAGCCGCCGTCGGCGAAGTGCGCCTTGTCGGCCTTGGTCCAGCCGCCGAAGGCATCGTCGATCGTGAACAGCGTGAGCTTCGGGAACTGCGACGCGTACTTGGCCTTGGCCTTGTCGGAGGTCGGGCGGTAGTAGTTGCGGCCGGCGACGTCCTGGCCTTCGTCCGAGTACAGGTACTTCAGGTATTCCTCGGCCACGGCGCGCGTGCCCTTCTTGTCGACCACCTTGTCGACCACCGCGACGGTGGGCTCGGCCAAGATGCTGATCGACGGCACGACGATGTCGAACTTCTCCGGACCGAATTCCTTCAGCGCCAGGAAGGCCTCGTTCTCCCAGGCCAGCAGCACGTCGCCGACGCCGCGCTGCACGAAGGTGATGGTCGAGCCACGGGCGCCGGCGTCGAGCACCGGCACGTTCTTGTACAACTTGCCGACGAATTCCTTGGCCTTGTCGTCGCCGCCGTACTTGCGCTTGGCGAACTCCCACGCCGCCAGGTAGTTCCAGCGCGCGCCGCCCGAGGTCTTCGGATTCGGCGTGATCACCTGCACGCCGGGCTTGACCAGGTCATCCCAGTCCTTCAGGCCCTTCGGATTGCCCTTCTTGACGAGAAAGACAATGGTCGAGGTGTAGGGTGCCGAGTTGTGCGGCAGCCGCTTCTGCCAGTCGGGCTTGACCAGGCCGCCGTGGGTGACGAGCGCGTCGGTGTCGCCGGCCAGGGCCAGGGTGGCGACATCGGCATCGATGCCGTCGATGATCGAGCGGGCCTGCTTGCCCGAGCCGCCGTGCGACTGCTTGATCGTCACGTCCTGGCCGGTCTTGGCCTTCCAGTACTTGGCGAAGACCTGGTTGTAGTCCACGTACAGCTCGCGGGTCGGGTCGTACGAGACGTTGAGCAGGGTCACGCTTTGCGCGAACGACGGCATTGCGGTCAGGGCGAAGCTGGCGGCGGCGGCGGCGCCGAGGGAAAGCTTGATAAAGTCGCGGCGAAGGCTCATGGTCTTGTGCTCTTGATAGGCATAAAGCTGAAGCCACGTATTCTGATTACGGCATATGGAATAGAGAACGACTGAGTTCTCAGTTCTAAATAGCTAAAACAACTAAGACACCCCAGAGGAATCCAAATGGCTCGCATGGTTCAGTGCATCAAGCTCGGCAAAGAAGCCGAAGGACTCGATTTCCCGCCCTATCCCGGCGAACTGGGCAAGCGGCTGTGGGAGAACGTCAGCAAGGAAGCCTGGGCCGCCTGGCTCAAGCAGCAGACCATGCTGGTCAACGAGAACCGGCTCAACCTGGCCGACGCGCGGGCCCGCCAATACCTGGCGCGCCAGATGGAAAAGCACTTCTTCGGCGAAGGCGCCGACGTGGCGCAGGGCTACGTGCCGCCACCGGCCTGAGCCGAAGGCTCCCCTGCCGTGGCCGAGCCCGTCGACTGGCGCGCGGACGGCATTCCGCGCAGCGCGCGCTTCGACGACATCTACCACTCTGAAAGCGGCGCGCCCGCGCAGGCCAGGCATGTGTTCCTCGGCGGCTGCGGGCTGCCCGCCGCCTGGGCCGAAGCGCCGCAATGGCGGATTCTCGAAACCGGCTTCGGTTTCGGGCTCAATTTCCTGACAACCTGGCAGGCCTGGCGGCGCGACCCGCAGCGGCCTCGGCTGCTGCACTTCGTGTCGATCGAGGCCTTTCCCGTCTCGCGCGACGACCTGCTGCGTGCGGCCCAGGCCTATCCCGACCTGCTGCCGCAGGCGACGCAACTCGCGGCGCAGTGGCACGGCCTGCTGCCAGGCTTCCACCGGCTCTGGTTCGACGCCGGCCAGGTGCTGCTCACGCTGTGCATCGGCGACGTCCAGCCGATGCTGCGCGCGCAACGCTTCGAGGCCGACAGCCTCTTCCTCGACGGCTTCAGCCCGCAGCGCAACCCCGCCATGTGGTCGGCCGACACCCTCAAGGCGGTCTCGCGCTTCGCTCGGCGCGGCACGCGGGTCGCGACCTGGACCATCGCGCGGGCGGTTTGCGATGCGCTGGCCCAGTGCGGCTTCCAGCTGACCAGGGCGCCCGGCATGCCGCCCAAGCGCGACTGCCTGCAGGGCGTATTCGAACCGGCCTGGGAAGTGCGCCGGCGCGGCCCTGAGGCGGCGCCGCTCGCGGCCGGGCGCTGTGCCGTGGTCGGCGCCGGTCTGGCCGGCGCCGCGGTCGCCGCCAGCCTGGCGCGCCGCGGCTGGCAGGTCGAGGTGCTCGATGCCGCTCAGCGGCCGGCTTCGGGGGCTTCCAGCCTGCCGGCCGGGCTGCTGGCGCCGCATGTCTCTCCCGACGACGCCCTGCTCTCGCGCCTGACCCGCGCCGGGATCCGCGCCACCTGGCAGCAGCTCGAACAATGGCTGGTCGAGGGCTCGGACTGGCGCGCCAGCGGCGTGCTCGAGCGGCGCGCCGACGGCGACGATCGCCTGCCGCCCGGCTGGTCGGCCGCGGGGCCCAACGAAAGCTGGCGGGCGGATCCGGTTCGGCTGATGGCCGCGGGCCTGCCGGCCGCTTCGGCCGCCCTCTGGCATGCGCGCGCCGGCTGGGTGCGGCCGGCGCGGCTGGTCGACGCCTGGCTGGCGCGGCCCGGCATCACGCTGCGGATGGGTTGCCGCGTGGCGCGGATCGAACCCGGCGGCAGCGGCGCGCCGCGCTGGGTGCTGCGTGACGCCGACGGCCGATCGCTGGCCGAGGCCGACCGGGTGGTCGTCGCCGCCGGCTTCGAAAGCCGCGCGCTGGCGCCCGAATACCCGCTGCAGCCCGTGCGCGGCCAGGTCGAATCGGGCCGCATGACAGATGGCCTGGGCCTGCCCGAAGCGCCCGTGAACGGCGACGGCCACCTGATCGCCGACGTGCCCGGCCCGGAGGGCCCGGGCTGGTTCGTCGGCGCCACCTTCGACCGCGACAGCACCGATGCCGCGCCGCGCAGCGCCGACACAGCATTCAATCGCGAGCGGCTGGCACGGCTGCTGCCTGAAACCGCAGCACGGCTCGACGGGCAGTTCGCGACCGGCGCCACCCGGACCTGGACCGGCGTGCGCTGCGCCTCGGCGGACCGCCGGCCGCTGGTCGGCCCGCTCGGGCCCGGGACGGCCGACGGCGTCTGGCTCTGCACCGCGCTCGGCTCACGCGGCCTCAGCTTCGCCGCGCTGTGCGCCGAGCTGCTGGCCGCGCAGTGGCATGGCGAGCCCTTGCCGCTGCCGGCCAAGCTCGYGGCCGCCCTGGGCACCGAGCGCGCCTGGCGCGAGAGCGAGGCTTTCTAGCCAAGCCCTCGCGGGTCCACAATGGCCCATGGCCGTCCGCTACGACATCACCCACACCACCGTCTACCGCTACAAGACGCCCGTCACCTTCGGGCTGCACCGCGTGATGTTCAGGCCGCGCGACAGCCACGACCTGCGGGTGCTGGCGACCGACCTGGTGGTGAGTCCCGATGCCTATGTGCGGATGATCCACGACCCGCACTCCAATTCGGTGGCGCTGGTGCAGCCGATGGGCGAGGCGCGCGAACTGCGCATCGTCTGTTCGTTCACCATTGAGCACCTGCCGACGCCGATCGACGAACTGGCGCTGGAGCCGGCCGCCGAGGTGCTGCCCTTCGCCTATTCGCTGGAGGACCGGCTCGACCTCGAGCACTACCTGCGGCCGCACCACGACGATCCGGACGGCACGCTGATCCGCTGGGCCCACCAGTTCCTGCACACCGACCAGCCGAACAACACGCGCGACGTACTTGCTCGCATGAACGCGCACATCGGCCAAAGCCTGCGCTACGTGGCCCGAGACGAGGAAGGCACGCAGACGCCGCTGGAGACACTCACGCTCGCCAGCGGCAGCTGCCGCGACTACGCGCTGCTGATGATGGAGGCTGCGCGCCGCCTCGGCATCGCCACCCGCTTCGTCTCCGGCTATATCTACGACGCGGCGCTCGACACCGGCGCGCCCGCCGAGCCGGGCCTGGCCGTCAGCGGCGCCGGCAGCACGCATGCGTGGCTGCACGCCTACCTGCCGGGCGCCGGCTGGATCGCCTTCGATCCCACCAACAACCTCATGGGCGGCGCCCAGCTGATCCGGGTCGGCGTGGCACGCGACCCGGCGCTGGCGGCGCCGATCTCGGGCAGCTGGTACGGCGAGCCCGAGGCCTACGAGGGGCTGGAAGCGACCGTGGTGGTGCGGCGAATCTCGGGCTGACCGTCAAAAACCGTCCGACCGCAAGCCCGACGAAGACCTTGCCGCAACGATCGGCCGGCACTTAAAGTGGCTTCCGGCGCCTTTTCCTGGGCGCGGTTCTTGCTGATGACACTGTTCCGACACGCGGTGCCGGGACACTGTCCTCACTTCGGAGGTTCTGATTGAAGACTTTTCCCATCGACCTGGCCTTGCAGGGCGGCGGCTCGCACGGCGCCTTCACCTGGGGCGTCCTCGACCGCCTGCTCGAAGAACCCTGGCTGCAGCTGGACGGCATCTCGGGCACCTCGGCTGGCGCCATGAACGCGGCGGCGCTGGCATCCGGCCACGCGGCGGGCGGGGCCGAAGGAGCGCGCGAATCGCTCGACAGGTTCTGGCGCGGCGTCTCCGATGCCGCCAAGTACAGTCCCTTCAAGCGCAGCTGGATGGACATGCTCAGCGGCACCTGGACGCTCGACAACTCGCCGGCCTTCATCGCCGCCGACCTGGCCACCCGCCTCTGGTCGCCCTACGACCTCAATCCGCGCGGCATGAACCCGCTGCGCGGCATACTGTCGGACCTGATCGACTTCGACCGCCTCTCGGCATCGCCGATCAAGCTTTTCGTGACCGCCACCAACGTGCGCACCGGCCGCGGCCGGGTGTTCCGCAACGCCGAGCTGACGCCCGACGTGCTGCTGGCCTCGGCCTGCCTGCCGACCATGTTCCACGCGGTCGAGATCGACGGCGATCCGTACTGGGACGGCGGCTATGCCGGCAACCCGACGATGACGCCGCTGATCCGCGAATGCCAGTCGAGCGACACCCTGCTGATCCAGATCAATCCAGTCGAGCGGGCGGGCGTTCCGCGCAGCGCCACCGAGATCAACAACCGGCTCAACGAGCTGTCCTTCAACTCGCCGCTGCTCAAGGAGCTGCGCATGATCGCGCTGCTGCACCAGGTGGCCGACCCGGGGCACGGCGAAGGCGCAGCGTGGGCCCGGATGCGCATCCACCGCATCGCCACCGACGCCATGCTGGCGCTCGGCGCCTCGTCCAAGATGATTTCGGAGTGGCCCTTCCTGTGCCAGCTGCGCGATGAAGGCCGGCGCTCGGCGCAAGCCTTCCTCGAGGCCCACAAGGGCGACATCGGCAAGCGCTCGACGCTCGACCTCGACGCCCTGCTCGAAGGGGTCTGAGCCATGGGACTCGCAGGGATCTTCATCGGCCTCGGGCTGCTGATCTGGCTCTCCTACCGTGGCTGGAGCGTGCTGGTGCTGGCACCGGCCGCGGCACTGATCGCCGCGCTGTTCGCCGGCGAGCCGCTGCTCGCTCACTGGACCCAGACCTTCATGGGCTCGGCGGCCGGCTTCCTGGCCAGCTTCTTCCCGCTGTTCCTGCTCGGCGCCGTGTTCGGCAAGCTGATGGACGACAGCGGCTCGGTCCAGACCATCGCCCGCTTCATGACCGAGAAGCTCGGGCCCCAGCGCGCGATGCTCGCGGTGGTGCTGGCCGGTGCGCTGGTCACCTACGGCGGCGTCAGCCTCTTCGTCGCCTTCTTCGTGCTGGCCCCGATGGCGCAGGCCCTGTTCCGGGCCGCGAACATCCCGGCCCGCCTGATGCCGGCGGCGATCGCGCTCGGCACCTCGACCTTCACGATGTCGGCGCTGCCCGGGACGCCCGCCATCCAGAACGCGATCCCGATGCCCTTCTTCGGCACCACGGCCTTCGCCGCGCCCGGACTGGGCGTGATCGCCTCGGCGATCATGCTGGGCTTCGGGATGTGGTGGCTGCGGCGCGCCGAGGCCAAGGCGCGCGCGGCCGGCGAGAGCTTCGGCACCCCGGACTCGGACGCCCACATCGATGCCGCGGAAGACCCCGTGGTGCGCGAGCGCGCCACCACCGCCGGCAGCTTCGACCCGGCCGAAGTCCAGCACGGCGAGCACGGCAGCGGCCAGCCCGGCATCGTGGCGGCCCTGGCCCCGCTGGTGGTGGTGGTGGTCGTCAACCTGCTGATGGCACTGGTCGTACTGCCACGCATCAACACGGACTACCTGGCCGAGGCCCGCTTCGGCGGCATCGGCCTGGCCAACGTCGGCGGCGTCTGGGCGGTGCTGGTGGCACTGGCCGCGGCCATGGCGGTGCTGGTCGCGCTGAACTGGAAGCGCCTGCCTTCGCTGCGCGCCACGGTCGATGCCGGCGCCAATGCCTCGGTGCTGCCGGTGGTCTGCGTCGCCAGCCTGGTCGGCTTCGGCGCCGTGGTGGCCGCCATGCCGGCCTTCGAACTGGTGCGCGAATGGGTGCTGGGCATCGGCGGCGGCCCGCTGGTCTCGCTGGCGCTGTCGACCAACATCCTGGCCGCCCTCACCGGCTCGGCATCGGGCGGCCTGACGATCGCGCTCGATGCGCTGGGTGGCACCTTCATGCAGCTGGCCGCCACCACCGGCCTCGATCCGGCGCTGATGCACCGGGTGGCGGTGATCGGCGCCGGCACCCTCGACAGCCTGCCGCACAACGGCGCGGTCGTCACGCTGCTGGCGGTCTGCGGCACCAAGCACGGCGAGAGCTATTTCGACATCGTGATGGTCGGCATCGTCGGTGCGCTGATCGCGCTGATCGCCGTCATCGTGCTCGGCTCGACAGTCGGCTCCTTCTGAGGACTTGGCCCCCACGCTCCCCCACTGCGTGTGGGTCGCTGCCCCCCCGAGGGGGCCGCAGGCCGCCTTGGGGCGGCCCGGCGCCGGCCTGGAATCACCCCACCCGCAGCCGCAACGCGGCCGGGTGGTGCTCCGGCGGCGCCGCCAGCCGGCGTGCATAGGCCGTCTCGGCCTCCTCCTGCGCTTCGCAGAGGCGCTCGAGCGCCCGGATGTCCTCCAGGCCCGGCGGCGTGCCGCTGCCGCACATGAAGTCGCCGAGCGACTCGATCATCTCTTCGCGCGCGGCGACCACGGCCAGGCGGCAGCGCACCATCTCGCCCCTCAGCTTCGCCAGCTGTCCTCTTTTCGACCGATGCACGGCATCTCCCCAATTGTTATTTGTACTACTTAGCTACTAACCGACATTAGGGCTTGGGCGCGCCCCGGTCCATATGGCTTAGGCGCTATCCGTTCCGGGCAGTCGCAATCCGATTCAATCTGCGCCTTGCGCCGGCGCCGCCGCGGCAGGAAGATGGCTGCCGCCGAAGGAGACATGCCATGAACAAGCTCACCTCCCTGCTGCTGTGGCCGGCGATCGCCATCCTCGGCGCCTTCTCGTTCGCAGCGCTGGCATTGGGCCGGGGCGAGAGCGTCAACGCGGTCTGGCTGGTGACCGCGGCGCTGTGCGTCTACTTCATCGCCTACCGCTTCTACAGCAAGTTCATCGCCGACAAGGTGCTGCGGCTGGACGACACGCGCGTCACGCCAGCGCTGCGCCACAACGACGGCATGGACTACGTGCCGACCAACAAGTGGGTGCTCTACGGCCACCACTTCGCGGCCATCGCGGGCGCCGGGCCGCTGGTCGGGCCGGTGCTGGCGGCGCAGATGGGCTACCTGCCCGGCACGCTGTGGATCCTCTCGGGCGTGGTGCTGGCCGGCGCGGTGCAGGACTTCATCGTGCTGTTCGCGTCGGTGCGGCGCGACGGCAAGTCGCTTGGCGAGATGATCAAGATGGAGCTCGGCCCGGTGCCCGGCACGCTGGCGCTGGTCGGCGTGCTGGCGATCATGATCATCATCCTGGCGGTGCTGGCGCTGATCGTCGTGAAGGCGCTCACCGGCAGCCCCTGGGGCCTGTTCACGATCTTCGCCACCATCCCGATCGCGCTGCTGATGGGCGTCTACATGCGCATCATCCGGCCCGGCCGGGTCGGCGAGGCCTCGGTGTTCGGCGTGGTGCTGCTGCTGGCATCGATCTTCCTCGGCCGGGCGGTGGCCGAGAGCGCCACCTGGGCGCCGTGGTTCACCCTCACCGGCCCGCAGCTGGCCTGGGCGCTGATCGTCTACGGCGCCATCGCGGCCAGCCTGCCTGTCTGGCTGATGCTGGCGCCGCGCGACTACCTCAGCACCTTCCTCAAGATCGGCACCATCGTGGCGCTGGCGCTGGGCATCTACTACGTCGCGCCGCTGCTGGCGATGCCGGCAACCACCCGCTTCATCGACGGCAGCGGGCCGGTGTTCTCGGGCAAGCTGTTCCCGTTCCTGTTCATCACCATCGCCTGCGGCTCGGTGTCGGGTTTCCACGCCCTGATCTCGTCGGGCACGACGCCGAAGATGGTCGAGAAAGAGTCGCACATGCGCTTCATCGGCTTCGGCGGCATGCTGGCCGAGTCCTTCGTCGCGGTGATGGCGCTGACGGCCGCCAGCGTGCTCGACCCCGGCATCTATTTCGCGATGAATGCGCCGGCGGCGGTGATCGGCACCACCGCGGCCCACGCGGCCGAGGTGATCTCGGGCTGGGGCTTCACGATCACGCCCGAGCTCATCAACCAGACCGCGATCGATATCGGCGAGACCAGCATCCTGTCGCGCGCCGGCGGCGCGCCGACCCTGGCGGTCGGCATGGCGCAGATCCTCGGCCAGGCCTTCGGCGGCAAGTCGATGGAGGCCTTCTGGTATCACTTCGCGATCCTGTTCGAGGCCCTCTTCATCCTGACCGCGGTCGATGCGGGCACGCGCGTGGGCCGCTTCATGATCCAGGACATGCTGGGCCACCTCTACAAGCCGCTGGGCGACACCGAGTTCCTGCCCGCCAACATCGTCGCGACGCTGCTGTGCGTCGGGCTCTGGGGCTACTTTCTGTACCAGGGCGTGGTCGATCCGCTCGGCGGCATCAACACGCTGTGGCAGCTGTTCGGCGTCGGCAACCAGATGCTGGCCGGCATCGCGCTGCTGCTGTGCACCAGCGTGCTCGTGAAGATGAAGCGCGAACGCTACGTGTGGGTCACGCTGGCGCCGACCGCCTGGCTGCTGGTCACGACACTGACCGCCGGCGTCCAGAAGATCTTCCACCCCGACCCGGCCATCGGCTTCCTGGCACTGGCGCGCAAGTTCGGCGATGCGGCCGCGCAAGGCACGCTGATCGCACCGGCCAAGTCGATCGCCGAGATGCAGCGCGTGGCCTTCAACAACACGCTCGACGCCGTGGTCTGCGGCTTCTTCGTGCTGCTGGTGGTCGCGATGTGCGTGTTCGCCGCCAAGATCTGCCTGCAGGCCCTGAAGCAGTCCAGGCCGACGGCGCAGGAGATCCCGCCGATGAGCGGGCCGCAGGGAGCGATGCCGTGAACGACGCCGGCAATCCCGAGGCCGAGCGCTCGCTGGGCCGCCGCTGGCAGAGCCTCTGCTCGGCCTGCCGGCAGGTCTTCGGCATGCCCGACTACGAGCGCTACCTGGAACACGCGGCCCAGCTTCATCCCGGGGCGCCGGTGCTCTCGCGCGACGACTACTGCGCCAAGGTGATCGAGCGCCGCTACGGCCAGGGCGTGGGGCGCTGCTGCTGAGCGGCCGGCGGCGCCCTGCACGACGCCGCGCCCTTTCCTAGAATCGACGGTTCCCCAGCGCTTCCGCCTTATCCGGAAGCGCACTCGAATCGCCCGCAAACCCGCATGGGGACTGGCGAATAAGCTTATCCGCATAAGGCGCGAACCAAAAAATAGTTTGTTTCCATAAGGCTCGCTCTTACATTCCACGCTCGCTTTGACGTGCGGTGGACGCGCCGCCTTCCAGCAACTGACACACGATGTACCAATACACTGATTTCGACCGCCAGTTCGTGCACCTGCGCGCCGCGCAATTCCGCGACCAGCTCGAGCGCTGGCAGAGCGGCAAGCTTGCCGAGGACGAGTTCCGTCCGCTGCGCCTGCAGAACGGCTGGTACGTCCAGCGCTACGCGCCGATGCTGCGGGTGGCCGTGCCCTACGGTGAACTGTCGAGCCGCCAGCTGCGCGTGCTGGCCAAGATCGCCCGCGAGTACGACGAGCCCGAGGCCGAGGTCTACAAGCACGCGCTGGCCACGCAAGGCAAGCTCGGCACGCACAAGCTGCCGACCCACTACGCCCACTTCACGACGCGCCAGAACGTGCAGTACAACTGGATCCCGCTGTCCAAGTCGGCCGACGTGATGGACCTGCTGGCCTCGGTCGACATGCACGGCATCCAGACCAGCGGCAACTGCATCCGCAACATCACGAGCGACGAGCGCGCCGGCATCGCGGTCGACGAGATCGCCGACCCGCGCCCCTTCGCCGAGATCATGCGCCAGTGGAGCACGCTGCACCCCGAATTCGCCTTCCTGCCGCGCAAGTTCAAGATCGCCATCACCGGCGCCAAGGAAGACCGCGCCGCCACCGGCTGGCACGACGTCGGCCTGCACCTGGTCAAGAACGAGGCCGGCGAGCTGGGCTTCCGCGTGCAGGTGGGCGGCGGCATGGGCCGCACGCCGATCATCGGCACCGTGCTGCGCGAGTTCCTGCCCTGGAACCAGATCATGAATTACCTCGAAGCGGTGATCCGGGTCTACAACCGCTACGGCCGGCGCGACAACATCTACAAGGCGCGCATCAAGATCCTGGTCAAGGCCGAGGGCCAGCGCTACATCGACGACGTCGAGGCCGAGTACAAGCAGGTCATCGAGCACGACGGTGCGCCGCACACCATCACGCAGGCCGAACTCGACCGCGTGAGCGCCTCCTTCGTGCCGCCGCAGCTCGCCACCCGCGTGTTCCGCAGCGCCGAGGCCACCGATGCCGACCTGCGCGCGCAGGCCGCCGACGACGTGATGTTCGCGCGCTGGCTGGCGCGCAACGTGGCGCCGCACCAGAACCCCGCGCTGCGCGCCGTGACGCTGTCGTTCAAGCGCCGCCTGCAGGCGCCCGGCGATGCCTCGGCCGACCAGCTCGACACCGCCGCCCAGCTGGCCGACCGCTTCAGCGCCGGCGAGGTGCGCGTCACGCACGACCAGAACCTGCTCTTGCCGTGGGTGCATGCCGAGGACCTGCACGCGCTGTGGCTCAACGCCCGCGAGGCCGGCTTCGCCAGCGCCAACGTGCACCTGCTGACCGACATGATCGCCTGCCCGGGCGGCGACTTCTGCGCCCTGGCCAACGCACGCTCGATCCCGATCGCCGAGGCCATCACCGAGCGCTACCAGGACCTCGACGAACTCGACGACCTCGGCGAGATCGACCTCCACATCAGCGGCTGCATCAACTCCTGCGGCCACCACCACAGCGGCCATATCGGCATCCTCGGCGTCGACAAGGACGGCAAGGAGTGGTACCAGGTCACGCTCGGCGGCTCCGACGGCTCGCTGCTCAGCGGCGCGGCGCAGGCCGGCAAGGTGGTCGGCCCGTCGTTCTCGGCGGCCGAAGTGCCCGACGTGATCGAGGCCGTGCTCAACACCTACCGCGACACCCGCGAAGCCGGCGAGACCTTCATCGACGCACTGCGCCGGGTCGGCATCGAACCCTTCAAGGCCGCCGCCAACGGCGCCCGCTTCAAGGTCGAGGTGGCCGCATGAACCGCACCCTGACCCTGATCGCCGCCGAGGACCATGTCGACAACGGCGACCCGACCGTGCTCCAGCTTCCCAACGACGCCGATCCGCTGGCGATCGAGGTCTGCCTGGACGACGTCGAGCGCATCGATCTCGACTTCCCGAAATTCACCGACGGCCGCGCCTACAGCCAGGCCTTCCTGCTGCGCCGCCGCCTGGGCTTCAAGGGCGACATCCGCGCCACCGGCGACGTGCTGATCGACCAGCTGGTGCAGATGCAGCGCACCGGCTTCTCGAGCGCCGTGCTCAAGGAAGGCGTCGATGCGTCGGCCGCCCAGCGCCAGTTCGACCGCTTCGCCGCCTTCTACCAGGGCGACGCGGTGCAGGCCGCGCCGCACTTCGTCGCGGCACCCGAGACCGCATCGGAGCCCTCGGCATGAGCATCGACCTCGCACGCATCAACACCGAACTCGGCCGCAACGCCGAGGGGCTGGTGGACTGGGCCATCGGGCTCGGCCAGCCGACCATCGTCACCACCAATTTCCGACCCTTCGAGGCCGTGATCCTGCACATGGTCACGCGCGCGAAACCCGATGTGCCGGTGGTCTGGATGGACAACGGCTACAACACCGAGGCCACCTACCGCTTCGCCGACGAAGTGACGAAGCAGCTGGGCCTGGACCTGCACATCTACCTGCCGCGCCGCTCCCGGGCGCATCGCGAAGCGGTGGAGGGCCCGACGCCGGCGCTCGACGATCCGCGCCACGCCGCCTTCACGGAAGAGGTCAAGCTGGAGCCTTTCGCCCGCGCCCTGCGCGAGACCGCGCCGAAGGTCTGGTTCACCGCGCTGCGGGCCACTGACACGGCCGTGCGCGCGCAGATGGACCCGGTCAGCGTCAATCCGGACGGCCTGATCAAGGTCGCGCCGCTGCTGCACTGGTCGTCGAAGGACCTGTACGCCTACTGCGAAGCGCACGGCCTCCCCAACAACTTCGACTACGTGGACCCGACCAAGGGCGAAGACAACCGCGAGTGCGGACTGCATCTCGCGCACTGAACGCCAACGCCGCACCGATTCCCCGCATTCAAGATCGCACCCGATGAACGCCCGAACCGAACCCGACCTGCTGCTGTCGACCGCACAGACGCTGGCCCACCTGTCCAACACCCAGCTCGACGCCCTGGAAGAAGAAACCATCTTCATCCTGCGCGAGGTCGCGGCCTCCTTCGAGCGGCCGACCCTGCTGTTCTCGGGCGGCAAGGATTCGCTGGTACTGCTGAAGTGCGCCGAGAAGGCCTTCGGCGCCGGCCGCATTCCGTATCCGCTGCTGATGATCGACACCGGCCACAACTTCCCTGAAGTGACGGCCTTCCGCGATCAACGCGCCAAGGAACTGGGTGCCGAGCTGATCGTGCGCAATGTCGAGGATTCGATGAAGCGCGGCACGGTGCGCCTCGCCCACCCGGGCGAATCGCGCAACGTGCACCAGTCGGTGACCCTGCTCGAGGCGATCGAGGAATTCCGCTTCGACGCGCTGATCGGCGGCGCCCGCCGCGACGAGGAAAAGGCGCGCGCCAAGGAGCGCATCTTTTCGCACCGCGACAGCTTCGGCCAATGGCAGCCCAAGGACCAGCGGCCCGAGCTGTGGACGCTGTTCAACACGCGCCTCGCGCCGGGCGAGCATTTCCGCGTCTTCCCGATCTCGAACTGGACCGAACTCGACGTCTGGCAGTACATCGAGCGCGAGCACATCGCCCTGCCCTCGATCTACTACACCCACAAGCGCGAAGTCGTCGAGCGCCGCGGCCTGCTGGTGCCCGTCACCGAGCTCACGCCGCCGCGCGATGGCGAGCAGGTCGAAGTGCGCGACGTGCGCTTCCGCACCGTCGGCGACATCACCTGCACCTGCCCTGTCGACAGCCTGGCGGCCGATGCCGGCGACGTCGTGGTCGAGACGCTGGCGGCCGATGTCAGCGAACGCGGCGCGACGCGGATGGACGACAAGACCTCCGAAGCTTCCATGGAAAAACGTAAAAAGGACGGGTACTTCTGATGACCGCCGCAACTTCGATTCCGGCGGCCTCCGCCCAGCAAGCCGAGACCGGCGCCGCCCTGCGCTTCATCACCTGCGGCAGCGTCGACGACGGCAAGAGCACCCTCATCGGCCGCCTGCTGGTCGACAGCAAGACCGTGCTGCAGGACCAGCTGGCCGGCGTGCAACGCGGCGGCGAGACCGACCTGGCGCTGCTGACCGACGGCTTGTCGGCCGAGCGCGAGCAAGGCATCACGATCGACGTCGCCTACCGCTACTTCTCGACCGCCCATCGCAAGTTCGTGATCGGCGACGCGCCGGGCCACGAGCAGTACACGCGCAACATGGTCACGGCCGCATCGAGCGCCGACGCCGCCGTGGTGCTGGTCGACGCCACCAAGCTGGCCTGGGCCGGCGAAGTGGGCGACGGCGAAGTCGTCAAGCGCGAACTGCTGCCGCAGACCCGCCGCCATACCCTGCTGTGCCATCTGCTGCGCGTGCAGTCGATCGTCTTCGCGGTCAACAAGCTCGATGCGATCGACGATGCCGAGCTGGCTTTCGAACGCATCTCGGAGGCGCTCGCGAATTTCGCCGAAGCCGCCGGCGTGCAGGTCGCCGCCACCGTGCCGATCTCCGCGCTCAAGGGCTGGAACGTGGCGTCGCGCCACCCCGACTGGGCCGGCTACAAGGGCCCGAGCCTGCTCGAACTGCTCGAGCAGCTGCCGGTCACCGCGCAGGACGAGGCCGTGCCCTTCGCCTTCCCGGTGCAATGGGTCGAGAAGTTCTCGGCCTCGGCCGACACCTCGCGCGGCCGCCGCGTGTTCTGGGGCCGGGTCGCCAGTGGCCACATCGAGCCCGGCCAGCGCATCGCCGTGCTGCCGAGCAACCAGCACGCCACCGTGGCCCAGGTGCTGAGCCACACGCGCGAGCCCAAGGCCGTGCATGCCGGCCACAGCGCCGGCATCGTGCTCGACCGCGAACTCGACGTCTCGCGCGGCGACTGGCTGCTGGCCCCCGACGCCTTCGAGCCGGTGCGCGAGATCACCGCCACGGTGGCCTGGCTCGACGACGAGCCGCTGGTGGCCGGCCGGGTCTACTGGGCGCTGCAGGGCCACCGCTGGGTCAAGGCCAAGGTGGCGCGCATCATCGACCGCGTGAACATCACGACGCTGGACGCCGAGCCGACCGACAAGCTCGAAGCCAACGCCATCGGCGACGTGGTGCTGTCGCTGCAGCAGCCGCTGGCCGTGCTGCCCTTCACCCAGTCGCGCACCTTGGGCTCGCTGATCCTGGTCGATACCGCCTCGCACCGCACCTCCGCTGCGGTGCTGGTGCGCCCTGCCGCCACAAAGGCCTAAAATTCGGGGTTTTCCCGATCATTCCCTTCCGCTTGCCAAGAAAATGACCCACGTCGTCTCCGAATCCTGCATCCGCTGCAAATACACCGATTGCGTCGACGTCTGTCCGGTCGACTGCTTCCGTGAAGGGCCGAACATGCTGGTCATCGATCCCGACGAGTGCATCGACTGCGCGGTCTGCATCCCCGAGTGCCCGGTGAACGCGATCTACGCCGAAGAAGACCTGCCGGCCAACCAGCTGGCCTTCATCAAGCTCAACGCCGAACTGGCGCTGGCCGACGGCTGGAAGAGCATCACCAAGCGCAAGCCCGCGCTGCCCGATGCCGACGAGTGGAAAGACAAGACCGACAAGATCGGGGAGTTGGTGCGCTGAGTACGCCGGCTGCGCCCATCGAAACCGATGCGCTGATCATCGGCGCGGGGCCGGTCGGGCTGTTCCAGGCCTTCCAGCTCGGCCTGCTCGAGATCTCCTGCCACATCGTCGACGCCCTGCCGCGCGCGGGCGGCCAGTGTGTGGCGCTGTACGGCGACAAGCCGATCTACGACATCCCCGGCACGCCGGTCACGACCGGCAGCGGCCTGGCCGAATCCCTGCTGCGGCAGATCGCGCCGTTCAAGCCGCGCATCCATTTCGACGAGCAGGTCGCGACGCTGGCCCGCCAGGAGGACGGCCGCCTGCTGCTCGGGACCTCTCGCGGCAACGCCTTCCTTTGCAAGACGGTCTTCATTGCCGCCGGCGTCGGCGCCTTCGTCCCGCGGCGCATCGCGGTGGAAGGCATCGCCCGCCTTGAAGGCACGCGGCTTTTCTACCATCCCGACGCCCTCGAGCGCTTTGCGGGCCAGTCGGTGATCGTCCACGGCGGCGACGATGCCGCCCTGGAGACCGCGCTGGCACTGCTGCCGCTGGCCAAGGCGGTCACGCTGCTGCATCGCCGCGACGTCTTCCAGGCCGAGGAGGCCACGGTCGCGGCCGTGCGCGAGCGCATCGCCGCCGGCGCCCTTCGCCTCCAGGTCGGGCAGCCGGTCGGTTTCGATCCGGCCCATCTGCAGGTCGCCACGCCCGACGCGCAGACCGTCGTGCTGCTCTTCGACACCCTGATCGGCTGCCTGGGCATCTCGCCGCGGCTCGGGCCGATCGCCGACTGGGGACTGGCGCTCGAGCGCAAGCAGCTGCCGGTCGACACCGAGAAGTACCAGACCCAGGAGCGCGGGGTCTTCGCCGTCGGCGACATCAACACCTACCCCGGCAAGAAGAAGCTGATCGTCTGCGGCTTCCACGAGGCCACGCTGGCGGCCTGGGGCGCGGCGGCGATCGTTTTTCCCGACAAGTCGATCCCGCTGCAGTACACCACCACCAGCACGCGGCTGCACCAGCTGCTCGGCGTCGCCCACTGAGAAAGAACCGATCGATGCCTGAACTTGAGGTGAACACCCCGTTCATGGTGGGGACACCCGCTGGCCTTAGGATCGCCTGACATGCAGGACGTCAACATCTCTCTTTTCCAATGGCTCGGCGCGGGCCATGCGCCCGACGCGCAGTTCCTCTGGCTGGCGACGCTGCTGGCCGACGGAACCTCCTGGCTCTGCCTCGCACTGCTGGCCGTGGCCGCCTGGCGGCAGCCCGCACAACGCGGCTACCTGATGGCGACCCTGGCCGCCGCCGGCGCCGCCGCGCTGGCCGCGCATGCGCTGGCCCAGGCTCTCAATCTCCCGAGGCCCTTCGTCGCCGGCCTGAGCCCCAACTACATCGCCCACGGCGCCAGGGGTTCGCTGCCGAGCGCGCATGCGAGCGTGATGTTCACGCTGGCACTGGTGCTCTGTCTGCGCCCGGCCTTGCGAACGCTTGGCCTCGCGGTGTTCGCGATCGCACTGGTCACCGGCTGGGCCCGCATCTACGTCGGCGCCCATTTCCCGTTCGACATCGCCGCAGGGCTCGCGCTGGCGATCGTGATCACGGGGCTGTTCTGGGTGCTGTCCATCGGCGTGCGCCGCATCGTCCTGCCGCTGATCGCCCGCGACGATGCGCGCTCGGCAAAGCCCACGGGCACTCCCGCCGCCTGAGCGGGCCCGCCGGCCCCGGCCGGCTCTACAATCGACCTGCTTCGCCTGACGGAAGCAACGCTAGGGGTGCCGGCCCGCAACACGCAGTTGCAGGCCGGCTGAGAGAGTCCCTTTGAACCTGACTGAGGTAATCCTCGCGCAGGGAAGCTGGTCCGGCGGCCGCCACGTTTTCTCGCGCGGCGGTCGGGTCGCCGGCCTCGCCCACCTGCCACACACTTGCATGGAGCAAATGGATGGCAAACACAACCCATGAACAGGCCTCGGCCGCGGCCAACGAGGCGCTGACGCCGCTTGGCGAATCGCACCGCGTCTTCCAGTGGCGCGACCACATGGCGCTCTGGTTCAGCCTGGGCGTCGGCCTGCTGGTGATGCAGATCGGCGCCTATCTGGTGCCCGCGGTCGGCACCCGCGACGCGATGCTGGCGATCGTGCTGGGCTCCTGCATCGGCGCCGGCCTGCTGGCCTGGACGGCCCGCGTCGGTTGCGAAAGCGGCCTGGCCAGCGCCGGCCTCATGAACGCCACCTACGGCAGCGCCTTCGCGCGGCTCCCGGTGCTGCTCAACATCGTGCAGCTCATCGGCTGGACCACCTTCGAACTCGTGATCATGCGCGAAGGCGCCCAGGCCATCGGCGCGCAGGCTTTCGGCTGGTCGCTCGGCGGCCCGCTGGGCACCGTCCTGACGACGCTGCTGTGGGGCGCCGTGCTGCTGGCCTTGCTGGCCGGCTCGATGGTCAAGCTGGTGCGCCGCTTCGTGAGCCGCTTCGGCCTGCCGCTGGTGGTGCTCTCGCTGGCCTGGCTGAGCTGGCAGTTCGCGGCCCGGCTCCACGCCAAAGGACTGGACGCCTTCTGGACCCGCCCCGGCGACGGCTCGATGGGCATGTTCGGCGCGCTCGACCTGGTGATCGCCATGCCGGTCTCGTGGCTGCCGCTGGTGGCCGACTACGCACGCCACGGCAAGCGCAGCGCGGGCGGCCTGGGCGGCGCCTTCAGCGGCACCTGGATCGGCTATGTGCTGGCCAACATCTGGTGCTACGCGCTCGGCGTGATGGTCGTGAGCGTGGCCGAGCCCGGCACCGACCTGGTCGCCGCCCTGCTGCTGGCCCAGGGCGGCCTGGTCGCACTCGGCCTGATCCTGATCGACGAGCTCGACAACGCCTACGGCGATGTCTACTCGGGCTCGGTGTCGGCCCACAGCCTGCGGCCGCGCTGGAGCGTGCGGCGCTGGGGCCTGCTGCTGGCCGCGGTCTGCATCGGCTTCGCGCTGGTGCTGCCGATGCACACGCTCGAACCCTTCCTGCTGCTGCTGAGTTCGGTGTTCGTCCCGCTCTACGGCGTGATCCTCGGCCGGCTCGGCACCGGCAACGCGCCGGTGCCGCTCGGCAGCCGCCGCGTCGACCCGGCGGCGGCCGGCCTCTGGATCGGTGGCATCGCGGTCTACCACGCCTGCGCCGCCTGGGCGCCGCAGTGGGGCTCGGCGCTGCCGACCCTGGCCCTGACCTTCGTGTTGGCCCTGGTCACGCGCCCGGCACAGGCAGGCGAACGCTCGGCACTGGTGCAAAGCCGTGGTTGAGGGGACCGTGACCGGCGCCGACCTGCATGTCCGCGCCCGCCGCCATGGCGGCGACCACATAGCCGCGGGCGCGTTCCACCGCCACGGGCAGCGCATGGCCGAGCGCCAGGTGGGCAGCGATCGCCGACGACAGCGTGCAGCCCGTGCCATGCAGATTGCGGCTCGCGATGCGGCTGGAAGAGAGCCGCAGCCGCTCGCCGTCGGCCTCGGCCAGCAGGTCGACCACGTCGTCGCCCGGCAGGTGGCCGCCCTTGAGCAGCACCGCCCTGGCACCCAGGGCGAGCAGTTCGGTGGCCGCGTCGTCGAGCGCATCGACCCCGTCGATCGCATGGCCGATCAGCAGCGCCGCCTCGTCGAGGTTGGGCGTGACGACGATCGCGCGCGGGAACAGTTCGCGCACCAGCTCGGCCACCGTCTCGGCGGCGATCAGCCGGTCGCCGCTGGTGGCGACCATGACCGGATCGAGCACCACGTTGGGCAGCTTGTAGTGGTCGATGGCCCAGGCCACCACCTCGACGATCTCGGGCGCATGCAGCATGCCGAGCTTGACCGCGTCGACCCCGATGTCCTCGACCACCGCCTGGATCTGCGCCTTCAGGAAGGCCGGCGGCACGCCGTGGATGCCCGACACGCCAAGCGTGTTCTGCGCCGTCAGCGCGGTGATCGCGGTCATCCCGTAGCAGCCGAGGGCCGAAAAGGTCTTCAGGTCGGCCTGGATGCCGGCGCCGCCGCCGCTGTCGGAGCCGGCGATCGAAAGCACGCGTGCGTAGCGGGAAAATGCAGAGGTCATGTTGAAAATTATCGACCACGCACGCCGTGGCCCACGCTGAGCCCGCAATGAGCCCGTCGCAAGAATTCCCTTTCCGCTCCGCGGCCGTGCTCGGCGCCGGGCTCATGGGCCGGCTGCTGGCACTGGCACTGGCCCGGGCCGGCTGCGAGATCGACCTGTATGAAGCCGGTGGTCCGCAGGCCGAGGGCGCCGCCGCACGGGTGGCTGCTGCGATGCTCGCGCCGCTGGCCGAATCGGCCGTGGCGCCGTCCTCGGTCGTGCGCATGGGGCATCACGCGCTCGACCGCTGGCCGACGCTGATCGCAGCGCTCGCGGCCCCGGTGTTCTTCCAGCGCGAAGGCACGCTGGTGCTGTGGCACCGCCAGGACGCCGCCGAGGCCGCGCGGCTGCGCCGCGTGCTGGAGCGCACCGGCGAACGGGTGCCGGAGCTGCCCGCGATGCGCACGCTCGACGCCGCCGGCATCGAGGCCATCGAACCCGCGCTGGGGCGGCGCTTCGCGCAGGCGCTGCTGCTGCCCGACGAAGGCCAGCTCGACAACCGCGCCTTGCTCGACGCGCTGCTGGCCACGCTGCAGGCGCAGCCGAAGGTCCGGCTGCATTGGCAGGCGCCGCGCGCGCCCGACGACTTCAGTCCCGGCGCCACCGGCCAGCCCGAACGCGTGATCGACTGCCGCGGCCTCGGCGCCAAGCCGCAGTGGGGCGCGCTGCGCGGCGTGCGCGGCGAAGTGATCCGGGTCCATGCGCCCGAGGTCACGCTGCGGCGGCCGACGCGGCTGGTGCACCCGCGCTACCCGATCTACATCGCACCCAAGCCCGATCACCTGTTCGTCATCGGTGCCACCGAAATCGAGTCGGACGACATGTCGCCGGCCAGCGTGCGTTCCACGCTCGAACTGCTGAGCGCGGCCTACGCGGTGCACAGCGGCTTCGCGGAAGCGCGCATCGTCGAGATCGCGACCCAGTGCCGCCCGACCCTGCCCGACAATCTGCCGGCCGTGCGCGAGCTGCGCCCGCACGTGATGCAGATCAACGGCCTCTATCGCCACGGCTTCATGATCGCGCCGGCGATCCTCGACATCGCGCTCGAACTGCTGGCCACCGGCCAGTCGGCGCTGGCCGGCCGCTTCGGCCTCGCAACCCATCCATGAACCTGCTGATCAACGACCAACCCCACCAGCTGCCGGCCGGCGCGACGCTGTCGGACGCGCTTGCGCTCATCGAAGCCAAGCCGCCGTTCGCCGTCGCCGTCAACCGCCAGTTCGTGCCACGCTCGAACTACGGCGCGCATCTGCTGCAGGCCGACGACCGCATCGAAGTGATCCGCCCCGTGACGGGCGGCTGAGGACACACCATGACACCGATTCCCCCCAACGATCCGCTCGTGCTCTACGGCCAGAGCTTCGACAGCCGGCTGCTGCTCGGCACCGCGCGCTACCCCTCGCCCGACGTGCTCGAGGCGGCCGTCCGGCGCGCCCGGCCCGCCATGCTCACTGCCTCGCTGCGACGCCAAACCGCGACCTCGAACGGCGCCGGCAGCGACAACGGCTTCTGGGACCTGCTGCGCCGCCTCGGCGTGCCGGTACTGCCCAACACGGCCGGCTGTCACAGCGTGCAGGAGGCGATCGCCACCGCGCAGATGGCGCGCGAGCTGTTCGATACGCCATGGATCAAGCTCGAGCTGATCGGCGACGACTACACGCTGCAGCCCGACACGCTGAACCTTGTCGACGCCGCCGCGCAGCTGATCCGCGAAGGCTTCCAGGTGCTGCCCTACTGCACCGAGGACCTCGTGCTGTGCCAGCGGCTGGTCGATGTCGGCTGCCAGGCCGTGATGCCCTGGGCGGCGCCGATCGGCACCGGGCGCGGGCCGGTCAACCCCTACGCCTTGCAGGTGCTGCGCGAGCGGCTGTCGGTGCCGCTGCTGGTCGACGCCGGGCTGGGCTTGCCCTCGCATGCCTGCCAGGTGATGGAATGGGGCTATGACGGCGTCCTGCTGAACACCGCGGTGGCGCTGGCGCAGGACCCGGTCGCGATGGCCGGCGCCTTCGCCGACGCAGTGCAGGCCGGGCGCAGCGCGCACCATGCGGGCGCGATGGCGGCGCAGGATTCGGCCCAGCCGAGCACGCCGGTGCTGGGTACGCCTTTCTGGCATCACGCAGCATCCCAATGACCGCCATGACCGACCCCTCCACCATCGCACGGGCCATCGTGGCGGCCCACGCCGCGCGCTTTGGCACGACGAGCCACGCCACGGATTCGTTCACCTCCGACGACCCGGTCTACCGCGGCGCGAAGCAGGCCTGCGGCACCCTGGGCTTCATCGACATCGACGCCGAATGCCTGGCGCGCGCATGGCGGGCACAGAGCGAGCGCACCGGCCGCTTCGACGCCGAGGCCTGGCCCGACACCCCGGCCGATTTCGGCCTGCGCTCCTTTCCGCCGACGCGCCGCGACGACGCGTTTCCGCCCTGCCCCGAGAAGCTGGGCCTGTATGCGGTGCTGCCCGATGCCCCATGGGTCGGGCGCATGGCGCGCGCCGGCGTGCCGACGGTGCAGCTGCGCTTCAAGTCGGACGATGCCGGCGCCATCGAGCGCGAGGTGCGGGCGGCTGTCGAGGCGGTGCGCGGCACGGGCGCCCTGCTCTTCATCAACGACCACTGGAAGCACGCCATCGCTGCGCGGGCCTACGGCCTGCATCTGGGCCAGGAAGACCTCGACGCGCTGGCTCCCGCAGAATTGCGGACGATCCGCGACGCCGGCATTCGCCTCGGCGTCAGCACCCACGGCTACGCGGAAATGCTTCGCGCCGACCTCGCAAGCCCGAGCTACATCGCGATGGGCGCRGTCTACCCGACCACGCTCAAGCGGATGGCGACCGCGCCCCAGGGCGTGGCGCGCCTGGCTGCGTATGCGCGGCTCATGCGTGGCTACCCGCAGGTCGGCATCGGCGGCGTCGATGAAGAGCGCATGCCCGAAGTGCTGGCCACGGGCGTCGGCTCGGTGGCCGTGGTGCGCGCGCTGGTGGCCGACCCGCAGCCCGAGGAGGCGGCACGGCGGCTGATGGCGATCTGCAACAGCGCCGCCTGAGAGGGCCAAAAACCACGCTATAATCTAAGGCTTGTTCCTCGATAGCTCAGTCGGTAGAGCGCCGGACTGTTAATCCGTAGGTCCCTGGTTCGAGCCCAGGTCGAGGAGCCAGAATCAAGCCGCAGTGAACCCGTTTTGCGGCGGCGACAACAAGAAGAGCTTCGGCTCTGCATTCGGCCTCTACAACGAGCTTCGAGTGTCTCTGCAGAACGCGCCCATGCCGGCGCGTTTTTTTTTGCTTCGGCGACTTCGATTTTGTAGCGCGTCACGTGTGTGCCTGGGGAATCGGCCCCTTCACTCGATATATAATTTGAGGCTTGTTCCTCGATAGCTCAGTTGGTAGAGCGCCGGACTGTTAATCCGTAGGTCCCTGGTTCGAGCCCAGGTCGAGGAGCCAGAATGTGCCGCAAGGCCACTGGATGCCCCGCTACTCAAAAGGTAGCGGGGCATTTTCCATTGGGGTGCCTCGTTCGGCAACCCGACCTCTCGATGCGCCGCCTTCTCTTCACCCTCTTCCTCACCCTGCCCTTTGCCCTCCATGCCGCCCCGCGCACCTGCCTGGTGGTCGGCGTCACCGATGGCGACACGCTGACGGCGCGCTGTCCGGGGACAGGCGGCTACGAACGGCTGAAGGTTCGCCTCGATGCCATCGACGCGCCCGAGAAGCGCCAGGCTTTCGGCGCCCGCGCCAAGCAAGCGCTGTCGCGACTGGTCTTCGCGAAGGAGGTCGAACTCGACTGCCAGAAGACCGACCGCTACGGCCGCGCGGTTTGCAGCGTGCGGGTCGCGCCGGCATCGGCGCCGCAGGGTCCGAAGACACTGGACGCCGGGCTGGCGATGCTCACGCTCGGAATGGCCTGGTGGTACCGCGCCTATGCGCACGAGCAGACGCCCCAGGCCCGCGGCCAGCATGAATTCGCCGAAGCCGAAGCGCGGGCGAAGAAGATCGGGCTCTGGCGCGACGCCAGCCCGGTGCCGCCTTGGGAATGGCGCAGGACAGAGCACGACACGCACTGACCCGCTGCGCCTCATCGATCCGGATTCTTCGATTTCGATCTCGCCCGCAGCCAGGCGTGGATGAGCCCGAACAGGGCCGCGACAGCGACGATCAGCGCCAGCGCCACTTCCTCGAAGCGCGCGATGTCGCCCAGCAGCGCCTCGACGGCATGGCCGAACAGGTAGCCCAGGCCGCCCACCAGCGGCGCCCAGATGGCTGCGCCAACCAGGTTGAAAACGCTGAAGCGCCGAGATGACAGGCCGACGGCGCCCATGGCGATCGGCCCGACGATGCGCAGGCCGTACATGAAGCGGATGCCGACGATCAGCAGTGCATCGTGGCGCTTCAGCAATGCGATGACCCGCCGCGCCCGCTCATGGAAACCGGGTATCCGGCCCAGCAGTGCCGTGCCCCATGCGCGCCCGGCCCAATAGAAGATCTGGTCGCCCAGGGCCCCGCCGATGAAGGCGATCGCGAGGACCAGCGGCAACGACAAATGTCCCTGGTGGGCAGCGAATCCGGCCAGCAGCAGGATCGTCTCGCCCTCGAGAAGACAGCCCGCAAAGACGGCCAAGTAGCCATAGTCGGTGAGCAGCCGGGTCAAGGACATGCGTGCCTTTTCAGATGAGGCTGCGGATTCTGGTCCGCCGCTGGCCGTTGGGAGGCCAACAGTCAGGTTCCGCACCGCACAATTCCGTCATGCCTTCTCCGTTCATCGACCTCTCGCCACAGCCATTGGCAGCCCCGCGCTTGCGAGCTGCCCGCCTCATGCGTCCGGGCATGGCTCGACTTTCCGCCGGAACCGGACGCTGGCGTCCAGGCGTATCGAGCTGTCGCGTCTTCGTGACGATCGTCTTCGCGATTGTCGTCCTCGCGGTCGGCTGGGCAGATCAGCATTTGCCCGCCGCAGCGGTCGTCGTCGTCGGACCGGCCGCGGTCACCTTCTGGGTCCTGACATTGCTCGGCTCGCTCGGAATCGGTCCGGTCGCCGCCATCCGCGATGCCATGCGCGGCTGAACCTGGAAGCTCCGAAATGCCTGTCGGACAACGCGCAGCCGATCCGGCGACTCGGGCCTACGCTGCCGCCGGCTCTTCGGCCTCAGGATCCAGCGCATGCGCACATCCATCGTTGCAGTGCTGGGCTTGGCCGCGTGCTGTGCCGCCGCCCTCGCCCAGACCCCGAAACTGCCCTTGAAGAGCGACGACAACGGGACTGTCTACGTCGAGCCCAACGTGTCCCCGACCGAGACGTCGATGGAATCGAAGGGCGCCACGGTCGGCGCCCAACGCCCTGACGGCAGCAGCAAGTACATCGGCGTCGACACCACCGGCTCCCGGCCGACCTATTCGCTCGGCGGCAGCACGGCAGGCGACCTGTCCTATTCCGCTGGCGTCTTCTCCGACGGCAATGAGAAAAAGGGCGTGAAGGCCGGCGTGACCCTCAAGTACTGAAGCGCGGCGAGCGCGTCCCGATTGGCAGAATCGGGGGATGAAGAAACCACAACGCCTGGCTGCGGCCGCCCTGGTCATGCTGCTCCTGCTGGCTGGCGCCGGCTACTGGTACCTGTCGCCCTTTCTGGCCGTGCGCCAGCTCCAGGCGGCTGCACAGCGCGGCGACGCCGAAGCCCTCAATGCCCACATCGACTATCCCCTGCTGCGTGAAAGCCTCAAGGCACAGCTGACGGCCCTGCTGGCGCAGAAACTCGGGGCACCGAAGGACGGCGGCAATCCGCTGAGCGCGCTCGGCAACGTCATCGGCGCGAGCCTGGTCAATCCGCTGGTGGACACGCTGGTGCGGCCGGAAACGGTGATGGCCGCCATGCAGAACGGCCGGCTCGGCCGCAGCGCGTCCGAGCCGGCGCCGCCGCCCCCCGGCAGCGCCCCGGCGGACACCGCAGCGCCGGAGCCGAAGAAGGCCCGCTGGATCATCGAGCGCCAGGGCGCCAGCCGGGTCACGGCCTACGCCGTCGATCCCGCCCGCCCCGACGACGAGCCCAACAGCGAGCGCCTCGGCCTGGTCTTGGAACGCAGCGGCTTCGCAGACTGGAAGCTCACCGACCTCCGGCTGCCGGCCTCGGCCTTCAACAAATAGCCGTCGCGCTCAAATGCTCAACCGTCGACCACTTCCTCGAGCGCCGCGTCGACCCGCTCCACCTCGCGCTCCAGCAGTTCGGCCGCGGCGCGCACGGTGTCCCAGTCGCCCTGGCGCCACGCGTTCTCGACGTTCTTGGCCTGCCGTGCCGCCTGGTGCGCGCCGATGCTGGCCAGCGCCCCCTTGAGCGCGTGCACCTGCTCCTGGCCGGCGGTGGCGTTGCCGTCCCTGAGCGCCGCGGCGATCGCCTCGCGCCGCACCGCCATGTCGCTGCGCATCGCGACCGCGATCTCGCGCACCACCACCAGATCGCCGCCCAGCGTGCGCACCAGTTGCCGCATGTCGACCGCCGGCGCCAACTCGGCCTCGGGCTTGAAGAGGTCCTCGATGCCCAGCTGCCCGGGCTCCCACTCGTCCCCCGGTTCGCGGCGCGCCGCGCGAGCCTCCTGGATCGCCTGGGCCAGCAGCGCCGGCGACACCGGTTTCGATACATAGGAATCCATGCCGGCGGCCAGGCAGCGTTCGCGGTCCCCGGCCATCGCATGCGCGGTCAGCGCCACGACAGGCGTGTGCCCGCGCCGCGGCTCGGCGGCTTCCACGGCGCGGATCTGCGCCACGGCGTCGAGGCCGCTCAGCACCGGCATCTGGACATCCATCAGCACCAGGTCGAAGCGGCGCTCCCGCCAGCAGCGCACCGCCTCCTCGCCGTTGCGCGCCACGTGGAAGGTGCAGCCCATCTGCGTCAGCAGCTTGCGCATCAGCAGTTCGTTGACCGCATGGTCTTCGGCCACCAGCACGTGCAGGCCCTGCAGGCTCATGGCCTCGAGCGGGGCCGGTTCGGTCAGCACGCTCATCTCGTCGGCCGCCTGCTCGAACACCGCCGTGAAGCGGAAGGTGCTGCCCTCGCCCGGCCGGCTCAGCAGGTTCAGCGACCCGCCCATCATCGACACCAGCCGCGCGCAGATGGCCAGCCCGAGCCCGGTGCCGCCGTAGCGCCGCGTGATCGATGCATCGGCCTGCGTGAAGGCTTCGAAGATGTGCGCCTGCTTGTCTTGCGCGACCCCGATGCCGGTGTCGCGCACCGTGAACAGCAGGCGCAGCTGGTCGCGCCGCAGTTCGCTCTGGTTGGGCGCCAGCCGCGCGGTCACCGAGATGCGGCCGAAGTCGGTGAACTTCACCGCGTTCGACACCAGGTTGGAGATCACCTGGCGCAGCCGCCCCGGGTCCCCCGCCACCTTCCACGGCACGTCCTCGGCGATCTCGAGCTCGACCTTCAGGCCTTTCTTGGCCGCCGCCGGGCGGTGCAGCGCCACCGCCTCGCGCACCCAGCGGCCGACGTCGAAGCGCACCTGCTCGAACACCAGCTTGCCGGCCTCGATCTTCGACAGGTCGAGCACGTCGTTGAGCAGTGCCAGCAGCGAGGTGGCGGAGTTGTCGATCAGTTCCAGGTGCTGGCGCTGTTCATCGTTCAGCGGCGACTGGTGCAGCAGCCGGGTCAGCCCCATCACGGCATTGAGCGGCGTGCGAACCTCGTGGCTCATGTTGGCGAGAAACTCGCTCTTGGCCCGGTTGCTGGCCTCGGCCTGGGCCCGGGCCTGCTCGATCTCGGCATGCATCGTGCGCCGCGCCGTGATGTCGGTGTTGAAGCCGGTCAGGCGCAAGGGCGCGCCCGCGGCATCGCGCTCGGTGACCATGCCGACGCTCTCGATCCAGATCCAGCCGTTGGCGGTCGAGACCCGGTGCTCGGCGATGTAGCGGTCGGCCTTGCCGCTCAGCGCATCCTTGAGGGCCTGGCGGACCAGCGGCAGGTCGTCCGGGTGGACCCGGGCCTCCAGGGCGCTCAACTCCCAGCGGCGGTCCTCGACCTCTTCGCCGATCATCCGGTCCCAGCGGCGTCCGAGCAGCACCCGGCCGCCCGCCAGGTCCCACTCCCACTGCGCCACCCGGGCCGCCTCGGCCACCATCAGGTGGCGCTTGGCGGCCACCAGCACCTTGTGCGAGGCGTCGAGCTCCTGGTCCTGCTCGCGCACGCGGGCCGCGAGCTTGTCGCGCTCGGCCGTGAGCGCCACCACGCGCCGGACCAGCTCGAGCTGGCGCTGCTGCGAGGCTTCGAGGCGCGCCAGCGCTTCCTGCGCGTCGGGTTGTGTCATCTCGTCTGCTGCCATCCACGGGGCCTTTGTCGGGACTTCGGGGCGAGCCCTGATAATGGACGCGGGCCGCCTTGCGGGCGACCCCGCGTCTTGCTGAAACTGTTCCAGGTCTCCATGGCACATCCGACGATCACCATCAAGCCCACCGGCGCCCGGCTCGCCCTGGCGTTCATCGTCCGATGAGTATGCCCGGGAATACGCGCGCCGAAGATCCGGACGATGGCGCGCAGGATACGGTCACCGTGCTTCTGGTCGACGACCAGCCGGTGATCGCGATGATGGTGCGCAAGATGCTCGCGGTCGACCCCGCGATCGAGGTCCAGGTCTGCACTCAGGCCACCGAGGCCGTGGCCCGGGCGCGCGAGGTGCGCCCCACCGTGATCCTCCAGGACCTGGTCATGCCCGAGGCCAACGGCCTCGATCTGGTGCTGGCCTACCGCTCGATGCCCGAGACCCGCGACATCCCGATCATCGTGCTGTCCTCCAACGACGAGCCGGAGATGAAGCGATCGGCCTTCGCCATCGGCGCCAACGACTACGTGGTCAAGCTGCCGGAGCCGATCGAGTTGATCGCCCGGATCCGCTACCACTCGCGCGCCTACATGGCCCTGGTCGAGCGCGACAACGCCTACCGGGCCCTGCGCCTGAGCCAGCAGAAGCTGCTGCTCAGCAACCTTGAACTGCAGCGGCTGACCAACTCCGACGGTCTCACGGGACTGCCGAACCGGCGCTCGTTCAACGACCACCTGGCACGCGCGTGGGCCACTTCGCAAAGCCAGGGTTCGCCGCTGTCGCTGTTAATGATCGACGTCGACTATTTCAAGAACTACAACGACCGCTTCGGCCACCTGGCGGGCGACGACGCCCTGAAGTGCGTGGCCGAGGCGATCCGCAAGGCCCAGCCGGACCCGGCCTGCCTGCCCGCTCGCTTCGGTGGCGAGGAATTCGCCATGGTGCTGCCGGGCGTCACGGCCGCGCAGGCCGGCGCCATCGCCGAGACGCTGCGGCGGGAGGTCGAGCGCACGACCCTGCCCCACAAGGCGCCGGAGCCCACCTCGGTCACTGTCAGCATCGGCAGCGCCACCATGGTCGCGCCGCCCGACGCTTCGCCGGACCTGCTCATCGCGGCCGCCGACGCCCGCCTGTACCAAGCCAAATGCGGTGGACGCAACCGCGTCGTCGGCCACTGACCCCTGAATCGCATCCACACGACAGCCGGGCACCGCTTTGTTGTCAATCCGCTGCAGCGCCGTGACAATCGAAGCCGCTGCCCATGACAGATAAAGACGCCCTTCTCAGCTACTACGAACGCCGTACATGCTCCGCCCAATGGATGGAATTCAACCGGGCGTTCGCCGCCGAACTGAGCGCCGGCCTGCCGCCTGAAGACATCCGCCAGCTGTTCCGCCGGATCGGCGAGCGCATCGCGCTGGCGCTCCCGGTCGAGCGCTGCGACACCGTCGAGCAGCTGCGCGACGGTTTCAACGCCCGCTGGGAGGCGATCGACTGGGGCTTCGCCACACTGCAAGAACAGGCCGACCACCTGCACATCGTGCACGCCTGCAGCCCGCTGGCGATGGCCTTCGGGCCCGACACCGAAGACTGGGCGAGCGGCTTCTTCGAGGGCGCCTACCAGACCTGGTTCGCGGCGCAGGGCACACCCCCGGCGCTGCGGGTGCAGGCCGAAGCCGCGCCAACGGACGGATCGCCGCAGGTCATGCTGCGGCTGGGCAGGTTCCAGCGATGAGCAACGACGATCGTGAAGCCGAGGACGTGGCCGGGCTGTTCCGCAAGTTCGGCGGCGACGCCAAGGGCTACAAGGAATTCGAGCCGGCACCCGAGGTCGGCCAGCCCCAGGGCGCGTGGACGTTGATCCCGGGGTCGCCCGCGGCGCCGGCAGCGGCCATCGCGACGCCCGTATCTCCTACCGTCGTCCCGGAGCCTGCGACATCAGCACCCGCACCGGTGCCGACGCCATTGGCCCCGGCGCCCAGCGCAGTGGCAGCGCCGCCGGCCGGCACGCCCCGCGAGCTCGACCTCCTCTTCGCTCGGCTGGCCGGCCAGCCCCAACCTGCCCCCGAAGGCGGCCACGGGCTCATGTCCCGATGGCGCAAGCCCTCCTGACGATGCCCGTGGTCGCGGTCATCGGTGCCAAGGGCGGCGTCGGCAAGACGACGGTGGCGGCCAACCTCGGCACCTCACTGGCGGACGCGGGCCAAGCCGTCCTCGCCATCGACCTCGATCCCCAGAACGCACTGCGCTTCCACCTGGCCCTCGATCGCACGGCCTGCGAGTGCGGCCTGGCCGGCGTGCTGGCCGGGCGCGCGAACTGGGCCCAGGCGATGCAGCCGGGCCGTGGCGGCGTGGTGCTGCTGCCGTTCGGCGCGATCGACGACGAGCACCAGATCGACCTCGAACGCCAGCTGGCCGACCATCCGGGCTGGCTCGCGGAGACGCTGGCGCGCTTCCAGCTTCCGCCCGAAACCGTGGTGCTGCTCGATACGCCGCCGGGGCCGTCGGTCTACCTGCAGCAGGCGCTGCGCGTCGCCCAGCTCGGCGTGGTGACCGTGCTGCCCGACGCCGGTTCCTTCGCCACGCTGCCGCTGGTCGACCGCATGGTCGACAAATACTGCCGTGGCCGCCCCGACTTCATCGCCAGCGTCTGCCTCGTCAACCAGGTCGACGCCGGCAAGCGCCTCAATCGCGACGTGCTGCAGGCGCTTCGCCACGAACTCGGCGACCGGCTGCTCGGCGTGGTCCACCAGGACCAGGCCGTGTGCGAGGCGCTGGCCAGCGCCACCGACGTGGGCCGCTACGCACCCTTCAGCCAGGCCGCGGACGACTTCGTCCAGTGCGCGCGCCAGGTCCTCCGACGTCTCGCGCCGCCGGCGCACCCCGCAGAGATCCGCCGACCATGACCACCCCCGCCGCGCCGCCTCCCCCGAGCCATCGGCTGCCCCGCATCGTCGCCTGGGCCATCACGCTGGTCGTGCTGCCGATGATCGTCATCACGCCGCTGACCTTGCACCAGCAGCTCACGCTGTCGGTCGCGATCTTCATCGCCGCGCTGGTGCTGAACCGCTTCCCGGGCCGGATCCCGACGCTCGTGATGATCTTCCTGTCGGTCATCGTCTCGTCGCGCTACATGTACTGGCGCATCACCGAGACCATGTACATGGACAACCTGCTCGACCTGGTGCTGGGCAGCGGGCTCCTGATGGCCGAGATCTATGCCTTCGTGGTGCTGTTGCTGGGCTACATCCAGACCGCCTGGCCGCTGGAGCGCAAGCCGCATCCGCTGCCGGACGACCCGCGCGACTGGCCGACGGTCGACGTCTTCATCCCGACCTACAACGAGCCGCTGTCGGTGGTCCGGCCGACCGTGCTGGCGGCCCAGTCGATCGACTGGCCACCGGACAAGATCAACATCTACGTGCTCGACGACGGCCGGCGCGAGGAGTTCCGGGTGTTCTGCGAGGGCGTCGGCGTGCATCACGTCACGCGCGACAACAACCGCCATGCCAAGGCCGGCAACATCAACGCGGCGCTCAAGAACACCAGCGGCGAATTCATCGCCATCTTCGACTGCGACCACACGCCGACGCGCTCCTTCCTGCAGATCGCCATGGGCTGGTTCGGCCGCGATCCGAAGCTCGGCATGGTGCAGACGCCGCACTATTTCTTCTCGGCCGATCCGTTCGAGAAGAACCTCGACACCTTCGGCACCGTGCCGAACGAGGGCGAGCTGTTCTACGGCCTGATCCAGGACGGCAACGACCTCTGGAACGCGACCTTCTTCTGCGGTTCCTGCGCGGTGCTGCGGCGCACGATCTGCGAGGAGGTCGGCGGCATCGCGGTCGAGACCGTGACCGAGGACGCCCACACGGCGCTCAAGATCCACCGCCGGGGCTACAACACGGCCTACCTGGCGCTGCCGCAGGCGGCCGGCCTGGCGACCGAGAGCCTGTCCGGCCACGTCGGCCAGCGCATCCGCTGGGCCCGCGGCATGACGCAGATCTTCCGGGTCGACAACCCGCTCTTCGGGCGCGGCCTGAGCTGGGCCCAGCGCCTTTGCTACATCAACGCGATGCTGCACTTCCTGTACGGGCTGCCGCGCATCATCTACCTCACCGCACCGCTGGCCTACCTGCTGTTCGGCGCCAGCGTGATCCACGCCTCGGCGCCGATGATCTTCGCCTATGCGCTGCCGCACCTGTTCCACGCCAACCTGACCAACAGCCGCATCCAGGGGCGCTTCCGCTACCTGTTCTGGAACGAGGTCTACGAGGCGGTGCTGGCCTGGTACATCTTCCGCCCGACGCTGGTGGCGCTGATCAACCCCAAGCTCGGCAGCTTCAACGTGACGGCCAAGGGCGGCCTGATCCAGGAGCAGTACTTCGACACCGAGATCGCCAAGGCCAGCCTGTTCCTGCTGGCGCTCAACTTCCTCGGCGTGGCGGCCGGCCTCTGGCGCCTGACCTGGGTCGACGCCGACAACATCGCGACCGTCTGGCTCAACCTGGCCTGGACCGCCTACAACCTGATGATCCTGGGCGCCTGCGTGGCGGCGGCCAACGAGTCGCGCCAGGTGCGCGGCGCCCACCGCGTGACGCTCAACGTGCCGGCCACGCTGCATTTCGCGGATGGCCATTCGATGCGCTGCAACACCTTCGATTTCTCCAGCGGTGGGCTGGGCCTCGAGCTGCCGACGGAAATCGCGCTCGCGCAGGAGGCGCCGCTGGAGGTGGCGCTCTACCGCGGCGAGACCGAATACCGCTTTCCGGCGACGGTGCGCTTCAACCGCGGCAAGCGCCTGGGCCTGCAGTTCACCGCGCTCGACTTCGCGCAGGAGCGCGCGCTGGTCCAGTGCACCACCGCCCGCGCCGACATCTGGGCTGCGCGCTGGGGCAACCACCCGCGGGTGCCCGCCCACCGCGTGATCGGCCACATCGCGCGCATCAGCCTGGTCGGCTTCCGCGACATGTTCGGCCACTACGCGCGCGCCGCCGGCCGCAAATTGCGCCCGGCCCCGGCCGCGCCACGCCCCGCCAACGCAAAGGAACCTACGTGACATCGGCGCTTCATCGGAAACAGGCGGGCGCGATCGCCCTGGCCCTGCTGGCCTGGGCCGGCGGCTCGGCGCTGGCGCAGGGCAAGCCCGCGACGACCACCCCCGCGGCGCCCGGCCTGCCCGCGATCGCGCAGTCGGCCCCCCCTGCGGGCACGACACGCGAACTGACGCTGACCCAGCTCGGCGTCGACTACGCGATCAACCTGCGCGGCATCAGCGGCACGGTCGGCATCCCGTTCAGCGTCCGGGCCGACGAGCTGGTCACCAGCGCGGCGCTCAAGCTCAACTATGCCTATTCGCCGGCCTTGATCCCGGAGCTGTCCCACATCAAGGTCAGCGTCAACGACGTGCTGGTGACCACGCTGCCGGTGGTCCGGGGCGAAGCCGGCAAGCCCCAGAGCGCCGAGATCCCGATCGACCGGCGGCTGATCACCGACTTCAACCGCATCAACATCGAACTGGTCGGCCACTACACGCGCGAATGCGAGGACCCGGTGCACAGCAGCCTGTGGGCCACGGTGGACGCCTCCAGCACGCTGCGCCTCAACGTCGTGCCGCTCAAGGTGGCGGCCGATCTCGGCACCCTGCCGCAGCCCTTCTTCGACCGCCGCGACGTCCGCCGCGCCAGCATCCCCTTCGTGTTCGGCAATGCCGCCGGCACGCCGACCCTCGAAGCCGCGGGCATCGTCTCGTCCTGGTTCGGCGGTCTGGCCGGCTACCGCGGCGCGGTGTTCCCGGTCAGCAACGGCGAACTCCCGGCCGCCCATGCCGTCGTCTTCGCGACGCCCGAGACCACCATCGACGGCCTCCCCCTGCCGCCGATCCAGGGTCCGACCCTCAGCGTGGTCGACCACCCGCGCGACGCCACGCACAAGCTGCTGCTGGTGCTGGGCCGCAATCCCGCCGAACTGCGCACCGCGGCCGCGGCACTCGCGGTCAACAGCCGGGTCTTCACCGGCGGCACTGCGACGGTCAGCAACTTCCAGGAACCGCCGCCACGCCGGCCCTACGATTCGCCGCGCTGGCTCGCCGACGACCGGCCGGTGAAGCTCGGCGAACTGGCGCCGGTGGCCGACTTCTCGGTCGCGGGCTATGCGCCCGACGTGGTCAAGGTCAACCTGCAGCCGGCGCCCGACCTGTTCACCTGGCGCAGCCGCGGCTACCCGCTCGACCTGCGCTTCAACTACACGCCGCGCGTGCGGGCCGACCAGTCGACCCTCAACCTGAGCCTGAACGAGAGCTTCGTCGCTTCGCTGCCGCTGCGGGCGGCCAATCCGGCCGGCGAACACTGGTGGAACCAGTTCCTGCTGCCGCTGCTGCCCGACGGCACCGTGTCGCAGAACAAGAGCCTCAGCCTGTCGCCGCTGCTGGTGGGCTCGCGCAGCCAGCTGCGCATGCACTACTACTTCGAGCCGCAGGCAAGCGACTGCAAGCCGCTGCTCGACAACGTGCGCGGCAACATCGACCCGGCCTCGACCATCGACGTCTCGCGGCTGCCGCACTACATCGCCATGCCCGAACTCGCGGCCTACGCCAACAGCGGCTTTCCGTTCTCTCGCCTGGCCGACCTGGCGGACACCGTCGTCGTGCTGCCCGACCAGCCCGAGACCAGCGACGTCGAGACCTACCTGGCCTTGCTCGGCCACCTGGGCAACGCCACCGGTTATCCGGCGCTCAGGCTCACGCTCGGGCGGGCGGCCAATGTCTCGCAGTGGGCCCAGAAGGACCTGCTGGTCCTCGGCAGCCTGCAGAGCCAGCCGCTGTTCACCCAATGGGCCGACCGGATGCCGCTCAAGCGGACCCCGGAAGCCAAGCAGTTCCACCTGGGCAGCTGGATCGACGACACGCTCGACCTGATCACCGGCACCCGCCAGCGCGAGGACCTTCCCGCCACGACCCGGATGACCGTGGCCGAGGACGGCACCGATGCCGTGCTGGCCGGCTTCGAGTCGCCGTTGCAGAAGGAGCGCAGCGTGGTGGCGGTGGTCGCCACCGCGGCCTCGCAGCCGGCGCTGCTGAACGCGCTGATGAGCCCGAGCCTGGTGCGCGACATCCAGGGCAGCACCGCCTTCGTGCGCGGCACCCAGGTCAGCAGCCTGCTGGCCGGGGGCACCTACTACGTCGGCCGGCTGCCGCCGGTGATGTGGCTGCAGTGGACCCTGTCGCGCAGCCCGCTGCTGCTGGCGGCGGCGGTGGTGGCGCTGGCCTTCATCGGCGCCGTGGCGGCCTATCTCAGTCTTCAACTGCGCGCCCGCCGTCGGCTGCGCTGACACGGCCTCGAAAGCCCCCTGGCCATGACCCGCCCTCCCTCGCCCGCCCCTTTCTGCCCCGCCACGACCATCAGCCGCCGCCGCTGGCTGGCGGGCCTGGCCCTGATGCCGCTCGCCAACGCCCTGCCGGCCGCGGCGCAGCAGGCTCTCGGCGCCTGCCTGCCGGCGACCGACTGGACCTCCTTCGCTGCCCGCCACCTGCAGGCCGATGGCCGCATCGTCGATTTCGACACGCCGAACCAGCACTCGACCTCGGAGGGCCAGTCCTACGGCTTGTTCTTCGCGCTGGTGCACAACGACCGCGCCGCCTTCGCGCGGATCCTCGAATGGACCGAGAAGAACCTGGCGGCCGGCAGCCTCGCGCAGCGCCTGCCGGCGTGGCAGTGGGGCCACAAGCCGGACGACAGCTGGGGCGTGCTCGACGACAACCCGGCCTCCGACTCCGACCTCTGGATCGCCTATTCACTGCTGGAAGCCGGCCGGCTGTGGAACGAGCCGCGCTACCAGACCCTGGCCCGCGCGGTGCTCGCGATGGCCGCGCGCGACGAGGTCGCGACCTTGCCGGGGCTCGGCCGCATGCTGCTGCCATGGCCCAAGTCGGTGGCCAAGGGCCCGGCGTGGAGGCTCAACCCGAGCTACCTGCCGCTGCAGCTGCTGCGCCGCTTCCAGCAACTGGACGGCAAGGGCCCGTGGGGCGAGATCGCCGACAACACGGTGCGCATGATTGCCGCGGTGACGCCGCAGGGATTCGTGCCCGACTGGTGCGCCTGGTCGACCCAGGAGCAGGCCTTCGTCGCCGACCCGGAGAAAGGCGCGGTGGGCAGCTACGACGCCATCCGCGTCTACCTCTGGGCCGGCATGCTGCACGCCGCCGATCCGGCCCGCCAGCCACTGCTGAAGTCGCTCTACGGGCCGCGCCGGCTGCTCGAACAGGGCAAGCCGATGCCCGAATTCATCGACACCGACACCGGCGTCATGCGCGGCACCGGCCCGGTCGGCTTCTCGGGCGCGCTGCTGCCCTATCTCAAGGCGCAGGCGCTGACGCCGCAGCTCGACGCCGAACTGGCGCGCGTTCGCGCCCGGGTGGGCAGTCCGGCCCAGCCCGCGCCCAAGCCCCTTCCGTACTACGAGCGCATGCTGCTTCTCTTCGGACAAGCCTGGCTCGATGGCCGCTTCGCATTCAGCCGCACCGGCCAGCTGCAAACCCATTGGAGACTGCTATGCCCCGCCACCCAACTCGCCTGAAGGGCTCCACCGCCGCGAGTCGCCTGATGGCCTGCCTGGGCCTGGTGGGTGCGCTGTACGCGGGCACGCCGGTGCAGGCCCAGGGCGACGCCAAGACGGCCCTGATCGAACAGGGCAACTACTGGCAGAGCATGGGCCGGATCGAGCTGGCCGAGGAGAGCTGGCGCAAGCTCTTGAGCATCGATCCGCAATCGGCCGATGCGATGTACGGCATGTCGCAGGTTGAACTCGCGCGCGGCAAGCCCGAACCGGCCCGCGGCTGGATCACGCGGCTGCACGCCGCCCATCCCGACGACCCGCGCGGTGCGCCCCAGGGCGCGCAGTCCGGCACGCCGCAGACCGACCTGCAGCGCGCACGCGCCGCCTCCAAGGCCGGCCGCACCGCCGAAGCGATCCAGATCTACCGCGCGATCTTCGCCAACCGGCCGCCGCCCGAGCCGCTGGCGGTCGAGTACTACCAACTGCTAGGCGGCACCCAACAGGGTTGGGAAGAAGGCCGCAAGGGACTCGACCAGCTGGTCAAGGACAAGCCCGACAACCTCGGCTACAAGCTGGCGCTGGCCCAGCTGCAGACCTACCGCGAGCCGAC
This sequence comes from Variovorax sp. 10N432, assembly GCF_056394465.1. Classification (NCBI taxonomy): domain Bacteria; kingdom Pseudomonadati; phylum Pseudomonadota; class Betaproteobacteria; order Burkholderiales; family Comamonadaceae; genus Variovorax; species Variovorax sp. 10N432. The sequence goes on from NZ_JBFTHX010000001.1 coordinate 388,664, forward strand.
CCGGCGCGAAGGCATCCGCAGCCTGATGGCGCTCTCGACGCAGCCCGGGGTGGGCGTGGCGGCCACGGCCAGCTGGCGCCAGGCGCTGATCTGGCTGGACGCCCGGCAGGCCGATGCGCCGCTCTACACCGAATTCCTGGCCACTCATCCCGACCCCGCCGTGCAGGCGCGGCTCGACGGCCTGAGCGCCGCCCGCAGCGCCGCGGCTCCGGCGTCGCCGGCCGCCCAGCCGCTCGGCGAAGGCTTCAAGGCACTGGATCGCGGCGACACCGCAACCGCCGAGCAGCGCTTCCAGCAGGCTCTGAAGGTCGAGCCCGGCGACGCCGAGGCGCTCGGTGGCCTGGGCCTGATCCGGCTGCGCCAGGAGCGCTTCGCCGAAGCCCAGCAGCTGCTGGAGCAGGCCGCGAAAAGCGCCGGCGGCGGCAAGTGGGCGTCGGCGCTGCAAAGCGCCACCTACTGGAACCTGGTCGGCCAGGCCAATGCCGCGCGGGCCAAGGGCGACACGCGCACGGCCCAGGGCCTGCTCGAACGCGCCGTGAAGATCGATCCGCGAGAGACCGTCGGACAGGTCGCGCTGGCCGACCTTCGGCTCGCGGCCGGCGACTACGCCGGTGCCGAGCAAGGCTATCGGCGTGCGCTCGACAGCAAGCCCAACGACACCCAGGCGCTGCGCGGCCTGATCACGGCCTACACCCGCCAGGGCCGCAGCGACGAGGCGATGGCCCTGTCGCAGCGGCTCAGCCCCGAGCAGGCGCGGCAGATCGGCAGCCTGCAGGACGTCAAGGTGGAGGCCGCGCGCGCCAAGGCCCGCGCCCAGATCGAAGCCGGCGACAACGCCGGCGCCCAGCGCACGCTCGAGGACGCCATGCTGGCCGCCCCCGACAGCCCCTGGGTCCGGCTCGACCTGGCCAACATCTACCGTCGCCAGGGGATGATGGCCCAGGCCCGCGGCGTCATGGACGGCCTGCTCATGTCGCAGCCCGACATGCCGGACGCGCTCTATGCGAGCGCCCTGCTCGCCTCCGATGCCGGCGACCCGGCGGCCGGCCTGCAGTACCTCGACCGCATCCCGGCCGCCTCGCGCACCCGCGACATGACCCAGCTGCAGCGCCGCCTGTGGGCCGCCAGCCAGGCGCAACAGGCGCAGGCGCTGGCGCGGCAGGGCCAGGTGGCCGCGGCCCGCGGCGTGCTGGCGCAGACCGAAGCGGCGCTCGGCGCCGACATGCCGCCCGAGCTCTGGGGCCAGCTGGCCATCGCCTACGCCGACATCGGCGACGCGCCACGGGCCCTGGCGATGAGCCGGCAATTGCTGGCGCGCAGCCCGAATCCGGGCGTCGGCGACCGCCTGCTCTACGCCTCGGTGCTGCTCAAGACCCAGCAGGATGTCGAACTCTCCGCAGTGCTGCGGCAGCTGCAATCGGCCAGCATGACAACGGCCCAGCGGGCCGACTACGAGCGCCTGACGATCGCCTTCAGCCTGCGCCAGGCCGACGCCTTGCGCGAGGCCGGCAACCTCGAAGCGGCCTACAACGCGCTGGCGCCGGTGCTGGCCGCGCGGCCCGAAGACCCGCAGGTGCTGGCCGCGCTGGCCCGCCTCTATGCGGCAGCGCGCGACGAGAAGCAGGCCCTGGCGATCTATCAGCGCATCCTGCAGCGCAGTCCGACCGACCTCGACACCCTGCTCGCCGCCGCCGCCAGCGCCAGCGCGCTGCGCGCCCACGGCGAGGCCGAGAGCTACGTGCAGGCGGCCCTGAAGCAGGCCCCCGACCAGTCGCGCGTGCTGGCGGCGGCCGGCCGCGTCTATCGCAATGCGGGCGACAACGCGCGGGCCGAGCAATACCTGCGCGCCGCCGTCGCCGCCGACAGCCGCGCGGCCGGCCAGGGTGGCGTGCCGGCCGCCCCGGCCAATCCCTTCGCCGGCATGACCGGCGGCGCCGCCAGCGGCGGCAACCCGTTCGCCGCCACCCTGCAGCCGGTCGGACTGCCCGCGCCAGGCTATCCGGCCAGCGCCGGCAACGCCCCGGCCTCGCCCTTTGCCGGCATGCGCGGCGGCGCGGCCCCGATCGCGGCGCTGCCGCCGTTGCCTGCGGCCGTGCCGCCCGTCTATGCGGCGGCGGCGAGCCAGCCGGCCGCCAACCTGCCCTGGGGCGCCGGCGGCAGCACCGCGGCTGCACCGGCGACCGCCGCCACGGCCGCGCCGAAGTCCACCGCCCCGCGCAACAGCGCCGAATTCCGCCGCCGCAATGCCGCGGCCAACCAGCAGGCCGCGCCCGCCGGCGCTGCGCCGCTGCCTTCCCCGGCACTGGCCGCGCCCCAGTACGCCCAGGCCCCGGCCTATCCGCTGCCCCAAGCCGCCGGCCAGCCGGTCTATCCGCTGCCGCCCCCCGTGCCCGGCAGCAGCCTGGCAACCGAAGGCAGCTGGAACGCCCCGCCGCGCGCCGGCGCGGCGCCGGCCAACCCGTTGCTGAGCGAACTGCAGGACATCCAGTCCGAACGCAGCACGACGCTCGACATCGGCAGCGTCTACCGCAGCCGCGACGGCGAACCGGGCCTGAGCCGCCTGCAGGACCTGCAGGTGCCCATCGAGGCCCGCTTCCCGGCCGGCAACGGCAAGGTGGTGCTCAGCGCCACGCCGACGGTGCTCGACAACGGCGCGCTGGCGCAGGACTACGGCACCTCGAGCCGCTTCGGCGGCGGGCCGCAGGCGGCGATCGACCTGCTCGCGGGCAGGGTCCCGGCGGTGGATGGCCAGCACGCCAGCGGCGTCGGCCTCGCGGTCGGCTATGAGGGCAAGAACCTGAACGCCAGCATCGGCACCACGCCGCTCGGCTTCCAGCAGACCAACGCGGTCGGCAACCTCACCTACAGCGGTGCCCTGTCCGACACCGTGTCCATGAAGGGCGACCTGTCGCGCCGCGCCGTCACCGACAGCCTGCTGTCGTTCGCCGGCACCGAGGACACCCGCACCGGCGACCGCTGGGGCGGCGTGGTGGCGACCGGCGCCCGGCTCGACATCACCCGCGACGACGGCACCTACGGCATCTACGGCTACGGCTTGGCCCATGCGATCACCGGCCACAACGTGGCCGACAACTCGCGCTACGAACTGGGCGGCGGGCTGTACGTGCACCTGATGAACAAGCCCGGTTCGACCCTGACCGCCGGCATGAACCTCGACCTGCTGAGCTACGACAAGAACCTGAGCTTCTTCACCTTCGGCCAGGGCGGCTACTTCAGCCCGCAGTCCTATGTGAGCGTGGCCTTCCCGGTCGACTGGACCGGCCGCGACGACCGGCTCTCGTGGCGGCTCAATGCCTCGCTGGGCATCCAGTCGTTCACGGAGGACGCATCGCCCTGGTTCCCGACCGACCCGGCGCGCCAGGCCGCCGCCGCGAGCGCCGTCGCGACCGCCACCGGACTGGGCCTCAACAAGGCCCCCTTCACCGGCTACTACCTGTCGAACAGCCACACGGGCGTGGCCTACAACCTGGCAGGCATCGTCGAATACCAGGTGGCTCCGCAGCTCTTCCTGGGCGGCGCCATGGCTTTCAACAACGCATCGAACTACCGCCAGGTGACGGTCAGCGCCTACCTGCGCTACATGCTCGGCAACACCGGACGCTACGGCGCCCCGGCCGGCGCCACGCTCAAGCCGGTGAGCTCGCCCTACACGCCGCTGCTCTAGGAACCTGCTGGCGCTCAGCAGCCCGCCGCCCGGCCCCAGGGCGGCGCCTGCTCGAAGCCGGTGATCCATGCCGGCACCTCGGCGGCCGGCAGCGGCTTGGCGATGCCGTAGCCCTGCCCGAGCGTGCAGCCGAGGGCCAGCAGCGCATTGCCGTGCGCCACCGACTCGACCCCCTCGGCGATGGTCTTGCGGCCGAAGCCCCGCGCCATCACCAGGATGCCGCGGATGATCGCCTCGTCCTCCGGGTCTTCGAGCATGCCGCGCACGAAGGACTGGTCGAGCTTGAGCGCGGTCACGGGCAGGCGCCGCAGGTAGGTCAGCGACGAATAGCCGGTGCCGAAGTCGTCCATGACCACCGGCACGCCGAGCGCCTTGCAGGCACCGATGAAATCGGCGACGGCGCCGAAGTCCTTGATGGCGGTGGTCTCGAGGATCTCGAGCTCGAGCACGCCCGCGTGCAGCTGCGGAAAACGGCCCAGGTGAAAGCCGAGCCGCTCGATAAAGTCCGGCCGCAGCAGGTGGCGCGGACTGATGTTGACGCTGACCGAGGTCTTGACCCCCGCGGCCAGCCAGTCGGCCGCCTGCCGCACCGCCTCGCCGATGGCCCAGTCGCCGAGCTGCTCCACCAGTTCGTGGTCCTCGATCATCGGCACGAAGGCGGATGGCTGCAGCAGCCCCCGCTCGGGATGCTGCCAGCGAACCAGGGCCTCGAAGCCGATCACCCGGCCGCACAGCATGTCGACCTTGGGCTGGTAGGCCAGCAGGAACTCGTGGTTCGCCAGGCCGGCCTGGATCCGCTCGCGGATCTGCTGTTCCTGCTGTTCCTCGTGGGCCAGGCCGGCGTCGAAGAAATGGACCTGGCTGCCACCGGCCCGCTTGGCGAAGAACACCGCGTGCTGCGCTTGCTGCAGCATGACTTCGGTCGGCTGCTCGCCCTGGCGCATCAGCGAAACGCCGACGCTGGTGCGCAGCCGCGTCGAACGGTCCTGCAGCCGGAACGGATGCGCGAGCCGCGCCAGGATCTGCTCCAGCAGAGCCTCGGAATGCGCCGCGTCATTGACGAACAGCAGCAGCGCGAACTCGTCGCCGCCGACCCGGGCGACGCTGGCATCGTTCGGCACCGCGGCCTTCAGGCGGCGCGCCACCTCGCGCAGCACCGCATCCCCGCCCACCGGACCGAAGCTCTCGTTGATGTCGCGGAAACGGTCGAGGTCGAGGTAGCAGACCGCCAGCAGGCGCTCGCCGTCGCCGTTGCGCACCGGCGCAGGGTTCAGTTCCTCGGCCGAGGGCACGCGATTGGGCAGCCGCGTCAGCGCGTCATGGCGCGACAGCAGGTCGAGCCGCTCGCCGCGCACGCCGCGGGCCGTCGGCGTGAAGCTCCACAGGACGCAGCGGTCGTCCATGCGCTCGCCGCGCAGGTCGGCCATGATCGTGTGGCCGTGCCGGGCCCGCAACACGACCCGGCGGCCATCCACCGCGCCGCGCGCCGGGAGCTTCAACTCGTTGGCGGACGCGGGCGGCAGGACATCGTCGAAGGGCATGTCCGTGAGCGCGCCCGACGGATAGTCGAGCAGCGTGTGCGCGTCCTCGTCGGCCCAGAGAATCGATCCATCGCAAATCTTGAGGTGGCCAACGAGGGTGCGGGTGAGCATGGGCGCTATTGTTCACGGAAAAACAACCGCCCGACGTCCTCCCGATGACGGATCGGATCAGCGCAGCGGCGCGCCCCGAATCGTGTCGGCCGATTTCTTGATCTGCTGGACCATGCGGCGCTGCAGCGGCGATGCCCCCCGGTGGCCGAGGACGTCCATCAACCAGCCGCCCGCCACCAGGATCGCCAGTACGCCGAGGGTCAAGACCTCAGAGTCCATGCTGTGCTCCCGGAGTCGTCGAGCGCACACTCTGCGCTGCAAACGGATCGACGGGAATCAGCCGAAAGGCGTGTGTCTTTCGAGGCTGGCCCGGATCAGGACTTCGCGTTCAGCCGTTGCAGATCGATGTCGGCCAGCCGGCCCGGCACGGTCACGAGGCGAAGCGCCTCCGCGGCGCCGATCGGACTGCCCTGCGACAGGAAGCGGATCTGGTAGCCGCCAATCTTGATTTCGTCGCCATTGCTCAACGCGCTGCCCTCGACCCGCTGGCCATTGACATAGGTCCCGTTGTGGCTCTGCAGATCGCGGATCGTCATGGCGTCGCCCACGGCCTCGAACACCGCGTGGGAGCGGCTCACGAGCGGGTTGTCCAGCACCAGGTCGCAGCTGTCGGCACGGCCGACGACGAAGGGCGTGCGGGTCATGTTGACCTGCTTGGCCGAGCCGTTCTTCTGCAACACGATCAATCTCGTCATTGTTCGATCCTCTCCTTGGTGAATACCTGAACGGCGTGGCCGCCCTTCCGGTCTATGCCGCTTTGGGGGTGCCATGCCTCCTTCGGAGAGATGGGCGAAAGAGCGGCGGCCGCGTAACTTCAGGATGATGCAACATCCCGACACGCTCGCCGCCAGATTTCTGCTGCCGTTCGCGGCGGTCGGCTTCCATCGCCAGCCCCCTGCACCCTGTCGCACGCCGGCCCCGCCGTTGTTGGTGCTTCGCGGCGTGTCCCAGCGAGGCACCATCCGCTCGCGGGCGGCCCAGGTGATCGCGGTCACGGCGCTGCACTTCGATGCCCAGGGCCGTTGAGCGCAAGACTACAGGATGGAGTGGTCCGTGGTGAACATGCACGAGTCCGGTCCGCTCGAATAGGCGGTGGTCGCCCCGCCCGGGTCGGGCAAGGGGGCCGCGGTGCTCTCGCCGATGCTGACCGGCGTCTTCGGCTTGCCGAAAGGCGCGAGGCCCTGCAGCACGCGCAGCGCCGAGGCGCCCTGGATGAGCGCTTCCGAATAGTCCGGAACACCCTGTGTCGAGCAGTCGATCGGCCTGAATCCCAGGCAATCCTCGGACTCGGCCTGGACTGCCTCCATCAGAACCCAATGGAATTCATTGGGTTCCAGTTCGAGAACAGTCAGCGCTATATCGCGAAGTGCCACCGGGAAACCTTTCGATCAGTGAAGCCTGGATTGTTACTGGGCGGTGATTTGATCGCCAAGGCACTTTTGCACGCTGCCTTGACGATCACCCCCGCGAGACCGGCACTAAGTCGCAATCGGCCGGCCCGCAAAGGGCAGCGCCTCAGCCCAGGCGCACCGGCACGAAGATCTTGTTGCCGTCGCGCTGGATCAGCAGCGCCACCGACCTGTCGGCCTTGGCCACCACCTCGCGCACCTGCTCGATGCTCTTCGCCGGCGTGCCGTTGATGGCCAGCAGCACGTCGCCCGTCTGGACGCCGGCCAGTGCCGCCGGACCCCCGACTTCCGCGATCAGCAGGCCACCGTCGACCTGGGCTTCGCGCTGTTCCTGCGGCTGCAGCGGACGCAGCGCGAGACCGAGCTTGCCCTGCTTGGCGCCGCCCTCCTCGTTCTTCGCCACCGCGGTGCCCTTCTCGGCCGCGTCGCCCAGCTTGGCGGAGATTTCCTCGCGCGCACCCTGGCGCCAGATCTCGAGCGCGATCTTGCTGCCCGGCTTCTTCTGGCCGATCAGGGCCGGCAGGTCTCCCGAGGACACGATCGGCTCGCCGTCGACCTTGCGGATCACGTCGCCCGAGCGCAGGCCGGCCTGGTCGGCCGGGCCGCCCTTCTCGACGTTCGAGACCAGCGCGCCTTCGGGCTTGTCGAGCTTGAACGAATCGGCAAAGGCCTGGTTCACTTCCTGGACCGCGACGCCGAGGCGCGCATGGGTGGCCTTGCCGGTCGCGACGATCTGGTCCTTGACCTGCATCGCGACCTCGATCGGGATCGCGAACGAGACGCCCTGGTAGCCACCGCTGCGGCTGTAGATCTGGGAGTTGATGCCGACCACCTCGCCGCGCGTGTTGAGCAGCGGGCCGCCGGAGTTGCCCGGATTGATCGCGACGTCGGTCTGGATGAAGGGCACGTAGCCATCGTCGGGCAGCGAGCGGCCCTTGGCGCTGACCACGCCGGCGGTGACGGTGTTCTCGAAGCCGAAGGGCGAGCCGATCGCCAGCACCCATTCGCCGGCCTTCAGGTCCTTGGTGCTGCCGACCGCCAGCACGGGCAGGTTCTTGGCCTCGATCTTGATCACGGCGACGTCGGTCTTGGGGTCGGAGCCCAGCACCTTGGCGCTGAACTCGCGGCGGTCGGTCAGCTTGACCGTGACTTCCTTGGCGTCCTTCACGACGTGGGCGTTGGTCAGGATGATGCCGTCGGCGCTCAGGATGAAGCCCGAGCCCTGGCCACGGACCGGGGTCTCGCGCTGCGGCTGCTGGCCGCGCGGGCCCTGGCCGCCGCCGAAGCGGCGGTAGAACTCGTACATCGGATCGTCCGGGTCCATCTGCGGGCCGCCTTCGGCGCCGGCCGTCTTGGTGGTGCCGGTGACGCTGATGTTGACCACCGCCTGGCCGTCGCGGGCGGTGATGGTGGAGAAGTCGGGCATGGTCACCGTCGGCGCGGTGGTGGTGCCAGCGACGGCAACGGCCTGCGCCGGGGGCGCGGCCACGGCACGGGCGCTGGTGTAGGCGCCAGTGCCGACGGCACCGATCACGCCGGCGGCTGCCAGCGAAAGCACGAGCGCGCGAGGCGAGGTCAAACCGGTTTTCATCAGAAATCCTTTCGAGTATGGGAAGAGAGCACGAAAGGAATGTCGGGCCGCCAGCTTAGGCCCGGCTTAAATTGGCTCGCCCCCAGGTTGCCCGGCACTTCGTGTCCGGGCGCCCACCCCCTACCGGGGGCAACACCAGCGGCCTGGCAAAGCCAGTTCCGCGGTGTTTCACCAACGGGCCGGGCTGCGCCGGCCGGGGCAGTCAGGCTGCGGGGAAGCGAACCAGAACGCGCAGGCCGCCGAGAGGCGATGGCTCCAGCGAGACGGCCGCGCCGTGCAGGTCGGCGATCGACTTGACGATCGACAGGCCCAGGCCGCTGCCGGGGGCCTGGGGCTGGCCCGCGCGGTAGAAGCGGTCGAGCACGCGCTCGCGCTCGCTCTCGGGCAGGCCGGGTCCGCTGTCGTCGACGCTCAATTCGACGGCGCCCGCCCCGGCGGCGATCCCGACGTCGACGCGGCCGCCGGGCGGCGTGTACTTGACCGCGTTGTCGATCAGGTTGCGCAGCAGGGTGCGCAGCGCCTCCGGCTGGCCCTGCACCGTCGCCGGGTCGGCCCGCGCGATGCCGATGTCGATGTCGCGCGACTGGGCCGCGGCCACGGTGTCGGAGATCGCCAGCCGCGCGACCTCGGGCAGGCTGACGGCTTCCGGCCGCGCGCCCGCCGCCGCGCTGGCCTCGTGCCGTGCCAGCGCCAGCATCTGCTCGACCAGCCGGGTCGCCCGGTCGATGCCGGCGGCCAGCCGGGCCACCGCGAGTTCGCGCGTCGCATCGTCGGCCGCACGCTGCAGGCCTTGCACCTGCAGCTTGAGCGCCGCCAGCGGCGATCGCAGTTCGTGCGCCGCGTCGGCGACGAAGTGCTTCTGGGCCTCGAAGGCCTGGCGCACCCGAACGAACAGCAGGTTCAGCTCGTGCACCAGCGGCCGCACCTCCTCGGGCAGGTCGGCTTCGTTGAGCGGCGACAGGTCGTCGGCCTGCCGGGTCGCCACCTGCCGGCGGACCCGGGCCACCGGGGCCAGCGAGCGGCTCACCACCCACCAGACCACCAGCATCAGCAGCGGCGCCGCCAGCACGATCGGCCCGACGGTGCGCAAAGCCAGCGTGCCCGCCATGCGGCGGCGTGCCGCCATGTCCTGCGCCACCTGGATCACCAGCGCCCCGGTCGCCAGCGAGAAGACGCGGTAGGTGGTGCTGCGCGCCTTCACGTTGGAAAAGCCCAGCACCGCGCGCTGCGGCAGCGCCGACTGGGCGGCCGAATCGAAGATCCGGATGCCGTCCAGGGTCCAGATCTGGACGATGAATTCGAAATTCTCCTCGCCGCCGCCCAGGCCGCCGACCGTGGAACTGGGCGGCAGGCCGGCACGCAGCGACAGCGCCATCTGCTGCATGTGCTGGTCGAAGATGTCGTCGGCCGCCTCGAGCACCGCGCGATAGGTGACGAAGGCCTGGGTGCCGGCCGCCAGCACGATGGCCGCCAGCAGGAACCACAGCAACCTAGCCCGGAGCGACTTCATCGATGCCCCCACGCTCGGCACTTCGTGTCCTCGCTGCCCCCCGAGGGGGCGCGAGCTCGCTTGGGGCGGCCCGGCGCGGCGCTCTTCATTCCTTCGGCACCATGTACCCCACCCCCCGCACATTGCGGATCAGGTCGGCGCCCAGCTTCTTGCGCAGCCCGTGGACGTAGACCTCGACCGCATTGCTGCTGATCTCGTCCTTCCAGCTGTAGAGCTTCTCCTCGAGCTGGGCCCGCGACAGCACCATGCCGGGCCGGGCCAGCAGCGGCTCGAGCACCGCCCATTCGCGCGCCGACAAGATGACCGGCTGGCCGCCCACGCTGACCTCCCGGGTCGCCGGATTGACGCTCACGCCCATGTGCTCGTAGACCGGCTCGGCCCGCCCCGAGGCCCGCCGCAGCAGCGCCCGGATGCGGGCCAGCAGTTCGTCGAGGTCGTAGGGCTTGAGCACGTAGTCGTCGGCGCCGGCATCGAGCCCCTCGATGCGCTGCGCGACCGAGTCGCGCGCGGTCGCGATCAGCACCGGCATGCGCTGCTTGCGGGCCCGCAGCGCGCGCAGCACGTCGAGCCCGTCGCGGCGCGGCACGCCGAGGTCGAGCAGCACCAGGTCGTACTGCTGCGTGCGCAGGGCGGTATCGGCGGCGTCGCCGTCCTTGACCCAGTCGACCGCGTACTGCTCCGCGCGCAGCAGGTCGAGCACGGCTTCGCCGATCATCACGTCGTCTTCGAGCAGCAGCAGTCGCATGGTTCAGTCATCCGCTGTGGGTCGAACGCGATGGTAGCGACTCACAGCAAGGACCTGACCTCTCTGGCCGCATCGAACAGCAGCGGCAGCAGGTCGCGGCGCAGCGCGTCCTCCTGGTAGCGCCCCCCGGACAGCACCACGTTGAGCGCCGCCACCGTGCGCCCCTGCATGTCGCGCAGCGGCACCGCCATGGCCTGGACGCCGAGCTCGTGCTCTTCGCTGGCAAAGCAGAAATCGTCCTTGCGGGTCTGCGCGATGCGCTGGCGCAGTTCCCGCGCCTGGGTGATGGTCTGGGGCGTCAGCCGCGACAGCCGCCGCGCCTTGAGCCATTCGGTGAGCTCGGCCGGACTCAGCGCGGCCAGCAGCACCCGGCCGGTGGAGGTCGCGTGGGCCGGCAGCCGGGCCCCGAGATGCAGGCCATAGGCCAGCACCCGGGTCGGCGCCGCGTAGCTGCCGCTGCGCGCGACGATCACCACCTCCTCGCCGTCGAGCACCACGGCCGAGAACGATTCCTGGGTCTGGGCCGCGAGCCGGTTCAAGGTCGGCTGCAGCGCCCGCGGCAGCCGCGACGACGCCAGGTAGCTGCCCGAGAAGCGCAGCACCTTGGGCGACATCCAGAAATAGCTGCCGTCGGTTTCCAGGTAGCCCAGGTGTGCCAGGGTCAGCAGGTGGCGCCGGGCCGCGGCGCGCGTGAGCCCGGCCCGCTCGGCGGCCAGGGTGGCATTGAGCCGCTGGCGCTCGGTATCGAAGCTCTCGAGCACGGCCATGCCCTTGGCGATGCCCTCGATGAAATCCGGTTTGGCGATGGTCATGGTCGGAAGGGATTGCGCGATCATCGCGCAAGTGCTTTCATGATCGCACAGCGCGTGCCATCCGGGTCCCCTGAAACGGATGCGACGCCCTACGCTCGCACAAACTTCAGGAGACTCGCATGCGAACACAGGTTGCCATCATCGGTGCAGGCCCCGCCGGCCTCTTGCTCGGCCAGCTGCTGCACAAGGCCGGCATCGACAACATCATTCTCGAACGCCAGAGCGGGGACTACGTCCTCGGCCGCATCCGCGCCGGCGTGCTCGAGCAGATCACGATGGACCTGCTGGCCCGCGCCGGCGTCGACGCCCGGGCCAAGGCCGAGGGCCTGCCGCACGAGGGCATCGAGCTGCTGTTCAAGGGCGCCCGGCACCGCATCGACCTGCACGGCCTGACCGACGGCAAGCAGGTCACCGTGTACGGCCAGACCGAAGTGACCCGCGACCTGATGGAAGCGCGCGCGGCCGCCGGCCTGACCACGATCTACAACGCCGCGTCGGTCAGCCTGCACGACTTCGACACCGCCCGGCCCCGGGTGCGCTACCAGAAGGACGGCGCCACCCACGAGGTCGAATGCGACTTCATCGCCGGCTGCGACGGCTACCACGGCGTCAGCCGCGCCAGCGTGCCGGCCGATTCGCTGCACACCTACGAGAAGATCTACCCCTTCGGCTGGCTCGGCGTGCTGGCCGACGTGCCGCCGGTGTCGCACGAACTGATCTACGCCAACACCGCGCGCGGCTTCGCGCTGTGCAGCATGCGCAGCGCCACCCGCAGCCGCTACTACGTCCAGGTCCCGACCGAAGAGAAGGTCGAGAACTGGAGCGACGAGGCCTTCTGGAACGAGCTGCGCCTGCGCCTCGACCCCGAGGCCCGCGATCGCCTCGTGACCGGCCCGTCGCTCGAGAAGAGCATCGCGCCGCTGCGCAGCTTCGTCGCCGAGCCGATGCGCTTCGGCAGCCTGTTCCTGGCCGGCGACGCCGCCCACATCGTGCCGCCGACCGGGGCCAAGGGCCTGAACCTGGCCACGGCCGACGTCGGCTACCTGTCGCGCGCCTTCGAGATCTACTACGGCGAGAAGACGCCCTCGGCCCTGGACCGCTACTCCGACCTCTGCCTGCGCCGGGTCTGGAAGGCCGAGCGCTTCTCATGGTGGTTCACCTCGCTGATGCACCGCTTCCCGGACACCGGCGAATTCGGCCAGAAGATCCAGGAGGCCGAACTCGACTACCTGGTGCACTCGCATGCCGCCTCGACCTCGCTGGCGGAGAACTATGTGGGGTTGCGGATGGAAGATTTCTGAGACCTTGCGGGACAGACCAACGAACGCGAAGCGGTTTGTTGCTCCGTCCCCAATTGACCAGATTTTTCAGGCCGCCTGCATCAACCGCCAGACCCGATCCGGGGTCAACGGCATGTCCAGATGCGGCGTCCGGTCCGCCAGCCCGTTGCGCGCCAGCGCATCCGCCACCGCATTCACCACCGCCGGCGTGGCGCCGATGGTGCCCAGCTCACCCACGCCCTTGACCCCCAGCGGGTTGTTCTTGCACGGCGTCGATTCGTCCATCTCCATGCGGAACATCGTGGCGATGATGTCGGCCCGCGGCGCCGCGTAGTCCATCAGGCTGCCGGTCAGCGGCTGGCCGGTCTCGCTGTCGTAGACCACCCGCTCGCACAGTGCCTGGCCGATGCCCTGCACCGCCCCGCCCTCGAGCTGGCCGCGCACGATCAGCGGGTTGACCACCCGGCCGACGTCGTTGACCGAGGCATAGGTCTGCACGCTGATCTCGCCCGTGGGCGGATCGATCTCGATCTCGGTGATGTGGCAGCCGTTCGGCCAGGTCGGCCCCGACACCGTGCTGGTCGAGTCGACGAAGATCTGCTGCTCGGCCTGCTTGCCGGCCAGCGTGAACAGGTCGAGCTTCAGGTCGGTGCCTGCCACCTTGAAGACGCCGGCCGCGTATTCGACGTCGGCCGTCGCCACCTCGAGTTCTTGTGCCGCCAGTTCGCGGCCCTTCTCGATGGTGCGCTCGGCGCCGATCCGGACCGCCGAGCCGCCCGTGAACAGCGAGCGCGAGCCGGCGCTGCCGAAGCCGTCGCCGCGGTCGGTGTCGCCCAGCACGATGTGCACCTGCTCGATCGGCACGCCGAAGGCGTCGACCACCAGCTGCGCCAGGGTGGTCGCGATGCCCTGCCCCATCGCATTGACGGCCGAGAACACCTCGATCACGCCGTCGGCGCGCACCGCGACCGTGACGCGCTCCTCGAACACATTGCCGCCGGTCCACTCGAGGAAGGTGGCGATGCCCAGTCCGCGCATCCGCCCCTGCCGCTTCGATTCGGCCGCCCGGGCATCGAAGCCCTGCCAGTCGGCCAGCGCCAGCGCCTGGTCCATGACCGATTCGAAGGCCCCGGTGTCGTAGACCTGCTGCATCGGATTCTTGTAGGGCATCTGCGCCGGGCCGATGAAGTTGCGCCGGCGCAGCTCGATCCGGTCGATGCCGGTCTGGCGCGCCGCCTCGTCCATCAGGCGCTCCATCGTGTAGATCGCCTCGGGCCGACCGGCCCCGCGGTAGGCGCCGGTGGGCGCGGTGTTGGTCAGCACCGCCTTGAAATGGAAGTCGATGGTCTGGATGTCATAGACGCTGGTTTGCACCCACGGGCCGATCAGCAGCTGGATCGCGACCCCGGTGCCGGTCGCGTAGGCGCCGACGTTGGCATGGGTGCGGATGCGCAGGCCGAGGATCTTGCCCTGGGCGTCGAGCGCCAGCTCGGCCTTGGCCTCGATGTCGCGGCCATGCGAGGTCGTCAGGAACTCTTCGCTGCGGTCAGCAACCCACTTCACCGGGCGCCGCAGCGCGCGGGCGGCGTAGGCGACCGCGATGTCCTCGGGATAGGCGCCGGTCTTCATGCCGAAGCCGCCGCCCACGTCGCCCACCACCACGCGCACCTTGTCCTTCGCGAGGCCGATAGCGTCGCACACCGAATCGCGCACGCCGGAAGGCATCTGCGTACTCATCCGGATCGTGATCCGGTCGGTGGCCGGGTCGAACTCGGCCAGCACGGTGCGTGGCTCGATCGTCAGCGCAACCACGCGCTGGTTGACGACGTCGAGCGCCACCACGTGGCTGGCCTTGGAGAAGGCCTCCGCGGTCGCTTCGGCGCTGCCGTGGCGCATCTCGGCCGCGATGTTGCCGGTGCCCTCGTCGCAGATCAGAGGCGCGCCCTCGGCGGTCGCAGCCCGCAGGTCGACCACCATCGGCAGCTCTTCGTAGTCGACCATCACCGCCTCGGCCGCATCGCGCGCCTGGGTCAAAGTCTCCGCGACCACGACGGCGACCGGCTCACCGACGAAACGCACGCGCTCCAGCGCCAGCACCCGGCGCAGCGGCGTCGCGCAGTCGGCGCCGTCGGCGCGCTTGAAGGGCGCTCCCGGCATCGGCTTGACGCCGGCCCGGTCCAGGTCGGCCCCGGTGAAGACGCCGAGCACGCCGGGCATTCCGCCGGCCGCCGCCGTATCGACCGTGACGAGCCGCGCGTGCGGATAGGGCGAACGCACGAAGCAAAGCCAGCTCTGGCCCGCCGGTGCGACGTCGTCGGTGTAGCGGCCGGCGCCGGCCAGCAGCTTCTCGTCCTCGAGCCGTCTGACCGCCTGGCCGCTGCCGAAGCGCATGGGATTCGTATCTGTGGTCACCGTGGGTCCTCTTGCTTTGTTGGGGGCATTTTTTGCGGGTGCAGGAACGACTATAGGGTTTTGGCGATCATTCGGCTTGTGCAACGGATGCGCCCCGTCCGAAGCCGTGTATACCTCCGACCATGCAACTGCCCTGGCTCGATCCTGGAGATCCCCTGCCCGATGCCGCCCTGGCCTGGGGCGATGCCGATCCCGTGCCCGGCCTGCTGGCGGCCGGCGGCAGCCTCGACGTCGCCAGTCTGCTGCGGGCCTATGGCAGCGGCATCTTCCCATGGTTCAGCGAGGGCCAGCCGATCCTCTGGTGGAGCCCCGACCCGCGCATGGTGCTCCAGACGGCCGATTTCCGGCTCCACCGGTCGCTGCGCAAGACCCTGGCCGCGTTCCGCGCCTCGCCGCGCTGCGAAATCCGCTTCGACCACAGCTTCGAGACGGTCATCTCGGCCTGCTCCCAAGCACCGCGGGCCGGCCAGTCCGGCACCTGGATCCTGCCGGAGATGCTGGCCGCCTACGGCGAACTGCACCGCGCCGGCCATGCCCACAGCATCGAGACCTGGATCGACGGCGCGCTCGCGGGCGGCCTCTATTGCGTCGCCATCGGCCGCGCGGTGTTCGGCGAATCGATGTTCACGCGCCGTCCCGACGCCTCGAAGATGGCCTTGGCGGCCCTGGTCGCGTTCTGCCGCCGCCATGGCATCGCCATGATCGACTGCCAGCAGAAAACCAGCCATCTCGCCAGCCTCGGGGCCCGCGAAATGCCGCGCCAGCGCTTCGTGTCGCACGTCGCCCACGCGCGCCGCGAACCCGGCCCTGTCTGGCGCTTCGAGCCCGTATACTGGAATGAACTCCTGCCTGCGCGAAGCTCCAACCCGACGTGACGCACCTCAAGGATCTCCCGCTCCACACGCTGCAGTTCTACGCAACGGCCCCCTATCCGTGCAGCTATCTGCCGGACCGGCAGGCGCGCTCGCAGGTCGCCACGCCGAGCCACCTGATCCACAACGACGCCTACTCGGACCTGGTGCTGAGCGGCTTCCGCCGCAGCGGCATGTTCACCTACCGGCCGTATTGCGACGGTTGCAGCGCCTGCGTGCCGCTGCGCGTGCTGGCCAACGAATTCAAGCCCAATCGCAGCCAGCGCCGCGCCGTGACGCGCCACGCCAACCTGCAGGCCCGGGTGCTCAAGCTGTGCTTCGTGCCCGAGCACTACCAACTCTACCTGCGCTACCAGAACGGCCGCCACTCGGGTGGCGGCATGGACCACGACAGCATCGACCAGTACACCCAGTTCCTGCTCCAGAGCCGGGTCAATTCGCGGCTGGTCGAGTTCCGCGAGACGCTCCCCGACGGCAGCGCCGGCGCCCTCAAGATGGTCTCCATCCTCGACGTGCTGAACGATGGCCTGTCGGCGGTCTACACCTTCTACGAGCCCGAGCCGGGCGCCGGCTACGGCAACTACAGCGTGCTGTGGCAGATCGAACAGGCCCGCAAGCTCGCCCTGCCCCACGTCTATCTCGGCTACTGGATCGAAGGCAGCGCCAAGATGAACTACAAGGCGCGCTTTACGCCGCATGAAGTGCTGATCGACGGTCGCTGGCAACCGCAAACCCATTTCACCAAGTAAAATGGCGACCGRTCTCCCACCGCGTTGCACATGAGAAAACCACAATCTGACGTTCCCGCCACCCCCGTGATCCAGGTCATCGAGCGGATGTTTTCGCTCATCGATGTGCTGGCGTCGCGTGAAGAAGCGATTTCCCTCAAGGAAATCAGCGAAAAGACGGGCCTGCATCCGTCGACCACGCACCGCATCCTCAACGACCTGGCTGTCGGCCGCTTCGTCGACCGCCCCGAGGCCGGCAGCTACCGGCTCGGCATGCGGCTGCTGGAGCTGGGCAACCTGGTCAAGGGCCGGCTCAATGTGCGCGACGCGGCGCTGACGCCGATGCGGGAGCTGCACAAGCTCACCCAGCAGCCGGTCAACCTCAGCATGCGCCAGGGCGACGAGATCGTCTACATCGAGCGCGCCTACAGCGAGCGCTCGGGCATGCAGGTGGTGCGGGCCATCGGTGGCCGGGCGCCGCTGCACCTCACCTCGACCGGCAAGCTGTTCCTGGCGGTCGACGAGCCCCAGCGCATCCGCAGCTACGCCACCCGGACCGGCCTGGCCGGCCACACGCGCAACAGCATCACGCAATTGCCGGCCCTGGAGCGCGAATTGTCCAAGGCCCGCCAGTACGGCATCGCGCGCGACAACGAGGAACTCGAGCTCGGCGTGCGCTGCATGGCGGCCGGCATCTACGACGACCAGGGCAAGCTGGTCGCGGGCCTGTCGATCTCGGCACCCGCCGACCGGCTCGACGAGGGATGGCTGCCGAAGCTGCAAGCCACCGCCAACGAGATTTCAGGTGCGTTGGGTTACAAGGCCGAGCAGCAGGTCGCCTCGTGAGACCTTGCGGAACCTGAGACCTTGCGGGACAGACCAACAAACCGCGCAGCGGTTTTTGCTCTGTCCTCAACTGATCAAAGGTCCCCGCTCCCCCCGCCTTCAGCTCGCAGCGTGCGCAAACGCCTGCTGCATCCCCGGATTCGGCCTGCCCATATGGGTCGCCTCGACCCAGCGGCGGACCCGCTCCGCATCCCCGATCCGGCTGAACTTGCCGGCCGAATCCAGGAACACCATGATCAGCTTGCGACCGGCGATCTTGGCTTGCATGACCAGGCACTGCCCGGCTTCCGAGATGTAGCCGGTCTTCTGCACCCCGATGTCCCAATCCGGGCTCTTGACCAGGCGGTTCGTGGTGTTGAACTGCAGCGTGCGGTTGCCGACTTCCACCTGGTACTCGGGCGAGGTCGACAGCTGGCGCACGGTCGCGTCGGCGTAGGCGGCGTTCACGAGCAGGGCCAGGTCCTGGGCGCTCGACTGGTTGCGGCTCGACAGGCCGGTCGGCTCGACGTAGCTCGTGTCCTTCATGCCGAGCATCTTGGCCTTGGCATTCATGATGCTCACGAAGGTGGACAGGCCGCCGGGGTAGGTGCGGCCGAGGGCGTGGGCCGCACGGTTCTCGCTCGACATCAGCGCCAGGTGCAGCAGTTCCCCGCGCGGCAGGCTGGTGCCCACCACCAGCCGCGAGCGGCTGAATTTCTCGGTGTCGACGTCGTCCTGGGTGATGGTGATCAGTTCATCGGACGGCAGCTTGGCCTCGCTGATCAGCAGCCCGGTCATGAGCTTGGTCAACGATGCGATCGGCAGCACGGCGTGGTCGTTCTTGCTGAACAGGACTTCCTGGGTGTCCTGGTCGATCACCAGGGCCACGCTGGACTTCAGGTCGAGCGCGTCTTCGGTGCTGTGCAGGCCGGCCATCTGTCCAAAGGACTGGCGCGCCGGCGCGGCTTCCGCGACGCGGACGATCGAGCGGCGCTGCACGGCCACCACGGTCTTGCCATTCTTCTGGCGGATCGTCGCCACCACGTTGCGTCCGCCGCTCACGCTCTTGTCGGCTTTGTCAACCTTCGCGACCTGCTTGCCGCCAGCGTGTTTCGCGCTCGCGCCCGAAGCGGCCTTGCGGCTCGAGTCGGCGCTCACGGCCGTCTTCTTCTTGGCCGCGGTGGCGGCTTGCGCCCCGGGCAACAAAAACGCCGTCGCACACAGAACGACGGCGGCAAGGCGGAGGGTGGGTAGGAACCGCTGGCTGGAAACTCGGTAGGAACGGGCTTCAGACATTTAAAACTCTCCAGCGGCGATAAAAGGTGACCGCAGTGTAAACGAAATCAAAAAAGACACGCAATATCAGTTACTTGCACCCTCTTCTTCAAATCGAATACAAGGAGTACCGAAAACCTAACCTTGTGCTGCCACTCTCTCAGCTTGGCTCTGTAACTTGTTGAGAGCACTTAAGTATGCTTTTGCCGAAGCGACCACGATGTCGGGATCGGCACCGACCCCGTTGACCACCCGGCCCGCATTCTGCAGACGCACCGTCACTTCCCCCTGGCTCTCGGTCGACCCACTGATCGCATTGACCGAATAGAGCACCATCTCGGCCCCGCTCTTCACATGGGCCTCGATCGCCTTCAGGGACGCGTCGACCGGACCATTGCCGTCGGACTCGCCCGTGACCTCCTTGCCCTGCACGGTGAAGACGATGCGGGCCTGGGGCCGCTCACCTGTTTCACTATGTTGCGACAAGGATACAAAGCCGAACTGCTCACCAACGTGCGAGAGCTCTCCGTCGCTGACCAAAGCGAGGATGTCTTCGTCAAATATTTCGCTTTTTCTGTCGGCCAGTTCCTTGAAGCGGGCGAAGGCGGCGTTGATGTCGGCCTCGCTGTCCATGGTAACGCCCAGGTCCTGCAGCCGCTGCTTGAAGGCGTTGCGGCCGCTGAGCTTGCCCAGCACGATCTTGTTGGCGCTCCAGCCGACGTCCTCGGCCCGCATGATCTCGTAGGTGTCGCGGGCCTTCAGCACGCCGTCCTGGTGGATGCCGGAGGCATGGGCGAAGGCATTGGCCCCCACCACCGCCTTGTTCGGCTGCACCACGAATCCGGTGGTCTGGCTGACCATCCGGCTGGCGGCCACGATGTGGCGCGTGTCGATGCCCATCTCGAGGCCGAAGTAATCCTTGCGGGTCTTGACCGCCATCACGATCTCTTCGAGCGAGCAGTTGCCGGCGCGCTCGCCCAGTCCGTTGATGGTGCATTCGACCTGCCGGGCACCGCCGATCTTGACGCCGGCCAGCGAATTGGCCACCGCCATGCCGAGGTCGTTGTGGCAATGGACCGACCAGATGGCCTTGTCGCTGTTCGGGATGCGCTCGCGCAGCGACTTGATGAAGTTGCCGTAGAGCTCGGGAATGGCGTAGCCCACGGTGTCCGGCACGTTGATCGTGGTGGCGCCTTCGTGGATCACGGCCTCGAGCACCCGGCACAGGTAGTCCGGGTCGCTGCGGTAGCCGTCCTCGGGGCTGAACTCGACGTCGGCCACCAGGTTGCGGGCGAAGCGCACCGCCAGCTTGGCCTGCTCGAACACCTCGTCGGGCGTCATCCGCAGCTTTTTCTCCATGTGCAATGGCGAGGTCGCGATGAAGGTGTGGATGCGCCCGTTGGCGGCCCCCTTGAGCGCCTCGGCCGCGCGCGAGATATCGCGGTCGTTGGCCCGCGACAGGCCGCAGACGGTGGAGTCCTTGATCGCCTTGGCGATCGCGCTCACGGCATCGAAGTCGCCGTTCGAACTGGCCGGGAAGCCGGCCTCGATGACGTCGACCCGCAGCCGCTCGAGCTGACGCGCGATGCGCAGCTTCTCGTCCTTGGTCATGGAGGCACCCGGCGACTGTTCGCCGTCGCGCAGGGTGGTGTCGAAAATGATCAGTTTGTCAGCCATCGTGGTCTCCTTGTGCCGGGACGCGCCCAAGGGGCGCGTCCGTGCGTCGCCTTATGCGGGTTCAGCCACCGATTGTGCGCTGTGCGCGCCCCGCGCCCGCGCCCGGGTCAACCCCGAAACGATGGCCTTGAGCGAGGCCGAGATGATATTGGCATCGATGCCGACACCGAACAGCGTCATCGCTTCGTCGACGCGCAGTTCGAGGTAGGCGACCGCCTGGGCGTCGGCACCGGCGCCGATCGCGTGCTGGTGGTAGTCGATCACGCGGATCGCGTGCCCGGTGGCGCCGGCCAGGGCGTGGATGAAGGCGTCGATCGGTCCGTTGCCGCGGCCTTCGATCGGACGGATGTCCCCCTCCCACGGCAGGTCGGCGCGCAGCACCACCGATGCGGCGGCGCCTTCGCCCTGCTCTTCGAGCACCTGGTGCTGCGGACCGTTGTCGTCGCGCACGCCGTACTCGGACTCGAACAACGCATAGAGGTCGGCGGCGGTCAGTTCCTTGCCTGCGACGTCCATCACCCGCTGCACGGCCTGGCTGAACTCCATCTGCAGGCGACGCGGCAACTCGAGCCCGTATTCGCTTTCGAGCAGGTAGGCGATCCCGCCCTTGCCCGACTGGCTGTTGACGCGGATCACGGCTTCGTAGCTCCGGCCGACGTCCTTTGGATCGATCGGGAGATACGGCATGTCCCAGATGTCGCCGTCCTTGCGGTCGCTGAAGGCCTTCTTGATCGCGTCCTGGTGCGAGCCCGAGAAGGAGGTGTAGACCAGGTCGCCGACATAGGGATGGCGCGGATGCACGGGCAACTGGTTGCAGTGCTCGACGACGGCGCGGATCTCGTCGATGTTCGAGAAATCGAGCTCGGGCGACACGCCCTGCGTGTAGAGGTTGAGCGCCACGTTGACGAGGTCGAGGTTGCCGGTGCGCTCGCCGTTGCCGAACAGGCAGCCTTCGATGCGGTCGGCGCCGGCCATCAGGGCGAACTCGCCGGCTGCCGTACCGGTGCCGCGGTCGTTGTGCGGATGCACCGACAGCACGATCGCGTCACGGCGCGCGAGATGGCGGTGCATCCATTCGATCATGTCGGCGAAAATGTTCGGCGTCGAATGCTCGACCGTCGACGGCAGGTTGACGATGCACTTGCGCTCGGGCGTCGGCGCCCAGACCTCGGTGACCGCATCGACCACCCGCTTGGAAAACGCGAGGTCGGTGCCCGAGAACATCTCGGGCGAGTACTGGAAGGTCCACTGCGTGGCCGGCTGCCTGGCGGCGCAGTCGTTGAACATGCGCGCATGGGTGGTCGCGAGTTCGACGATCTGGTCCTCGTCCATGCCCAGCACCACGCGCCGCATGATCGGCGCCACCGCGTTGTAGAGGTGCACGATGGCGCGCGGCGCACCCTGCAGCGCCTCGAAGGTGCGCTCGATCAGGTGGTCGCGGGCCTGCGTGAGCACCTGGATCGTGACGTCGTCGGGGATGCGGTCTTCCTCGATCAGCTTGCGGACGAAGTCGAACTCGACCTGCGAGGCCGAGGGAAAGCCCACTTCGATTTCCTTGAAGCCGATCGCCACCAGCGTCTCGAACATCTTCATCTTGCGGGCGATGTCCATCGGCTCCACCAGCGCCTGGTTGCCGTCGCGCAGGTCGGTCGACAGCCAGATCGGCGCGCGGGTCAGCACGGCGTCGGGCCAGGTGCGGTCCTTCAATGCGATCGGGGCGAAGGCGCGGTACTTGCGGTCGGGTTGCTTCAACATCTTGGATTTCTCGCTGTGGTTGGGAGTCCACCAGCAACCCCAAACAAAACGGCCCGTTGCTGGTGCGAACGGGCCGTGGTGAGGGATTTGCGCGCGCGCTCTACCGTCTCCGCCCGAAGGGGATCAGTAGTAGGGCCAGCGAAATCTTGTTCATGAGGGTTTCGAATGTAGCACAGTGCGGCTCAATTGTGGAGCCCGCGTTCGTCGGGCTCATCCGTCGAAATGCTGATCACGCTCACCTGCTGCCCCTTGGCCTTGCGCCACGCGTACACCACGTAGCCGCTCAGCCCATAGGCGACGAAGACGCCGAACAGCACGGTCGGCGGGTGGATGTTGATGACCGCGATGCCGAGCGCGATCAGCACGATCACGGCGAACGGCACGCTGCGCTTCACCTGGATGTCCTTGAAGCTGTAGAACGGCGCATTGGTCACCATCGACAGCCCGGCATACAGCGTGAAGGCGAAGGTGATCCAGGTGATCTGGTTCCACGACAGGTACAGCACCTCGCCGCCGCGCTTGCCCCATTCGGTCACGAGCCAGATGAAGCCGGCCACCAGCGCCGCCGCCGCCGGCGACGGCAGGCCCTGGAACCAGCGCTTGTCGACCACCCCGGTGTTGACGTTGAAACGCGCCAGCCGCAGCGCCGCGCAGGCGCAGTAGACGAAGGCCGCGATCCAGCCCCAGCGGCCCAGTCCCTTGAGCGACCACTCGTAGGCGATCAGGGCCGGCGCGGCGCCGAAGGACACCATGTCGGACAGCGAGTCCATCTGCTCGCCGAAGGCGCTTTGCGTGTTGGTCATGCGCGCCACGCGCCCGTCCAGGCTGTCGAGCACCATGGCCGCGAAGACGCCGAGCGCGGCCAGGTCGAAGCGCGCGTTCATGGCCATCACGACCGAGTAGAAGCCACCGAACAGGGCCGCCAGCGTGAACAGGTTCGGCAGGATGTAGATGCCCTTGCGCCGCTTGCGCGTCGGCACGTCGTCGGGAAGCGTGTCGTCATGCATGGGGTCGGCCTCCAGTGCGAAAGGGGCTCGGGGACGGGGCAGGACGGGAGATGGCAAACATCGGTGGCAGTTTAGTTCAGGCGCACAGCGCGCCTCCATGAAAAAGGGCCACCGCAGGGTGGCCCTTCTTGCATCGGAAAGAATCCGGATCAGTTGCGGGTCTGGTCGACCAGCTTGTTCTTCTTGATCCAGGGCATCATCGCGCGCAGCTGCTCGCCGACGACTTCGATCTGATGCTCGGCATTGATGCGGCGGCGGCTGATCAGCGCGGGCTGGCCGGCGGCGGCTTCGAGCACGAAGCTCTTGGCGTATTCGCCGGTCTGGATGTCCTTCAGCACCTGCTTCATGACCTTCTTGGTCTCGTCCGTGACGATGCGCGGACCGGTCACGTACTCGCCGTATTCGGCGTTGTTCGAGATCGAGTAGTTCATGTTGGCGATGCCGCCTTCATAGATCAGGTCGACGATCAGCTTGAGCTCGTGCAGGCATTCGAAGTAGGCCATCTCGGGCGCGTAGCCGGCTTCCACCAGCGTCTCGAAGCCGGCCTTGATCAGCTCCACCGTGCCGCCGCACAGGACCGCTTGTTCGCCGAACAGGTCGGTCTCGGTCTCTTCGCGGAAGTTGGTCTCGATGATGCCGGCCTTGCCGCCGCCGTTGGCGGTGGCGTAGGACAGGGCCAGGTCGCGCGCCTTGCCGCTCTTGTCCTGGTGCACGGCCACGAGGTGGGGCACGCCGCCGCCCTGGGTGTAGGTGCTGCGCACGGTGTGGCCGGGTGCCTTCGGGGCGACCATCCAGACGTCGAGGTCGGCACGCGGCTGCACGAAGCCGTAGTGCACGTTGAAGCCATGGGCGAAGACCAGCGAAGCGCCTTCCTTGATGTTCGGCGCGACGTCGTTCTTGTAGACGCTGGCGATCTGCTCGTCGGGCAGCAGGATCATGACGACGTCGGCGGACTTCACCGCATCCGCGACTTCGGCGACCTTGAGGCCAGCCTTGCCGACCTTGTCCCACGATGCGCCGCCCTTGCGCAAGCCGACCACGACCTTCACGCCGCTGTCGTTCAGGTTCTGCGCGTGCGCATGGCCCTGGCTGCCGTAGCCGATGATCGCGACGGTCTTGCCCTTGATCAGGCTGAGATCGGCGTCCTTGTCGTAATAAACCTTCATGAGAGTGCTCCTTCGTTGATTCGCTGGTGTGTGGATGGATGGGTTCAGACGCGCAGGATGCGCTCGCCGCGGCCAATGCCGCTGGCGCCGGTACGGACCGTCTCGAGGATCGCCCCGCGATCGATGGCTTCGAGGAAGGCGTCGTTCTTGCCGTGGTCGCCGGTGAGCTCGATGGTGTAGCTCTTGTCGGTCACGTCGATGATGCGGCCGCGGAAGATCTCGGCCATGCGCATCATTTCTTCGCGCTCCTTGCCGACCGCGCGCACCTTCACCATCATGAGCTCGCGCTCGGTGTAAGCGCCTTCGGTCAGGTCGACCACCTTGACGACCTCGATCAGGCGGTTCAAGTGCTTGGTGATCTGCTCGATCACGTCGTCCGAGCCGGCGGTGACGATGGTCATGCGCGAGAGGCTCGGGTCCTCGGTCGGCGCGACGGTCAGCGATTCGATGTTGTAGCCGCGGGCCGAGAACAGGCCGACGACGCGGGAGAGTGCACCGGGCTCGTTCTCGAGCAGCACGGCAATGATGTGTTTCATGTCAGCAGGACTCCTCTTTTCGCCGCCCTCCCCCGTGCACGGTAATGCGCGGGCTCGACGGAACGATAGATTGATCCGAAATAAAAAAGTTGAAACCCGGTTCTGCGAACCGGGGACTTGTGGCTTCGCTTTCGCTCGCGCTAGAGGTCTTCGGACCCCAGCAGCATCTCGGTGATGCCCATGCCCGCCTTGACCATCGGGAACACGTTCTCGGTCGGGTCGGTGCGGAAGTCCATGAACACGGTGCGGTCCTTGAGCTTGCGCGCCTCGCGCAACGCCGGCTCCACGTCCTGCGGCCGTTCGATCAGCAGGCCGACGTGGCCATAGGCCTCGGCCAGCTTCACGAAGTTGGGCAGCGCGTCCATGTAGCTGTGGCTGTAGCGGCCCGAATACTCGATTTCCTGCCACTGGCGCACCATGCCCAGGTAGCGGTTGTTGAGCGAGCAGATCTTGATCGGCGTGTTGTACTGCAGGCAGGTCGAGAGTTCCTGGATGCACATCTGCACCGAGCCTTCGCCGGTGACGCAGAACACTTCCGACTCCGGCTTGGCGAGCTTGATGCCCATCGCGTACGGAATGCCCACGCCCATGGTGCCCAGCCCGCCCGAATTGATCCAGCGCCGCGGCTCGTCGAAGCGGTAGTACTGCGCCGCCCACATCTGGTGCTGGCCGACGTCGGAGGTGATGTAGGTGTCGGCGTCCTTGGTCATGTTCCACAGCGTCTCGATGACGTACTGCGGCTTGATCACTTCCTTGTTGCCACGGTCGTACTTGAGGCAGTCCTTGCCGCGCCATTCCTCGATGGTGCTCCACCAGCTGGCCAGCGCACCGGCATCGGGGCGGATCGTGCTCTCGCGGATCATCGAGATCAGCTCGGTCAGCACGTCCTTGACGTCGCCGACGATCGGGATGTCGACCTTGACGCGCTTGGAGATGCTCGACGGGTCGATGTCGACGTGGATGATCTTGCGTTCGTTCTGGGCGAAGTGCTTCGGGTTGCCGATCACGCGGTCGTCGAAGCGCGCGCCCACGGCCAGCAGCACGTCGCAGTTCTGCATCGCGTTGTTGGCCTCGATCGTGCCGTGCATGCCGAGCATGCCGAGGAACTTGCGGTCGCTGGCCGGATAGGCGCCCAGGCCCATCAGCGTGTTGGTGACCGGATAGCCGAGCATGTCGACCAGGGTGCGGAGTTCGTTGGTGGCGTTGCCGAGCAGCACGCCGCCGCCGGTGTAGATATAGGGACGCTTGGCGTTCAGCAACAGCTGGAGCGCCTTGCGGATCTGGCCGCCGTGGCCCTTGCGCACCGGGTTGTAAGAGCGCATCTCGACCTTGTCGGGATAGCCGCTGTAGGGGACCTTCTTGAAGGAGACGTCCTTCGGCACGTCGACCACCACCGGGCCGGGGCGGCCGCTGCGGGCGATGTGGAAGGCCTTCTTCATGGTCATCGCCAGGTCCTTGGGATCCTTGACGAGGAAGTTGTGCTTGACGATCGGCCGCGTGATGCCGACGGTGTCGCATTCCTGGAAGGCGTCGAGGCCGATCGCCGCGGTCGGCACCTGCCCCGAGATGATCACCATCGGGATCGAGTCCATGTAGGCCGTCGCGATGCCGGTGACCGCGTTGGTCAGGCCAGGACCGGAGGTGACCAGGGCGACGCCGACGTCGCCGGTGGCGCGGGCATAGCCATCGGCCGCGTGGACGGCGGCCTGCTCGTGGCGCACCAGCACGTGCTGGATGGTGTCCTGCTTGTAGAAGGCGTCGTAGATGTAGAGAACCGCGCCGCCGGGGTAGCCCCAGACGTACTTGACGCCCTCGGCCTGCAGTGCCTTGACCAGCACTTCGGCGCCCATGAGTTCTTGGGTTTGGTTGCCCATCCCGGAGGACGCGGCTGCTGCGGAAGTGAGTTCCGCCTTGGAGATTTCCATGATGAACCTTTGTGTTTTTTCGGGAACGAAAAACCTTGGGTGCCCCTTCGCCAGCTCTTTTGAAGCCGCGTCAGGACTTGAGGCCACAACCATGAGCGTATCTGTATACCGCCGGACCGTGACCCGTTTGCCTTTTGACTTGCAAGGCGGATTATGACATGCAGGAACCCCGATTGGCGGCCCGAGCGAGCCCGGCGGGCACCGGGGCATAATTCGCGGCGACAAAAAGACAAACGTCCCCGAGACTTTTCCCCACGCGGCGCACTACCCCGGCGCCGGATTCGCTTGGCCACTGAAAAAGAACTTTCCGACTTCCTGAAGAGCGTCGAACGACGGGCATTCAAGCGTTCCGTCTACCACGTGCGGGACGAAGAGGCAGCGCTCGACATCGTGCAGGACAGCATGATGAAGCTCGCCGAGCACTACGGGGACAAGCCGGCCAACGAGCTGCCGATGCTGTTCCAGCGGATCCTCTCGAACTGCACGCTCGACTGGTTCCGGCGCCAGAAGACCCGGCGGGCCCTGTTCTCGAACCTGAGCGATTTCGAATCGATCGACGACGATGGCGATTTCGACCTGCTGGAACACGTCCAGGCCCCGACCGACACGCGCGAAAGCGAGAGCGCCGAGGACGCCACCCGGCGCACGCAGATCTTTCACGAGATCGAAGAAGAAATTGCCGCACTGCCAGGACGTCAACGCGAGGCCTTTCTAATGCGTTACTGGGAGGAAATGGACGTCGCCGAGACGGCCGCCGCGATGGGCTGCTCCGAAGGGAGCGTCAAGACCCACTGTTCGCGGGCCGTGCACGCCTTGAGCAAGGCGCTCAGAGCCAAGGGAATTTCGCTATGAAACCAACAAACACCAGCCCGACAGGGTCCGCCGTCGCCTTCGAAGAGCAATTCGGCCGCCGGGTCGCCGCGCGCCTGTCTGCCGGCAACCTCGATCTCTCGCACGAGGTCGGCGAGCGCTTGCGCGCGGCCCGCGTGCAGGCCGTGGCACGCCGCAAGACCGCACCCGAACTCCGATCGGTCCCGGTGGCGGTGGCCAGCGGCCGCGCCGCCGTCCTCGGTGGCGGCTGGTGGACGCGCATCGGCTCGGTGGTGCCGCTGGTGGCGCTGGTGGCGGGCCTGATGGCGATCAGCGTGATCCAGGAAGAACGCCGTACCGACGAACTGGCGGAAGTCGACTCGGCGCTCCTGACCGATGACCTGCCGCCCGCGGCCTACACCGACCCCGGCTTCGCCCAGTTCCTGAAGACCAGCGACGCTGGCGAGCGCTGATTCCTCCCCGCGACGAATGCTGCCTTCACTTCCCCTCTCTTCCGCGGCCGGTGTCCTGTTCGCGGCGCTGGTGCTGGTCGCGTTCGAGACCGCGGCCGGGCCGCCCGCCGACGCCCCGCCCGCCAAGGCACCGGCTCCGGCGGCCAAGGCCGTCGCCAAGCCCGCTTGGCGCGATCTGACCGCGCGTCAGCAGAGGGCCCTGGAGCCCCTGGCATCCACCTGGGATGAATTGACCGAGCCTCATAAGCGCAAATGGCTGGCGATCGTGCGCGATTACGCGGAGATGTCGACCGCTGACCGCGATATCCTGCACAGCCGCATGGAAGAGTGGGCCAAGCTGAGCAACAAGGAGCGCGCCCAGGCGCGTCTCAATTTCGCCGACGCGAAGCGCTTGCCCGCCGATGAGCGCAAGGCCAAGTGGGAGGCCTACCAGGCCCTCAGCGACGAGGAAAAGAGCCGGCTCGCCGCCAGCGCTCCGACGACCTCGCCGGGCGCAGCCGCGGCCATCCGGCCGGTGCCGCTCCAGAAGCTGGTGCCAGTGCCCGCGGCCGGACCCGACGCTCAGCACACGCCGCGCATCCAGCTGGCGCCACCGGCCGCGCCGACGGTCGTCGCACGCCCGGTCGCCCCGGCGCCCTCGTTCAGCCCTCCCGTCTCCGCCGAAGCGCAGGTGCCGCCGCCGACCCCCAGCGCCCCCGCCGCGGAGCCGCCGGTGGCATCGACCCCGCCGGTTCTTCGCCAGACCGAACAGCCATCGTCGGCGCCCTGATCGTCGATGGCATCCACACTCTCCGGCCCGACCGGACCGCACTCGGCTGCCGGCGGCGACGCCGCGTCCCCGCTGCCGGGCACGCCCGGTCTCTGGCGCCGCATGGCCTGCTGGCTCTACGAAGGCATGCTGCTGTTCGCGGTGGTCTTCGTCGCCGGCTGGCTCTTCAGCACCCTGGGCCAGATGCGTGACGCGATGGATTCGCGCCGGCATCTGCTGCAGGCTTTCCTGTTCATCGTCTTCGGCGTCTACTTCGTCTTTTTCTGGGCCAAGGGCCAGACCCTGGCCATGAAGACCTGGGGCATCCGCGTGGTCGACCGCCGGGGCCGGGCGTTGAGCCAGGGCCGGGCGCTGCTGCGCTACCTGCTCAGCTGGGTCTGGTTTCTGCCGCCCCTCGCACTCATCGCGCCGTTCAAGCTCGGCGGCGGCGAAGCCTCCGTACTGGTCCTCGGCTGGGTGGCGGTCTGGGCCCTGCTGGCGCGTTTCCATCCCGAGCGCCAGTTCTGGCACGACGCCTGGGCCGGCACCCGGCTGATCACCTCCAAGCCGATGAGCCGGCGATGAACGGCTCCGATCCGGTCAACCCGCAGGCGCTGCGGCGCGGCATCCAGCGCGTCTGGCATGCCGCCTTGATCTCGGTGAACGGCTTTCGCGCCGGTTGGCGCGAGGCCGCCTTCCGCGAAGAAGTGGCCTGCGCCGTCGTCATGGTCCCGGCCGCCTTCTGGGTCGGCCGCAGCTGGGTCGAGGTGGCGCTGCTGGTCGCCACGGTGGTGCTGGTCCTGATCGTCGAGCTGCTCAACAGCGCGATCGAGGCCGCCATCGACCGCATCGGACCCGAATGGCATTCGCTGTCGAAGGCCGCCAAGGACCTGGGCAGCGCGGCGGTGCTGCTGACGATCCTGCTGTGCGTCGGGGTCTGGCTGGCTGCCTTGTGGCAAAGATTCATCTAGGCGCGGCATGATCGGGGGATGACTTCCTCCCCTTCTTTCTCGATTTGCGTCTATTGCGGCTCGCGTCCCGGCGAGCGCCCCGAATTCACCGCCGTGGCGCAGGCGGTCGGCCGCTGGATCGGCGAGCGCGGCGGCCAACTGGTCTACGGCGGCGGCCGCACCGGCCTCATGGGCACCGTGGCCGAGGCCACCCGCGCGGCCGGCGGCCGGGTGGTCGGCATCATTCCCAAGGCCCTCGTCGACAAGGAACTCGCCAACCGCCAGAGCGACGAACTGCACGTGGTCGACACCATGCACGAGCGCAAGGCCATGATGGGCGAACGCGCCGACGCCTTCCTGGCCCTGCCCGGCGGCATCGGCACCTTCGAGGAACTGTTCGAGATCTGGACCTGGCGCCAGCTCGGCTACCACGACAAGCCGGTGGGCATCCTGAACGCCGGCGGCTACTACGACGGCATGCTCGCCTTCCTGGCGGAGAGTGTCCGCGCGGGCTTCATGAACGACTGGCAGATGACCCTGGTGCGCACCGGCACCGACACCGTCCCCCTGCTCGAGGCCCTGGCCGAGGAAGCGAGCCGCCACCCCAAGGGCGACAAGCTCGCAGAAGTTCTTTGATCGCGAAGGGGCCGGCGCAGCCAGGCCCATGTTGGTGAGACACCGCGGAACTGGCTCTGCCAGGCCGCCGGTGTCGCCCCCGGACGGGGGTGGGCGCCCGGACACGAAGTGCCGGGCAACCTGGGGGCGAGCTTATACCGCGGCTTCGTCTTCTTCGCCGGTGCGGATGCGCACGACGCGCTCGACGTTGGTGACGAAGATCTTGCCGTCGCCGATCTTGCCGGTGCGCGCGGCGCTGACGATGGCGTCGACGCAGCGTTCGACGTCGGCCTCGTTGACGACCACCTCGACGCGCATCTTCGGCAGGAAGTCGACCACGTACTCGGCGCCGCGGTAGAGTTCGGTGTGGCCCTTCTGGCGGCCGAAGCCCTTGACCTCCGTGACGGTGAGTCCGGTGACGCCGACCTCGGCCAGGGCCTCGCGCACGTCATCGAGCTTGAACGGTTTGAGGATGGCGGTGATTTGCTTCATACGGTCTTTCTTCCGGCGGTTTCGTTGAACTTGCTGGTGATAGGGTAGCGCCAATCCTTGCCGAAGCTGCGGTGGGTGACGCGGATACCCACCGGCGCCTGGCGCCTTTTGTACTCGTTGATCTTGATGAGGCGCGCCACCCGCTCGACGACGGCACGCTCGTAGCCGGCGGCAATGATTTCGTCGATGCCTTCGTCGTCTTCCATGTAGCGCGCCAGGATGCCGTCCAGGATGTCGTAGGGCGGCAGGCTGTCCTGGTCGGTCTGGTCGGGCCGCAGCTCGGCGCTGGGGGGCCGGGTGATGATCCGCTCGGGGATCGGCTCGGTGCCGGTGCCGTAAGGGTCGTGCGCATTGCGCCAGCGCGCCAGGGCGAACACGGTGGTCTTCAGCAGGTCCTTGATGACCGCGAATCCGCCCGCCATGTCCCCGTACAGCGTGCAGTAGCCGGTGGCCATCTCGCTCTTGTTGCCGGTGGTCAGCACGATCGAGCCGAACTTGTTCGACAGCGCCATCAGCAGGGTGCCGCGGATGCGGGCCTGCAGGTTCTCTTCGGTGGTGTCCTCGGCCAGGCCCTTGAACTCCTCGGCCAGCGCGCCGCGGAAGGACTCGAAGGTATGCTTGATGGAGATCTCGTCATAGCGCACGCCGAGCCGCTTGGCCATTTCGCGGGCGTCGATCCAGCTGATGTCGGCGGTATAGGGCGAGGGCATCATCACGGCCCGCACGCGGTCCTTGCCGAGCGCGTCGACCGCGATCGCCAGCACCAGCGCGGAGTCGATGCCGCCCGACAGGCCGAGGATGGCGCCCGGAAAACCGTTCTTGCCGATGTAGTCGCGCACGCCCACGACCAGCGCATCCCAGAGCTGGGCCTCGGGCGCGCGCGGCGCGGCGACAGCGCCCTCGCTGCGCACGAAGCCGACGCCGGTCGCGCGCCGTTCGAGCTGGGCGAAGACCAGGCGCTCCTGGAAGCTCTCGGCCTGCACGACCCTGGCGCCGTCGGCCTCGAGGGCGAAGGAGGCGCCGTCGAACACCACCTCGTCCTGGCCGCCCACCAGGTGCGCGTAGACCAGCGGCAGCCCCACCGCGGTGGCGCGCTCGGCCATGCGCGCGACCCGCTCGCCCTCCTTGCCGACATGGAAAGGCGAGGCGTTGATGACCGCGAGGATCTCGGCGCCACCGTCCTTGGCGAGCTGGGCCGGGGCGTCGAACCAGGCGTCCTCGCAGATCAGCAGGCCGACCCGGATGCCGCCGGCCTCGAACACGCAGACGCCGTCGCCCGGCGTGAAGTAGCGGCGCTCGTCGAACACCTGGTAGTTCGGCAGTTCGCGCTTGGCGTAGGTGTCGAGGATGCGGCCTTCGCTGAGCACGCTGGCGGCGTTGTGGCGCAGCTGCACCGCGACCGACCGGCTGCGCAGGCTGCCGCCCGTGGGATGTCCCACCACCACCACCATGCCGTCGAGGTCGGCCAGTTCGGCGGCCACGGCGCGCACCGCGTCGTCGCAGGCAGTGACGAAGGCCGGCCGCAGGAACATGTCCTCGGCGGCGTAGCCGCAGATCGACAGTTCGGGCGTGAGCAGCAGGCGCGCACCCTGTCCATAGGCGTCGCGGGCCGCGTCGACGATCTTGCGGGCGTTGCCGGCGAGGTCGCCCACGACGAAATTGAGCTGCGCGATGGCGAGTTTCAGGGTCATGTCGATGTAGAAAAAAGGCTGGTCGATTATGTCATCGGCCTTCGAATCGCATGGCTTGCGGACCACCTTCCACACGCCGCGGCGCGGGCTGTTACCCTCGACGGGCGATGCGCACAGGTTCTTCTTCCCCCAGCTTCTCCGACGCCGTTGCGCCCCGGTCCCAGGGCCGGGCCTACCTGCTGCTGGTACTGGCGACGCTCACCTGGGGCGCCAATGCCGTGGCGGCCCGGCTGGCGGTGGGCGAGGTTTCGCCGATGATGCTGACCTTCTCGCGCTGGATCGTCTGCTGCCTCGCACTGGCCCTGAGTTCGCGGCGCGAGATCTCCACGCACTGGCGGGCCTTGCGGCCGTCCTGGCGCTCCATCGCCTTGATGGGCACGCTCGGCTTCACCGGCTTCAACGCCCTCTTCTACGCCGCGGCGCACCACACCACCGCCATCAACATCGCGATCATCCAGGGCACCATTCCGGTGCTCGTGCTGCTGGGCGGTTTCATCTTCTTCGGCAGCCGGATCGGCGCGCTGCAGATCATCGGCGTGCTGGTGACGCTGACCGGCATCGTGGTCGTGGCATCGCGCGGGCAGTTCGCGCTGCTGGCCGGCCTCGCCTTCAACATCGGCGACCTCTGGATCGTGCTGGCGTGCCTGCTGTATGCCGGCTATGCGCTCGCGCTGCGCGATCGGCCGGCGGTGCCGGCCATCGTCTTCTTCGCCGCGATGGCGGCGGTGGCGGCCCTCACCTCGGTGCCGCTGGTGGTGGCCGAGATCGTCACCGGCCACTTCTTCATGCCGACCGCCACCGGGGTCGCCCTGATCGTCTTCATCGGCCTGCTGCCGAGCTTCGTCTCGCAGATCTTCTTCATCCAGGCGGTCGAGGCGATCGGGCCGGCGCGCGCCGGGCTGTTCCTGAACCTGGTGCCGATCTTCGGCCCGCTGCTGGCGGTGCTGGTCCTCGGCGAGCCGCTCTCCGCCTACCACGCGCTCGCATTGGCGCTGGTGCTGGGCGGCATCTACATCGCCGAGTCCTTCGGGCCCGGCAAGCAACGCTGACCCCACGCCCTTGACCACGCCGATCGTCCGTATCCACCGCTCGCCGTCCGAGATCGACGCCGCCGACTGGGACGCACTGCTGGCCCTGCAGCCTGCGCCCTCCCCGTTCATGCGCCACGCC
The DNA here is from genome assembly GCF_056394465.1 of Variovorax sp. 10N432. Lineage (NCBI taxonomy): Bacteria > Pseudomonadati > Pseudomonadota > Betaproteobacteria > Burkholderiales > Comamonadaceae > Variovorax > Variovorax sp. 10N432. The sequence continues at coordinate 422,475 of NZ_JBFTHX010000001.1, forward strand.
TACCTGGCCGCGCTCGACGCCAGCGCCAGCGCCTCGCCGGCGAGCGGCTGGACGCCGCAGTTCGTCACGCTCTGGCGCGGCAAGCAGTTGATGGCGGCCTGCCCGCTCTACATCAAGGACCATTCGTACGGCGAGTACGTGTTCGACTGGGCCTGGGCCAACGCCTACGAGCAGCACGGGCTGGCCTACTACCCGAAGGCGGTCTGCGCGGTGCCCTTCACGCCGGTGCCGGGGACGCGCCTGCTGGCCCGCGATGCCGAGAGCCGCGCCTTGCTGGCGCAGGCCCTGGTCGCCTGGTGCAAGGAAGAGGAACTGTCGTCGCTGCACCTGCTGTTCGGCGCCGACGAGGACATCGCCGCCTGTTCGGAAGCCGGCCTGATGCTGCGTCACACGGTCCAGTTCCACTGGGACAATGCCGACTGGCCAAGCTTCGACGCCTTCCTCGCCAGCCTCGCCCACGACAAGCGCAAGAAGATTCGCCAGGAACGCCGCAAGGTGCACGACGCCGGCGTCTCCTTCCGCTGGTCGCGCGGCACCGACATCCGCGCCGCCGACTGGGACTTCTTCTACCGCTGCTATGCCCGCACCTATCGCGAGCACGGCAATCCGCCCTACCTGAACCGCGACTTCTTCCATCRCATGGCCGCGGCCATGCCCGAGGCCTGGCTGCTGTTCATCGCCGAGCGCGAGGGCAAGCCGATCGCGTCGAGCCTGATCGCGCTGTCGGCCGGGCCCGGCGGCGCGGACGATTCCCCCGCGCCGCGGATCGCCTACGGCCGCTACTGGGGAGCGCTCGAACGGGTCGACTGCCTGCATTTCGAGGCCTGCTACTACCAGCCGCTGCAGTGGTGCATCGAGCACGGTGTGCGGCGCTTCGAAGGCGGCGCCCAGGGCGAGCACAAGATGGCGCGCGCGCTGATGCCGGTGCGCACCACCAGTGCCCACTGGCTGGCCCACCCGGCCTTCGCCGACGCGGTCGAGCGCTTCCTGGAGCGCGAAGGTGCAGGCATCGAGAACTACCTGGACCACCTGGGCGAACGCAGTCCGTTCCGCCACACCGCGCCAGAATGAAAAAACGCCCCGCGACCGAAATCGCGGGGCGTTGATTTGCTACGGCGGCGTTTACTTCTTGTAGTTCGCGATGCCGTCCATGATTTCCTTCTTGGCGGCATCGATGCCTTCCCAGCCGAGCACCTTGACCCACTTGCCGGCCTCGAGGTCCTTGTAGTGCTCGAAGAAGTGCGTGATGGCCTTCAGACGCATCTGGTTCACGTCTTCCACCGTCTTCCAGTGGCTGTAGATCGGCAGCACCTTGGTGGTCGGCACGGCCAGCACCTTGCCGTCGACACCGGCCTCGTCTTCCATCATCAGGATGCCGATCGGGCGGCACGGCACCACCACGCCGGGCACCAGAGCCCAGGGCGTGATCACCAGCACGTCGACCGGATCGCCGTCGCCAGACAGCGTCTGCGGCACGTAGCCGTAGTTGGTCGGGTAGTGCATCGCGGTGGTCATGAAGCGGTCGACGAAGATCGCGCCCGATTCCTTGTCGACTTCGTACTTGATCGGGTCGGCGTTCATCGGGATTTCGATGACGACATTGAAGGCTTCGGGGGCGTCTTTGCCGGGGGAAACTTGGCCGAGGGACATGGTCTGACTTGGAGTAGTTGAAAGTGTTAGCGGGATGCGGACAAACCCGAAGTTTACTTTCCATGTCATCGGACAGTCGCACACAAAGCGGTTTTTGCCTGTAAATTGCCCACGTTGGCCAATCGGTCCCTGCCTTTCACGGCACCGGGGCTTCGAGGAAGCAACGCGGCGGAAGCACTGTCCCGTACGCGTTGCGCACAGGGTCCGGCTTTCGTCTCCATTAGTTACAACGAACGACTGGAGAAGCAACGGCATGACTGGCAACACCCCTCTCGTCCTTGCCATGGTCTGCGGCCTGGTGGCCGTGGCCTATGGATTCTGGGCGCGCAGCTGGATTCTTTCGAAAGACCCGGGCAATGCCCGAATGCAGGAGATCGCGGCCGCGATCCAGACCGGCGCAGCGGCCTACCTCGCGAAGCAATACCGCACCATCGCGGTCGTCGGCCTGGTGCTGGCGATCCTGATCGCCCTCTTCCTCGACTTCACCACGGCCGTGGGATTCGTGATAGGCGCGGTGCTCTCCGGCGCCTGCGGCTTCATCGGCATGAACGTCTCCGTGCGGGCCAACGTGCGCACCGCGCAGGCCGCCACGCAAGGCATCGGCCCGGCCCTCGACGTCGCCTTCCGCGGCGGTGCCATCACCGGCATGCTGGTGGTCGGCCTGGGTCTGCTCGGCGTGTCGGGCTTCTATTGGTTCCTGGCCGGCAACGGCAGCCTGACGCCGGACAAGAGCCTGGCCAGCCTGCTCAATCCGTTGATCGGCTTCGCCTTCGGCTCCTCGCTCATCTCGATCTTCGCCCGCCTCGGCGGCGGCATCTTCACCAAGGGCGCCGACGTCGGCGCCGACCTCGTGGGCAAGGTCGAGGCCGGCATCCCCGAGGACGATCCACGCAACCCGGCCGTGATCGCCGACAACGTGGGCGACAACGTCGGCGACTGTGCCGGCATGGCCGCCGACCTCTTCGAGACCTACGCCGTCACCTTGATCGCCACCATGGTGCTCGGTGCGCTGATGGTGGCCGCGGCGCCGGTCAACGCGGTGCTTTATCCGCTCGCGCTGGGCGGCGTGTCGATCATCGCGTCGATCATCGGCTGCTTCTTCGTCAAGGCCTCGCCGGGCATGGTCAACGTGATGCCGGCGCTCTACAAGGGCCTCGCGGTGGCGGGCATCCTGTCGCTGATCGCCTTTTGGTTCGTCACCGCCTGGCTGATCCCCGACAACGCGATCGCCGCCACCGGCAGCCAGCTGAAGCTGTTCGGCGCCTGCTTCGTCGGCCTGGCGCTGACCGCGGCGCTGGTCTGGATCACCGAGTTCTACACCGGCACGCAGTATTCGCCGGTGCAGCACATCGCGCAGGCCTCGACCACCGGCCACGGCACCAACATCATCGCCGGCCTCGGCGTCTCGATGCGCTCCACCGCCTGGCCGGTGATCTTCGTCTGCATCGCGATCCTGGCCTCCTACACGCTCGCCGGCCTCTACGGCATCGCGGTGGCCGCCACTGCGATGCTGAGCATGGCCGGCATCGTGGTCGCCCTCGACGCCTACGGCCCGATCACCGACAACGCCGGCGGCATCGCCGAGATGTCCGAGCTGCCGGCCAGCGTGCGCGACATCACCGACCCGCTCGACGCCGTGGGCAACACCACCAAGGCCGTGACCAAGGGCTACGCGATCGGCTCGGCCGGCCTGGCGGCCCTGGTGCTGTTCGCCGACTACACCCACAAGCTCGAGAGCTACGGGCTCGCCATCAGCTTCAACCTGAGCGACCCGATGGTGATCGTCGGCCTGTTCATCGGCGGCCTGATCCCCTACCTCTTCGGCGCCATGGCCATGGAAGCCGTGGGCCGCGCGGCCGGCTCGGTGGTCGAGGAGGTGCGCAGGCAGTTCCGCGAGATCCCCGGGATCATGGAAGGCACCGGCAAGCCCGAGTACGGCCGCGCCGTGAGCATGCTGACCGGCGCCGCGATCAAGGAAATGATGATTCCTTCGCTGCTGCCGGTAGTAGTGCCGATCCTGGTCGGCCTGCTGCTCGGACCCAAGGCCCTCGGCGGGCTCTTGATGGGCACCATCGTCACCGGCCTGTTCGTCGCGATCTCGATGTGCACCGGCGGCGGCGCCTGGGACAACGCCAAGAAATACATCGAGGACGGCCACCATGGCGGCAAGGGCTCGGAGGCGCACAAGGCGGCGGTCACGGGCGACACCGTGGGGGACCCCTACAAGGACACGGCCGGCCCGGCGGTCAACCCGCTGATCAAGATCATCAACATCGTGGCGCTGCTGATCGTGCCGCTGGTGGTCAAGTTCCACTCCGGCGATGCGGGCGCGATGACGGCGCCCACCATGGCCCCGCCGCCAGCCAGCGCGCCGGCAGCGCCGGCCGCACCGTCACCGGGTCCTGCCGCGGCAGCGCCCGCCGCGGCGCCGGTCGCCGACGGCGGCGCCTCGATCAAGACCGAGGGCGGCGTCGTCAAGTTCTACTTCGCCACCAACAGCGCCGAAGTGCCCGCCGGATCCAGCGCAGCGCTGGCCGATGTCGTGAAGGCGGTGCAGAGCGGGGGCCGGGTATTGGTGAGCGGCTACCACGACGCCACCGGCGACCCCGAGAAAAACGCCGAACTCGCCAAGCAGCGCGCGATGGCCGTGGGTGCCGCGCTCAAGATCGCCGGCGTGCCCGAAGACAAGCTCGAACTCGCCAAGCCGGCCCAGACCCAGGCCGACGGGCCGCCGGCCGAAGCGCGCCGGGTCGAAGTCAAACTCCAGTAGTGCCCCGCCCTCGGGCTCGGCGCGACGCGCTCAGTTCAGGCTGGCGCGTTGCACCGGCAGCGCGCCCTGCTCGGTGCGCAGCGGCACACCCTGCAGGGTGTCGAAATCCGACGGCGCCTCGGGCACGCGCATTTCCTCGAGCTCATGCAGTGAGGCGACCCAACGGCCGGCGGCCGACTCCGCCGGCTCGTCGTTGGTGAAGATGCCGTCGCGGATGTAGAAGGTCTCGCCCGCCGGGCGCTCCATGTGCAGCTCGATGAGGCGCGCGATCGGGAAGGTGTAGGTGACCAGCTTTTCCTTCGTCTTGCGGTCCTTGGCACCGCAATTGAAGAAGCCTTCGGCAGCGATCACGATGCACGATCCTTCGACCGAGCTGTCGATGTCGCCCCCGCAGCGCCAGATGGCGGTCGGCAGCCGCACGCGCACCTTGTCGATGACCAAGTCACGCTGCTTGTTGAGCGCATTGAGCGGAGGCACCAGCGAACGCAACTGCCGCAGGCGTTCGGCAAAGTTGTCGTCGATGCAGAACTCGACATGGTGCGTCGCGCCACCCGAGCGCTTGACGACCTGCATGATGACGTGACGCAGCTGGCTCACAGAGGCCGTCCTTTCGCAAGCATTCGAGTCAGTTTCGACCCGTTGCAGGCAATGGGTTTCATTGGAAGCATTGAATCTACTCAATTAGAACTTAGGTATTGATGCAAATCGCTTGCATCAATTGTTTCTAACTGTAGTCCGAATTGCCTTCAATGGATAGGCAACACGAAGTACTAAATTGACTCAATCAATTGCCAATGAGCGGCCGATAGCCGGCCGCCGGCTCGCCGTTTCAGGCGCCGCCGCCGGCTTCCACCAATTCGTCGAGTGCCTTGCAGGACGGCGCGCAGACGGTCTGCGACTTGCCCAGCAGCTGCCGGGTGCGCATTTGCGAGCGGACCCGATGCTTGCCGCACATGAAGCAGGACATGGTGGCGCCGCTGAACGAGGCCGAGGCCCGGAACGGCGAGCCGGGTGCCTTGGCCTTGTAGCGCAGCCCGTCGGCCACCACGGCGGTCTTGACCTCGGCCTTACTCATGGGCGGCTTCCGGTCCAGCGGCGTGCATGGCGCGTTCGATCGCCTTGCGGGCGGCCAATTCGGCGGCCAGCGAGGTGTCGAGCGCCGAGCGGCAGAGGCCGGCGTGCTGGTAGTTGAGGTTTTCGTACACCTCGGAGGCGGCCGGATAGGCATCCAGCAGCCGGCCCAGCTCGGAGCCGGGCTCGGCGTCGCGGAATTGCTCGACCAGGTGCGTCACCACCGACCGGTATTGCTCGGGGCCTACCGGCACGGCGCTGTGTTCCAGCCGCTCGAGGAGCTGGGCCAGGACATGCGTGACGGCCAGGTCGGCCTTGTGCGCGGGGGTGTGGGTAGCGTTCATGCACAGCATGTGGGGCGGTGCCAAAGGATTGCAAGGGCGTGAAAGAACCATCCCCCGAGCCTACAACAGCATCTCCGGCACGATCGGGGCAATCAGCGAATTGTAGAAACGCTTGAAAAAGCCGGATTCGGGTTCCGAGTGGAGGATCATCTCTTTTTCGCCGTCGGTGGTGAGCCATTCGAGGGCGCCGGTGTCCTTGTCCAGCCGCAGGCGGTAGGAGTTCTGGAGCTTGCTGATGTTGATCACGCGCAGCATTTCGCGCGCCAGCTGGGGGCTGTCGACCACCACGCCCATTTCGGTGTTCTGGGTCGCCGAGCGCGGGTCCAGGTTCATCGAGCCGATGAAGATGCGCCGCCGGTCGATCGCGGCCGTCTTGGCGTGCAGCCGGCCGAGCGAGTTGCCGAACATGTCGAAGCGCTTGTTGGCGGTGGTGCGCTCGGGGCTCAGCTCGTAGAGGTCGGCGCCGCTGGCGAGCAGGCGCTCGCGGTAGCGCGCATAGCCGGTGTGGACCAGCGGCTCGTCATTGGCGGCCAGGGAATTGGTCAGCAGCGTCAGCTTGACCTTGCGCCGCGACAGGTCCTCGAACGCGGCCATCCCCTTCTCGCCCGGCACCAGGTAGGGCGAAGTCAGGTCGACCTCGAACCGCGCATCCATCAGGAGGCCCCAGACCTTCATGGTCACGCTGGTCGCGAGCGCCTCGTCGGCGCTCATCGTGGCCGGCTTGGTCGGCGGATCGGCCACCGCATGCGCCTCGCCCCACAGCAGGCCCATGCGGCCGCCGTCGAGCTCCTCGGTGATCGGCCCGTAGCCCAGCACATCCGAGGGCGGCAGCTCGACCTTCGGCGCCGGGGAACTCATGCCGATCCAGGCATCGAAGTCGTCCGGGCCAGGCGGGCGACCGCCGGGTCCGCGCACGATCTCGGCAATCGGCCAGACCTGTTCGGCGTTCCAGTAGGCGTCGAAGATCGCCTCGAGCTCGGCCACCACCCGGCCGACCACCAGGGCGTCCATGTCGATGAAGTTCTGCGCCTGGCTGAGCACGAAGTACTCGTCCGCGATGTTGCGCCCGCCGACCACCGCCACCACGCCGTCGGCGATGAAGAGCTTGTTGTGCATGCGGTGGTTGAGCCGCGCGATGTCCTGCGGCGAGGCGATGAAGCGCGACAGGAAGCCGTCGCGGCCGCAGCAGAAGGGGTTGAAGAGCCGCACCTCCACGTTGGGCGTGTGCGACAACGCCAGCAGCGGCTGCTGGCTCTTGGCGGTGTAGAGGTCGTCGACCAGCACCCGAACCTTGACGCCGCGGGCGGCGGCTTCGCGCACGGCGCGCATCAAAAGCCGCCCGGTGGCGTCGTTCTCGAGCTGGTAGTACTGCACCACCAGCGATTGCTGGGCCCGCTGGGCGAGCTGGATGCGGGCGTCGAGCGAATAGACGCCCAGCGGCATCAGCCGGAATCCCGACTGCTCCCCCGGCGGCGTCGAATCGGCCACGATCTTGGCCAGCCGGGTCGACCGGTCGGGCGCCGCGGCGTACTCGGCCGGGCGGTCGCGGGCGATCGGCAGCGAGCCGCAGGCAGCCAGCAGTGCGATGCCGGCCGCGACCAGCGCCAGGCGAAGCCAGCGGTCCAGGTCAATCCTCATGTCGTGTGTGCTTTCGTGGCGGCGGGTGGGCGTCATGGACCGCGGCATGCAGTCCTAGAATTCGAAACGCTTCCACCCGGGGTTACATCATGACGTTCTCGATCAGCGCGCGCGCAATTTTCATGGCGGCCGCCGCCATGCTGGCCCTGCCGGCCGTCGCCGCGCTCGACATCGGTGACCCGGTGCCGAAATTCACGGCCAACGCGGCGCTCGGCGGCAAGACCTTTCGCTATTCGCTCGCCGATGCGCTGGCCAAGGGGCCGGTGGTGCTGTACTTCTTTCCGGCGGCGGATTCGGCCGACTGCTCGATCGAGGCCCACGCCTTCGCCGAGGCCATCGACCAGTTCGCGGCGCTCGGCGCCACGGTGATCGGGGTGTCGGCCGACGACATCGACACGCTGGCGAAGTTCTCGGTCAAGTCCTGCCAGAGCCGCTTTCCAGTCGCGTCCGACGAGGCCAAGACCGTGATCGAGGGCTTCGACGCCCTGATGCAGACCCGCCCGGATTTCGCCAATCGCCTGTCCTACGTGATCGCGCCCAGCGGCAAGGTGGCCTACTACTATCAGAACCTGAATCCGGACAAGCACGTCGAGCGCATGCTCAACGCGCTTCGGGCCCTGCCGAAGGCGACGCCTTCGCGCTGACCTTAAGATTTGCCCCATGCAACTCAACTACATCGGCAACGAAAACGTTGCTTCCTCTTCCGGCCGCACGCTGCCGGTGATCGACCCCTCGGACGGCCAGCCCTTCGACGAACTGCAGCGCAGCAATGCCGCCGACATCGACGCCGCGGTGCAGGCTGCGCGCCATTGCTTCGAAACCGGTTGGCACAAGGTCAGCGCGGCCGAGCGCGGCCGGCTGCTCTACAAGCTGTCGCAGAAGATCGCCGAGCATGTCGACGAGCTGGCGCTGATCGAGCAGCGCGACTGCGGCAAGCCGGTCAAGCAGGCGCGCGCCGACGCGCTCGCGCTGGTGCGCTACTTCGAGTTCTATGCCGGCGCCTGCGACAAGCTGCACGGCGAGACGATTCCCTACCAGGACGGCTACAGCGTCTTCACCTGGCGCGAGCCGCACGGGGTCACCGGCCACATCATCCCGTGGAACTACCCGATGCAGATTTTCGGGCGCAGCGTCGGCGGCGCCCTGGCCGCGGGCAATGTCTGCGTGGTGAAGCCGTCCGAGGACGCCTGCCTGTCGCTGATCCGGGTCGCCAAGCTGGCGGCCGAGGCCGGCTTTCCGCCGGGTGCGCTGAACATCGTCACCGGCCTGGGCCACGAGGTCGGCGACGCCCTGGCGCGGCACCCGGGCATCGACCACATCAGCTTCACCGGCAGCCCCAAGGTGGGCACGCTGATCCAGCAGGTAGCCGCCGAACGGCATTGCCCGGTGACGCTCGAGCTCGGCGGCAAGAGCCCGCAGATCGTGTTCGCCGATGCCGACCTGGGCGCGGCGATCCCGGTGCTGATCAACGCGATCGTGCAGAACGCCGGCCAGACCTGCTCGGCCGGCTCGCGGGTCCTGATAGACCAGGCCATCTACGAGCCGCTGCTGCAGCGCCTCGGCCACGCCTTCGAGGCGCTTCGGGTCGGCCCGGCGGCGATGGACCTCGACGTCGGCCCGCTGATCCGCCAGACGCAGCAGCAGCGGGTCTGGGACTTTCTCTCGGACGCCCATGTGGCCGGCATTCCGATGGTGGCGCAGGGCGTGGTGGTCGACGAGGCGCCCCAGGCCGGCTTCTACCAGGCCCCCACCCTGCTGCGCGACGTGCCGGTGGACCACCGCCTGGCACAGGAGGAGGTGTTCGGCCCGGTGCTGGCCGCGATGCCATTCCGCGACGAGGACGAGGCCGTGGCGCTGGCCAATGCCACGCAGTTCGGGCTGGTCGCGGGCATCTGGACGAACGATGGCGGACGGCAGTTCCGGATGGCCAAGCGCGTGAAGAGCGGCCAGGTGTTCATCAACAACTACGGCGCCGGCGGCGGTGTCGAACTGCCCTTCGGCGGCGTCAAGTCCTCGGGCTACGGGCGCGAAAAGGGCTTCGAGGCGCTCTACGGCTTCACCACCCTCAAGACCGTCGCCGTCAAGCACGGCTGAACGCGAGGGACCGGCCGGCCGATACACTGGCCGGCTGCACTTCAATTCGAGGAGACACCTGTGCGCGTCAAGGACAAATCCATCATCGTGACCGGTGCCGGCGGCGGCATCGGCGAGGGCATCGCGAAGCGGCTGGCGGCCGAGGGCGCGCAGGTCATCGTCAACGACATCAACCAGGCGCTCGGCGAACAGGTGGTCGAGGCCATCCTGCGCGACGGCGGCCGGGCTTCGTTCTTCGCCGCCGACGTCACCAAGTCCGACCAGATGAAAGCCTTGGTCGATGCCGCCGTGCAGCGCCATGGCAAGCTCGACGCGATGGTCAACAACGCCGGGTGGACCCACCGCAACCGGCCCGCACTGGAAGTCAGCGAGGACGAGTTCGACCGCTGCTATTCGGTCAACGTCAAGAGCATCTACCTGTCGACCATCCATGCGGTGCCGGCCTTCCGGGCCAACGGCGGCGGATCGTTCATCAACATCGCCTCGACCGCGGGCGTGCGCCCCCGCCCGGGCCTCACCTGGTACAACGGCTCCAAGGGCGCCGTGATCACGACCAGCAAGTCGCTGGCGGCCGAACTCGGTCCCGACAACATCCGGGTCAATTGCATCAACCCGGTGTTCAACCCGGACACCGGCCTGGCGGCCGAGTTCGCCGGTGGTCCGGTCACCGAAGAGCGCAAGGCCAAGTTCCGCGCCACCATCCCGCTGGGCCGCTTCTCGACCGCGCTCGACGTCGCCAACGCGGCGCTCTACCTGGCCAGCGACGAGGCCTCGTTCATCAGCGGGGTCTGCATCGAAGTCGACGGCGCCCGCTGCGTCTGATCGGCGCCAAGGCCTTGCAGCGGTATCAGGCCGGGCGATGCGGTAAATTGGCCCTCCCATGAGTTCGCAGCATGTCGTCAAGATCGCCGAGATCGGTCGCGCGCCCCGCGCCGCGCCGGCCGCGCACGCCGTGCCGGCCACCGGCGTGCTGCTCGACCGGCTGGCCCGGCCGCTGACCGACCTGCGCATCAGCGTCACCGACCGCTGCAACTTCCGCTGCAGCTACTGCATGCCGAAAGAAGTGTTCGACAAGGACTACCAGTACCTGCCCCACAGCGCGCTGCTGAGCTTCGAGGAGATCACCCGTCTGGCGCGCCTGTTCGCCAGCCACGGCGTGCGCAAGATCCGGCTCACCGGTGGCGAGCCGCTGCTGCGCAAGAACCTCGAGGTGCTGGTCGAGCAGCTCGCCGCGCTGCGCACGCCGCAGGGCCAGCCGCTGGACCTCACGCTGACCACCAACGGATCCTTGCTGGCGCGCAAGGCCGGGGCCTTGAAGGCCGCCGGCCTGAATCGGGTGACCGTCAGCCTCGACGGCCTCGACGACACGGTGTTCCGGCGCATGAACGACGTCGACTTCCCGGTCGCCGAAGTGCTGGCCGGCATCGAGGCTGCGAAGGCGGCCGGCCTGGGCCCGATCAAGGTCAACATGGTGGTCAAGCGCGGCACCAACGAGCAGGAGATCCTGCCGATGGCGCGCCACTTCCGCGGCAGCGGCGTGGTGCTGCGCTTCATCGAATACATGGACGTCGGCGCCACCAACGGCTGGCGCATGGACGAGGTGCTGCCATCGGCCGAGGTGGTGCGCCGCATCGGCGCCGAATTCCCGCTCGTGCCGCTGGAAGCCAGCGCCCCCGGAGAGACCGCACAGCGCTGGGCCTACGCCGACGGCGGCGGCGAGATCGGCGTCATCAGCAGCGTGACGCAGGCCTTCTGCCACGACTGCAGCCGGGCCCGCCTGTCGACCGAGGGCAAGCTCTACCTCTGCCTGTTCGCGAGCCAGGGGCACGACCTGCGGCCGCTCTTGCGCGGCGATGCCGACGACGCGCAGATCGCCTCCGCGCTCGGCCACATCTGGCAGGGCCGCAGCGATCGCTACTCCGAGCTGCGCGCGTCGCGGGTCCCCGACACCGATGCCGGCGCGGCGCGCCGGGTCGAGATGAGCTACATCGGCGGATGAGCGCGCCGGCCCCCATCGTCGCCAGCGAAATCACCGGCCTCGTTCTCGCCGGCGGGCGCGGCTCGCGCATGGGCGGCGTCGACAAGGGCCTGCAGAACTTCAACGGTACGCCGCTGGCGCTGCATGCGGTGCTGCGGCTGGGTCCGCAGGTCGGCCAGGTGCTGGTCAACGCCAATCGCAACCTGGCCGCCTACGAATCCTTCGGCGTGCCGGTCTGGCCCGACGGGCTGGCCGACTATGCCGGTCCGCTGGCCGGCTTCCTGACCGGGCTGGAGCGCTGCGAGACGCCCTACCTGCTCACCGTGCCGTGCGACACCCCGCTGTTCCCGCTCGACCTCGCCAGCCGGCTGGCGGCGGCCCTGGCGTCCCACGAAGCGGACATCGCGATGGTCTCCGCGCCCGAGACCGCGGGTCCGCCGGGCGCCTCGGCGGCGCTGTTCCCGCAGCCGGTGTTCTGCCTGCTGCGCGCCACGCTGCTCGACAGCCTGGTGCGCTTCACCCAGGACGGCGGCCGCAAGATCGACAAATGGACCGCGCAGCACCACACCGTGCTGGTGCCCTTCGATCGCCCGGGCGATGCCGCCGACGCCTTCTTCAATGCCAACACGCTGGCCGAGTTGCACACGCTCGAGCGCCAGCGTTCGTGAGGCCCGTCCCGTCATGAGCCGAATCGCCGAAATCGCCGCCGCGCTGGCGGGCTACGACCCCAAGGCGCTGGGTGTCGATGCCGTGCAGGCCTTCCTGGCGCAGCTGGCCGAGCCTGCCATCGTCACCGAGGTCGAGCGCCTGGCCCTGCGGGATGCGCTCGGACGGGTGCTGGCCGAGGACATCGTCTCGCCGGTCAGCGTGCCGCCGCACGACAACTCGGCCATGGACGGCTTCGCCTTCGATGGCGCGCAGCTCGAAGCGGCCGGCGACACCGCGCTGAGCCTGCGGGTGGTCGGCACCGCACTGGCCGGCGCCGCCTGGCGCGGCGCGACCGGCACCGGCGACGCCGTCAAGATCATGACCGGTGCCGTGATGCCGGCCGGCCTCGACACCGTGGTCCCGCAGGAGTTCTGCACGGTCGAGGGTGACCGGGTGAGCTTCCCGGCCCAGGCGCTGCGACGCGGCGACAACCGCCGCTTCGCCGGCGAAGACCTGATGCAGGGCCAGCCGGCGCTGCGGCGCGGCCAGATCGTCACCCCGGCCGCGCTCGGCATGGTGGCCAGCCTCGGGCTGCCGATGGTGCCGGTGCTGCGGCGCCTGCGCGTCGCCTACTTCTCCACCGGCGACGAGATCCTGAGTCTTGGCGAGCTTCCGCGCGAAGGCGCGGTCTACGACAGCAACCGCTACACGGTGTTCGGCCTGCTGACGCGGCTGGGCTGCGAGGTGATCGACCTCGGCCTGGTGCGCGACGACCCGGCGGCGCTCGAATCGGCGCTGCGCCGCGCCGCCGCGCAGGCCGACGCCATCATCACCAGCGGGGGCGTCAGCGTCGGCGAGGCCGACCACACGCGCGCCGTCATGCAGCGGCTCGGCGACATGGCGTTCTGGCGCGTCGCCATGCGGCCCGGCCGGCCGATGGCGGTCGGCCTGATCCCCGCCCCGGGCGCGCCCCGCGGGCCGGCCGTGCTGTTCGGGCTGCCGGGCAACCCGGTCGCCGTGATGGTCACTTTTCTCGCCTTCGTGCGCCCGGCGCTGCTCAGGATGATGGGCTGCAACTCCGCCTGCGCCGCGCCGCCGCCGCTACTGCGCGCCACCAGCGTCGACGCGATCCGCAAGAAGCCCGGACGCACCGAGTACCAGCGGGGCCGGGTCGAACAGGTGGCGGGTGCCTTGCCGCAGGTGCGCATCGCCGGCAACCAGGGCTCGGGCGTGCTGAGTTCGATGGTCGAGGCCAACGGCCTGGTGGTGCTGCACCATGACCAGGCCGGCGTGGCGCCGGGCGACACGGTCGACGTCATGATCTTCGACGGCGTGGTGTAAGGTCTGTCCCCGCCCTGGCCTCACCGGAGTCGCGCATGGCAGCGAGCAGGATCGAACTGATGCAGCAGATGCCGATCTTCGGCGCCATTGCCGCGGACACCCTGGAGTTCCTGCTGGCGGCCGCACCGGTGGTCGAGATGCCGTCCGGCGGCTATTTCTTCCGCGAGGGCGAGCCCGGCCACGGCATGTTCGTGCTCGAGAGCGGCAGCGTGACGATCTCCAAGAGCTGGCAGCAGCACGAATTGCTCATCCGGCGCCTGGCGCAGGGCGATTGTTTCGGCGAGATGGCGCTGCTCGACCTTTTCCCGCGCAGCGCCTCGGTCCGGGCCGACGTCGACTGCCGCGCGATCGAACTCACTTCCGCGAACCTGTACCGGGTGTTCGAGCGCGACGTCGAGCAGTTCGCGCTGATCCAGATGAACATCGCCCGCGAGATGAGCCGCCGCTTGCGGATCACGGACGACCTGCTCTTCAGGGCCAGCATGGGCGACGTGCCCGAGACGCCGGAACGGCTGCTGCGGCGTTAGATCCGGCCGAGCGCGCGCTCGACGCCCTTGTTGGCGAGCGCATCCGCGCGCTCGTTGCCCGGATCGCCCGAATGGCCCTTGACCCAGCGCCATTCGATCTGGTGGCCGCCCTCGGCCACCAGCTTGTCGAGCTGCTGCCAGAGCTCGACGTTCTTCACCGGCTGCTTGGTCGAGGTCCGCCAGCCCTTGGCCTTCCAGCCGCGAATCCACTCGGTGATGCCCATGCGCACGTACTGGCTGTCCAGGTAGAGGACGACCTTGCACGGGCGCTTGAGCGCGCCCAGGCCTTCGATCACGGCCTGCAGTTCCATGCGGTTGTTGGTGGTGTTGAGTTCGCCGCCGAAAAGTTCTTTTTCGGTGGCGCCCGACTTGAGCCATGCGCCCCAGCCGCCGGGACCGGGGTTGCCCTTGCAGGCACCGTCGGTGTAGATCTGTACTTCGTTCAAGAACCGCTTCCTTCTTCTAGCTGGCCGCCATTGTCGCGCCCCCGGTGCATCTTGCCGGCGATCGGCACYGGCGCGCTGGCGCGCGATGCGGCGCGGCGCCAGTCGGCGCTCAAGAGCCGCAGCCCCCGCACCCGCTTGACGGCCACCAGGAAATAGACCGCACCGAAGATCGGCCACCAGCGCTCGCCGGCGGCATCGAACCAGCGGCAGCGCTCCAGCCAGGCTTCGCTGCGGACCGCGGGCCGGTAGACGCCGAATCGCCCGGACTCGACCTCGAAGCTCAGCAGCCGCAGCCAGTCGCGCATGCGCCGGTAACCGATGAAGTCACCGGCCTCGGGCAGGAACAGCTCGCCGAACCCGAGTCCGCGGTAGAGGTGGGCGCGCCGCTGCCGCATGCCCCAGAGGCTGGCCGGATTCAGGCCGCAGATGACGACCCGCCCTTCGGGCACCAGCACCCGCTCGACCTCGCGCAGGGTCGCGTGGGGGTCCGGGCTGAGCTCGAGCGTGTGCGGCAGCACCACGAGGTCGAGGCTGTTGGCCGGAAAAGGGAGGGCCGAAAAGTCGGTCCAGAGCGCGGGCGCGCCGGCCTGCGCCGGATCGGACAGCGCCAGCCAGCGGTGCGGCATTCGATTGGCACGCAGCCCCTGGACCTCGCTGAGGCCCAGCTGCAGCGCGTGATAACCGAAGATGTCGGCCACCGCCTGGTCGAACTGGGCCTGCTCCCAAGCCAGCAGGTAGCGGCCCGGGGGGGTCTCGAACCAATCGTGCAAACCTATAATTTGACCGCTCATGACCCTCGTTCCGCTGCCCGCCCGTGCCGACAACTACATCTGGATGCTGCAGCAGGGGCGCAACGCGATCGAGGTCGACCCAGGGGATGCAACACCCGTGTTCGATGCACCCGGGCGCGAGCAACTGCAACTGGCCGCGATTCTAGTCACGCGCCCTCGCGCCGACGGCGTCGACGGTGTCTCGACGCACCATGGATACACACTTGCTAACCTGAGATTCGTGCAAAGCATGGAA
Source organism: Variovorax sp. 10N432 (assembly GCF_056394465.1). NCBI lineage: Bacteria > Pseudomonadati > Pseudomonadota > Betaproteobacteria > Burkholderiales > Comamonadaceae > Variovorax > Variovorax sp. 10N432. Next base: position 438,008 of record NZ_JBFTHX010000001.1, read on the forward strand.
CCCCGCAAGCCGGATCCCACTCACTCCACGGCGCCTTGCGCCGCATTGCGTGCGCGCTGCGAGCGGCCACGGCCCTTGCTCGCTGCCCCGCACCAATGGAAGAACGATTTTCGATGAAATTTCTGCTAGCTGCCTGCCTCGCGGGCTCCCTGTTCCTGGCGGGCTGCGCCACAGGCACCGGTCCGTCGATGGATGGGTCGTCGTCCGGTGCCGCCTCGGGCGGTGCCTCGCCGGTCTACCCGCGCGGCAGCCTCACGCCGATCACMTCCGGCGACACCAAGTCGCGCCCCGTCGTCACGCTCGCCCCGCCGGTCGACATGTGGGACCGCATTCGCCGCGGCTTCAAGATGCCCGACCTCGACGGCGACCTGGTGCGCGATCGCGAGCAGTGGTATGCCACCCGGCCCGACTACATCCAGCGCATGACCGAGCGCTCCAACCGCTACATCTTCCACATCGTCGAGGAACTCGAACGTCGCGACATGCCGACCGAGATCGCGCTGCTGCCCTACATCGAGAGCGCCTTCAATCCGCAGGCCGTGTCGAGCGCGCGCGCCGCCGGCATGTGGCAGTTCATGCCGGCCACCGGCACCGACTACGACCTGAAGCAGAACATCTTCCGCGACGACCGCCGCGATGTGGTCGCCTCGACCCGCGCGGCGCTCGACTATCTGCAGCGGCTCTACGGCATGTTCGGTGACTGGCAGCTCGCGCTGGCGGCCTACAACTGGGGCGAAGGCAACGTGGCCAAGGCGATCGCCAAGAACCAGCGCGCCGGCCTGCCGGCCACCTACAGCGACCTGTCGATGCCCGCCGAGACCCGGCTCTACGTGCCGAAGCTGCAGGCCGTGAAGAACATCGTCGCCAATCCGGCCCGCTTCAATGTCGACCTGCCGCTGATCGCCAACCACCCCTACTTCCAGACCGTCACGCTCAAGCGCGATCTCGACGTCTCGCTGGCGGCCAAGCTGGCGGACGTGCAGATCGAGGACTTCCGGGCCCTCAATCCGTCGGCCCACAAACCGGTGCTGCTGGCGGCCGGCACGCCCGAGATCCTTCTGCCGTGGGACAACGCCGCCGTGTTCCAGCGCAACTTCGAGGCCTACAGCCAGGGCCAGTACGCCAGCTGGACCGCCTGGACCGTGCCCTCGACCATGACCGTGGCCGACGCCGCACAGCGCTCGGGCATGAGCGAAGCCGACCTGCGGGCCATCAACAACGTGCCGCCGCGCATGCTGATCAAGTCGGGCTCGACCTTGATCGTTCCGCGCAGCGCGCGAGTCCAGGAAGACGTCGCGGCGGTGGTCGCCGACACCGGGCAGCTGAGCTTCCAGCCCGAGATCGTCACCCGCCGCACGGTGATCAAGGCCGGGCGCCAGGACAGCGTCGCCAGCATCGCGCGGCGCTACCGGCTGAGCCCGGCCAGCGTGGCCGAATGGAACGACGTCAAGGCCAACCACACCTTCCAGCGCGGCTATGAAGTGGTGGTGTTCCTGCCGGTGCGGGCCGCGAAGACCGCCGGCGTGGGCTCGGGCTTCGGCCGCGCGCCGGTGCTCAAGAGCAGCGCCGTGGCGCCGCGTGGCGGCACGAGCGCCAAAAGCTCGACCGCCAAGCTGACCAAGACGTCGAGCAGCAGCAAGGAAGTCGTGCGCGAGAAGCGCGGCGGCACGCCGTCGAAGAAGAAACGCTAAAGCTTTTCGGTCTCGCCACTGCGAGGCTGCCATTTCATGAGGCGCTTCTCGAGCACGCCGACGATCGCATCGAGCAGCAGCGCAAAACCGGTCAGCACCACGATGCCCGCAAACACCGTGTTGACGTCGAAGGTGCCCTCGGCCTGCAGGATGAGGTAGCCCACGCCGCGCGCCGAGCCCAGGTACTCGCCCACCACCGCACCCACGAAGGCCAGCCCGACCGAGGTGTGCAGGCTGGAGAACACCCAGCTGGTCGCGCTCGGCAGGTAGACCGTGCGCAGCAGCTGCCGCTGGCTGGCGCCGAGCATGCGCGCATTCGCCAGCACCACCGGGCTGACTTCGCGCACGCCCTGGTAGACGTTGAAGAAGACGATGAAGAACACCAGCGTGACCGCCAGCGCCACCTTGCTCCAGATGCCGAGGCCGAACCACAGCGCGAAGATCGGCGCCAGGATCACGCGCGGCATCGAGTTCGCCGCCTTGATGTAGGGATCGAAGACCAGGCTCGCGGTCGGCGCCAGGGCCAGCCAGAGGCCGCAGGCCAGGCCCAGCACGGTGCCGATCACGAAGGCCAGTACGGTCTCGAGCAAGGTGGTGCCCAGGTGCAGGTAGATGTCGGCGTTGCCCGCGAGCCCATCGGGGAACAGCGGATTGGGTGGAATCGCGAACGGCATGAACCAGCTCCAGATCCGGCCGGCCACCTGGATCGGTTCGCCGACGAAGAAGGCGAACTGCTGGTTGCGCGACGCCAGGTGCCAGCCCGCCAGCAGCGCGACCAGCACCGCCAGCTGCCAGAGGCGCGCATTGCTCTCCCTGGGTCGGAGCTTCATCTCGCCCCCAGGTTGCCCGGCACTTCGTGTCCGGGCGCCCACCCCCTGCCGGGGGCGCAGTCAGCGGCCCGGCAAAGCCGGTTCCGCGACTGCCCACGAATGGGCGCGCTGCGCGCAGCCGAAAAACAGATGCCGACCGGGTTGAGTTGGCCGGCGCAGCCAGGCCCCTTCGTGAAACACCGCGGAACTGGCTTTGCCAGCCCGCTGGTGTTGCCCCCGGTAGGGGGCGGGCGGCTACACGAAGTGAGCCAACCTGGGGGCGAGCTCATGCCACTGCCTTCAACTGCTGCGCATAGCCCTTGAGCACCTCGTCGCGCAGCACGTTCCAGATCTGCGTGTGAAGTTCGACGAAGCGCGGATGCACCCGGACCTCGGCGACGTCCCGCGGCCGCGGCAGGTCGATCTCGAACTCGCCGATCGGGTGGGTCGCGGGGCCGGCGGAGAGCACCACCACGCGGTCGCTCATCGCGATCGCTTCATCGAGATCGTGGGTGATGAAAAGCACCGCCTTCTTCTTCGCAGCCCAGAGATCCAGCACTTCGTTCTCCATCAATTGCCGGGTCTGGATGTCGAGCGCGCTGAAGGGCTCGTCCATCAGGATGATGTCCGGATCGAGCGCCAGTACTTGTGCCAGCGCGGTGCGCTTGCGCATGCCGCCGGAAAGTTGATGCGGATAACGGTCGCCGAAGCCAGCGAGGCCGACCCGCGCGAGCCAGGCCTCGGCCTGCTCCCTGGCCTGGGCATCGGGCACGCCGCGGTACTGCAGGCCCACCTTCACGTTGTCCAGCGCGCTGCGCCAGGGCATCAGGGCTTCGCTCTGGAACATGTAGCCGGCACGCGTGTTGATGCCGGACAGCGGCTGGCCGAACACCCGCACCGAACCCGACGAGGGTTCGAGCAGGCCGGCGCCGACATTCAGCAAGGTCGACTTGCCGCAGCCGGTCGGTCCGACCACCGAGACGAACTCGCCGTCGGCGATCCGCAGCGTGGTGTCAGCCACCGCGGTGTAGCGCTGGCTGTGGTCGTCTTTCGCGCGGAAGGTGCAGCGGATGTCTATCAGTTCGAGCGCGTGGGCGGCCATGGGCTTGGAAGAAAAAACCCGGCCTGGGCCGGGTTGCAGCGACACCGGGGTCAAGCTTTGAACTTGTCCTTGGCGCGCCGCGCAAATTCGTTGGTGTAGAGCTTCGCCAGGTCGATCTTTTCGGCCTTGACTGTCGGATCGAAGCTCGCGATCGCGGTGAGCGCGGTCTTGGGGCCGTCGGCCGGCACCAGTCCATCGACGGCGATGGCCTCGCGCACCTTGTCGAACGATGCAAGGTACAGGGCCCGGTCGCCCAGCAGGTAGGTCTCTGGCACGGTCTTGATGATGTCACCCGGGCCGGCGGTCTGCAGCCACTTGAGGCCATGCACGATGGCATTGGCGAGCGCCTGGCAGGTGTTCGGATTCTTCTGGATGAATTCCGACGAGGCATAGAGGCAGGCGGCCGGCATCAGGCCGCCGAACACCTCCTGAGTGCCCTTCAGCGTGCGGGTGTCGCTGATGATCTTCACGTCGCCCTTCTGCTCGAGCATGGTCATGACCGGATCGGTATTGCTGATCGCATCGATCTGGCCCGAACGCAGCGCCGTCAGCGCGCCGGCGGCCACGCCGACGCCGATGTAGCTCACGTCGCTGGCCTTGAGCCCGCCGCGCGACAGCACCAGGTTGGCCACCATGTTGGTCGACGAGCCCGGCGCCGAAACCCCGATCTTGCGGCCCTTGAGGTCGGCGATGCCGGTGTAGCCGGGCATGTTCTTGGTCGACACGCCGATCGCGATCTGCGGCGCGCGCCCCTGCAGCACGAAGGCCTGGAAGAACTGGTTCTTGGCCTGCAGGTTGATGGTGTGCTCGAAGGCGCCCGAGCAGACATCGGCCGAGCCGCCGACCACCGCCTGCAACGCGCGTGCGCCGCCGGCGAAGTCCGAGATCTCGACGTCGAGTCCTTCGGCCTTGAAGTAGCCGAGCTGCTCGGAGATGGTGAGCGGCAGGTAGTAGAACGCCGCCTTGCCACCGACCGCGATGGACACCTTGGATTTTTCGAGCTTGGGCTGGCCATGGACCAGCGGCGCCCCGATCGCAGCGGCGCCCAGCGCTGCGGCAACGGTAAAGGTACGGCGATTGAGCATGAGTGGCGCCCGCGGGCTCTTTTCGTGTGATTCGAATCGAGCTTAGGGGCGGCCCCCTGCCCCTGCATCGGGAACATCCCGTGCGGGTTTTTACGTAAACTGAAAGGCCGTTGTCCGGCCCTCAGCGACGGTCGACCAGCGCATGGGCGATGGTGCCGAGATCGACGTATTCGAGCTCGCTGCCGGCCGGCACGCCGCGCGCCAGCCGGGTCACCGAAAGTCCGCGCTGCTTGAGCGCATCGCCGATCACATGGGCCGTGGCTTCGCCCTCGGCGGTGAAGTTGGTGGCGAGGATCACCTCGCTCACCGTGCCGTCGAGCGCGCGCGCGAACAGCTTCGCGAGTCCGATGTCGTTCGGCCCCACGCCGTCGAGCGGGCTCAGCTTGCCCATCAGCACGAAGTAGTAGCCGCGAAACACGCCGGTGCGCTCGAGCGCGGCCTGGTCGGCCGGGGTCTCGACCACGCACAGCTTGGTGCCGTCGCGCCGGGCATCCTGGCAGACGCTGCAGACCTGGCCTTCCGTGAAGGTGTTGCAGCGCTCGCAATGGCGCACGTTGCTGGCCGCCTGCTGCAGGGCGCGCGCGAGCATCAGCGTGCCTTCGCGGTCGTGCTGCAGCAGGTGGAAGGCCATGCGCGAGGCCGACTTGGCCCCGACGCCGGGCAACCGGCGCAGCGCCTCGACCAGCGCATCGAGCGAACTGGAATCCGCCATCGAGGACCGATGGAGGCTCAGAACGGCAGCTTCATGCCGGGCGGCAGGCCGGGCATGCCGGCGGTCAGCTTGCCCATCTTCTGCTCGCTGGTTTCCTCGGCCTTTCGCACGGCGGCATTGAAGGCTGCGGCCACCAGGTCTTCGAGCATGTCCTTGTCGTCGGCCAGCAGGCTGGGGTCGATCGTGATGCGCTTGACGTCGTGCTTGCAGGTCATGACGACTTTCACGAGACCGGCACCCGATTCGCCTTCGACCTCGATGGTGGCCAGTTCTTCCTGGGCCTTCTTGAGGTTGTCCTGCATCGCCTGCGCCTGCTTCATGAGGCCGGCCAGTTGTCCTTTGTTGAACATGGGGGGATCCTGTTTGTCGATCGTTGAAAAAAGAGTCTAGTCAGTTGAGGACAGAGCAAAAACCGCTTCGCAGTTTTTGGTCTGTCCCGCAAGGTCTCAGGAGGGCCGCAGCGTCCCCGGAACGATTCTCGCGTCCCAGTCGCGCATCATCGACTGCACCTCGGGGTCGTTGTGGATCGCTTCCTCGGCGATGCGCTGGCGTTCTTCGGCGGCCTGCCGGTTGCGGCGGGCCGGGCTGTCGACCACGCCGCCGATCTCGATGGCGATTGTCACCGAGTGGCCGAGGGCCGCGAGCGCCGCCTGCAGCTTCTCGCGGCTGCTGGTCTGGTTGAGCGACTCGCGCTCGACCCGCAGCAGCCACTGGTCGACATCGCGCGCCACCAGCTGCGATTGCAGGGCGAGCTCGCGCGTCAGCGCAGTGATCGCCTCGGCCACCACCATCCGCGTCACGGTGGCATGCCAGAAATCGCCCTCCTCGCTCGGCGGGATCGGCGTCGAGGCTACCGCCGACGGCGCCTCGCGGGCGCCGGCCGGCGGCTGCACGCGCACCGGCATCGCCATCAGCCTGGCGGCCGGTTCGGGCGTGGCGGCCGCCCTGGGCGGCGCGGCAGCGCTCAGCGCCGGGGCCTCGACCACCGGCAGCCGATGGCCCGGCGCCGCGGGAGCCGCCACCGCTGGGGGCCGCACCGGCTCGACCGGCACTGGCGCAGCCACCGGGGGAGGAGACAGCGGCGCGGCCGTGGGTGCCTGCGCAGCCGCAGGCACGGCGTCATTCAGAGTTTTTTTTTCCGCGCCGGCCGAAGCGGTGGGCTTGAAGGCCAGCAGGCGCAGCAGCACCATCGTGAGCGCCGCGTACTCGTCGGGCGCCAGGCCGAGCTCGCCGCGGCCGTGCAGGCAGAGGCTGTAGAGCAGCTGGGTTTCGTCGGCCGGCAGCAGGGCCGCGAGGCGGGCCGTCTCCGCCGCGTCTGGGTCGGCGCCATCGCGCGACTCGGCCCGCGAAGGCACCGCCTGCAGCACCGCCATCGCCTGCAGCACGGTGGTCATTTCCTCCAGCGTGGAAGCGGCGGAGAGACCGTCGCGGCGCAGCCCTTCGGAGGTCTCGACCACCGTCTTTCCATCGCCCTGCGACAGCGCCTCGATCAGCCGGAACACGTGCCCGCGATCGACGCTGCCGAGCATCTGGCGTACGCCCGTCTCCAGCAGTTCGCCGTTGCCGAAGGCAATGGCCTGGTCGGTCAGCGACAGCGCATCGCGCATCGAGCCGCGGGCGGCGCGCGAAATCAGGCGCAGCGCCAGGGGTTCGGCCGGCACGGCTTCAGACTGCAGCACCTGCGTGAGGTGTTCGAGCACGGTCTCGGGCGCCATCGGCCGCAGGTTGAACTGCAGGCAGCGCGACAGCACCGTGACCGGCACCTTCTGCGGGTCGGTCGTGGCCAGCACGAACTTGAGATATTCGGGCGGCTCCTCGAGCGTCTTCAGCATCGCGTTGAACGCGTGGCCGGTGAGCATGTGGACTTCGTCGATCATGAAGACCTTGAAACGGCCCTGCACCGGCTTGTAGACCGCCTGCTCCAGCAGCGCCTGGACCTCGTCGACGCCCCGGTTGGAGGCGGCATCGAGCTCGGTGTAGTCGACGAAGCGGCCGGCGTCGATGTCCTTGCACGCCTGGCATAGGCCGCACGGCGTGGCCGTGATGCCACCCTGCCCGTCGGGCCCCTGGCAATTGAGCGACTTGGCCAGGATGCGGGAGACGGTGGTCTTGCCGACGCCGCGCGTGCCGGTGAAGAGGTAGGCGTGATGCAGCCGCTGCGAGGTCAGCGCGTTCTCGAGCGCCTGGACGACGTGCTCCTGGCCGACCATCTCGCTGAAGGTTCGGGGACGGTGTTTGCGAGCGAGCACGAGGTAGGCCATCGCCGCATTTTAGGGCGACGCGGCGACCACCTCGCGCAGCGGCCTAGGCCATCTTGCGGATGGCTTTCGCGCTCGCCGCGCCTAGCATGGAAAAACACGAGGAGATCGACATGCCCACTGCGACCCGCAAGGCGGCCCGCCCGGCTGCCGCCAAGAAATCCAGCGCGCGCGGCGCCGTCGAGGCGCGGCGCTATTGTGCGCAGCCGGTGCAGCCGGTGCGCCAGTTCGACGCCGGCGTCGCTGCCGGCCGCGTGCGTGCCATCCTGGCCGCAGGCAAGAAGTGGGTCGGCGGCACCCAGATCACCTACTACTGCTTCAAGCGCGGCGACAGCGTGCCCGCCGCCTGGCAGGGCAGCGGCGCCGATATCGCGGTCGTCGACAGTTCCTTCGAAACCTGGGCCAAGCTCGGGCTCAGCATCGGATTCCGGCGCGTGGAGGCGCCCGAGGATGCGATGGTGCGGATCGGCTTCGATCCGCAGGACGGTTCCTGGTCCTATGTCGGGCGCGATGTGCTCAACACCCGGTCGCCGCAGGAACGCACGATGAACTTCGGCTGGTCGCTGACCACCGCCTACGGGCATGACACGGCGCTGCACGAGATCGGCCATACGCTCGGCCTCGAGCACGAGCACCAGAACCCGAACGCCGGCATCTCCTGGAACCGCGACGCCGTGCTGAGCTATTTCAAGGGGCCGCCGAACAACTGGGACGAGTCGCAGATCGAGTGGAACATCCTGCGCAAGATCCCGGTGTCGGAGATCAAGGGCACGACCTGGGACCCGGACTCGGTCATGGAGTACCAGTTCGATGCCGGGTTGATCATCGCGCCGGAGAAATACCAGGCCGGCCTGCAGCCCAAGGGCGGGCTCTCTTTCGCGGACAAGGCCTGGGTGGTGGAGTCGTACCCGGGCGTCCGGACGCCGGCGGCGACGCCGCTGAAGATCGGGCTGTCGCAACTGCTGAAGCTCAAGGCCGGGGAGACCCGCACCTTCGAGTTCTCGCCGACCCGCACCCGTACCTACAACATCGGCACCTTCGGCACCTCGGACACCGTGCTGGTGCTGTTCGAGGTCACGCCGACCGGCAACGTGCAGATCGCCGGCGCGGACGACAGCGGCACCGACCTCAATGCCAAGGTGACGATGCGGCTGCTGAAGGGCCGCAAGTACCAGGTGGGCGTGCGCCTCTACTACGCCGACGCGGCGCTCGAAACCTCGTTGATGGTCTGGTGAAGGCCGAGGCTTTCGCGGTCGCTTACAATCCTCGGTTGACGGGCCTCCCCGCATGGTGAAGTGGCCAACCGGGTCAGGTGGGGAACCAAGCAGCCCTAACTGCGTAGCCAGTGCCGGGGGTAAGGCTCGTCAACCTATAAAAAAGCCGTGAGTTTTTCAACAACTCACGCGCTGACAAGGACTTGCAAATCCTCCCTGTCGATCCGCGATGCTGAAGCCGCAGGCCTCTCGGTCAGTCGAGCTGCAGGCCGGCCGCCTGCGCTGCCTTGGGGAGAACCGCCAACTCGCGCTTGAGCACCTCCGCGAAATCCGCGGTGCTGTTGCCACTGACCGGCGCCACGCCGCCGAGTTCGTTCAGCCGCTTGCGAAAGCCCGGTTCGGCGACGATCTGCGCGATCTTTTCGTTCAGGAGCTTCACCACCGGCGCCGGCGTCCTGGCCGGCGCCACCACGCCGAACCAGACGTCGAAGTCCACGCCCCCTGGCACGCCCTGCTCGGTCAGTGTGGGGATGCCCGGCCACAGCTCTGAGCGGCCGTTGCGCAGCACGCCGATGGCGCGCAGCTTGCCCGATTGCACGAAGCTGCGCGCATCGCCCGTACCGAGCAGGCCCCACGCCACCTCGTTGGCCATCAGCGCCTGCACCAGCGGCGCGCCGCCCTTGTAGGGCACGTGCACGAAGTTGCCGTTCGCGTGCGCATTGATCGATTCGGAAGCCAGGTGCGACAGGCCGCCCGCACCAGCCGAACCGTAGGCCAGCCCGTCCTTGCCGGCCTTCTTGCCCGCCGCCAGCAGTTCCTGCACGTTCTTGTAGGGAGAGTTTTCCGGCACGACCAGCAGCAGCGGCGCCAGCGAAACCTGGGCGACCGGCACGAAGTCGGAAGCAGCAAACCCGGCCTTCTTGTAGATCACCGGGTTGATCGACAGCATCCCCGTCAGCGTCATCGCCAGGGTGTGGCCATCGGGGCTGCTTTGCGCCACGGCGTTCATCGCGATGTTGCCGCCGGCGCCGGGGCGGTTCTCGACCACGATGGGCTGGCCGAGTTCCTCCTGGAGTCGAGGGACAAGCATGCGCGCCGCCACGTCGGTCGCGCCACCCGCCGGGTACGGCACGATGATCCGGATCGGCTTCGTCGGATAGGCGCTGCCTTGCGCCATCGCTGCGCCAAAAGCCAGCGCCAGAGTGCCGGCCACCACGAGGTGGCCCATCAGCTTGAAAGTACGCACGTTTGCTCCTGATCGTTTTGCTGGGAGGAAAGGAAAGGTTGGGTGGAAGAAGTCGCGCGTTCAGTGGCTGCCGCCGACTTCGTAGTGGGCCTGCCGCTCCTCGAGGGCATGCCAGCCGATGATGTCCTTGAAGGCCGCCATCGTCGTCTGTTCGAAGGGCAGACCGTCGAAATCGCCGGAGCGTCGCCGCGCCAGTTCCTGCAGGTTGCCGCGCACCGCCTGCACGATGCTCAGCAGACTGGCAATGGGGTAGGTCGCGAAGGCCGCGACTTGCTCGATCTGGGCCCGGCTCAGCGACGTCATCCAGGTGCCCGCCATGAGCTGCAGCGACAGGCGGCGGCCGCACACCTCGCGCAGCTGGACCAGTTGCTCGTAGCTGCTGAAAGTGCGCGAGATGGGCTGGATCAGATCGGCGCCGGCTTCGGCATACCGGGCTGCACGCTCGAGGGCCTCGCCCGCATCCATCGCATCGGTGCGCGCGACGATGAGCAAGTCGGAGTCCTGGCGCGCGTCCACGGCGGCCTTGATGCGCGCCACCGCCGCCTCCATCGACACCACGATCGATTGCGTAGCCGCAGCCGGGCAGCGCTTGGGGCTGACCTGGTCTTCCAGCGAGAGCGCGGCCACGCCGGCCTTCTCGAACTCGCGCACGGTACGCCCGACGTTCAGCACGTTGCCGTAGCCGGTATCGGCATCGGCAAAGACCGGCTTGCGAACCGCATTGACCATCCGGTTGACGGTCGCCACGTTCTCGCTCAGCGTATACAGCTCCATGTCGGGCTGCCCGAGCAGCGAGGCTGAAATGCCGAAGCCCGTGCTGAAGACGCCATCGAAGTCCGACTGGTCGACGAGCAGGGCCGACAGGGCGTCCTGTGCGCCGCCGAACCAGAAGGTGGGCCCGTGGGTGATGCGTTGGCGAAGCGCCTGGCGGCTTGGGGTCATTTCACTACTCCAGAAGATCGTGCGCTTGTCCGAGGCGGTCCGCGGCACGGTTGATTGAGAAAAGTCCGCATGGCGCGCGGGCGCCAATGGCGTCAGGGCGCATGCGCCTCGCGGTTCTCGGCTTTCGCGATGCGCGCCTTGAGATAGGGGATCAGGCCGCCCGCATCGAGCATGCCGCGCTCGGATGCCGAGAACGGCTGAAGCGGCAAGGTCTGGCCGGTGCGGGTGATGCTCACTTCGCTGGTGTCCCAGTTCACTTCCAGCGCATCGCCTCGCGCGACCGCGGCGCGGATGCCGGGACAGGTGACCAGCGGAAAGCCCATGCTCATTTCTCCGCGGAAGAATCCCGGCGAGAACGACTCCGCGATCACGCAGGAAATTCCCAGGTGCCGCATCGCACGCATGGCCGGATAGTGCGGATGGCCGTAGCCGAAGTTGCGCCCGCCGATGAGCACGTCCCCCTGCTGCACGGTGCTGGCGAAGTCGGGCAGGTAGTCGGCCATTGCCAGGGCGGCGAGTTCCGATACGTCGGTGATCTTGATGTTGCGCACGCCGACGATCAGGTCGATGTCGAAATCGTCTTCGTCGAAGATCCAGGCCACGCGCCCGCGCAGGTTGACGAGGCTCATGCGGCGGCTCCGGCGACATTGGCCGCTTCGGCCAGGTACGGGCGCGGATCGGCGATGCGGCCCTCCAGCGCAGATGCCGCCACCACGGCCGCGTTGCAGATGTAGATCTCGGAATCGACGCTTCCCATGCGGCCCGGCGTGTTCAGCGTGCCGGTGGACACGGCGCGCTGGCCGGCGCTCATGGTGGCGATCCGACCGAAGCAGTAGTCGCAGCTGGGCGAGCTGATGAAGGCGCCGGCTTCGACCAGGCATTCGATCAGGCCTTCGCGTGCCGCTGCCGCCATGATGGCCTTCGACGTGGGCACCACATGCAGCTGGAAGCCGGGCTGGATGCGGCGGCCGCGCAGCACCTGGGCCGCCACGCGCAGGTCTTCCAGCCGCCCGCTGGCGCATGAACCGAGGTAGCCGGTATGAACTTCCACCCCGACGTAGTCCTTGAGGTCGCGCGTGTTGGCCGGGCTGGGCGGCACCACCACGATGGGCTCGAGCGTGGACACATCGATGGTCACGACGCGCTCGTAGACGGCATCGGCGTCGGGATAGACCGGCGCCAGGTCGACCTTCGAGCGGCCCTCCACGTAAGCCAGGGTCTTCGCATCGGGTGCGATGAGCATGGTGGTCGCGCCGAGGAACATCGCCTGGCCGCAGATGGTCTGTCGGCCTTCGATGCTCATCTGGTCGATGACGGGACCGCAGAGTTCGACCGCCTTGAAGCAGCATGAATCCGGCCCCATCACGCGCACCATCTGATGGAACACGTCGCGCGCCATCACGCCGGGCTGAAGCGTACCGACCAGCTCCACCTTGACCGTCGCCGGCACGGTCATCGTCACGTTCTCCGTCACGAAGGATTCGATCACGCCCTTGCGGGCACCGAACGCGAAGCTGCCGAAGGCACCCAGCTGGCTGACATGGCCGTCGAAGTGCACGACGAAGCCGCCCGGCGTGGCATAGCCCAGTTCGGCCGCCACCTGGTGGCCGATGCCTTCGCGCTCGTAGACCGGAACGCCCTGCTCCTTGCCCCAGGCGCGGGTGATCTTGTGCAGCTCTTCTTCCTTCGGCGCCGCAGCCGGGACCATGTGATCGATGAAGAGGACGAATCGCTCCGGGCTGGACACCTTCTCGATGCCGAAATCCTCGCGCGTCTCCTTGAAGAAGACGTCGGTGTAGCCGGGAAAGTCGTAGGTGATGACGAAGTCCGGGCGCGCCGTGATCTCTTCGCCCGGCATCACGCTCTCCTTGCCGGAGGCGCGGGCCAGGATCTTCTCGGTCATCGTGTGGGGCATTGGTGATTCCGTTTGACTCCCACTATGTGGGAGGTTTTCGTTTGTCAGTGCTTTCGACTATATTGACCTTCCCTTTGATACCGTTCGGGTGCAACCCGAATTACTGCCACATGGTGGAAACTAAAGACAAGCCAGGTAAAAAGCGCGTGCCCGCGACTTCCGAAGTTCCAGAGCAGCAGGCACGAAGCGGCACCCAGAGCATCGAGCGGGTGGTGGGCATGCTGCGCGTGATCGCAACGCGCGGACGTCGTGGCATGCGCATCGCAGACGTGGTCGACGTCAGCGGTCTGCCGATGTCCACCTGCTTTCGCATGCTCCAGCGTCTGGAACTCGAAGGGCTGGTCTATCGCGATCCTCTGACGCGCAAATACCACCTGGGCCCGCTGCTCTACGAGCTCGGACTGCTGGCGCAGCCGCGCTATCAACTGAGCGAACTGTGCAACGAAGCGCTGCTGGTGATCGCCGATCAGACGCAGGACACGGTCTACCTGAGCGAGCGGCGCGGAGCCGAATCGATCTGCACCAGCCGAGCGCTCGGCGACTACCCCATCAAGGCGCTGACGCTCGACGTCGGGATCCGCCGGCCGATGGGAGTCGGCGCGGGCGGGCTCGCCATCCTCAGCGCGCTGCCCGAAGCCGAAGCCGATCACATCGTCGAGGCCAGCGGCGCGCAATATGCGAAGTTCGGCTCCGCCTTCGACCCTGGCTTCCTGCGTGCGGCACTGATCGAAAGCCGTGCCCGGGGCTATTCGTTCCTGGACAGTGCCGCAACGCCGGGCACGGCAGCCGTCGGGGTCGCCTTTCCTCCAAAGAACCCTATCGCCGCCATCAGCGTGGCCGCCATATCGAGCCGGCTCGGCCCCGCGCGGCGGGTCGAGGTGGCGAAAATCATCCAGAAGCAGGTTCGCGGGATCTGCGCACTGCTGCGTGCCGATGTGCCGTCGGCGGCGGTCGGACAGCGGAAGCAGGCCATCTAGCTGTGAAGTTTCAGTAGGTTGTTCATCCGTCCCAGATTTGGGAAGCTGTGGTTACCAAGACACGGCTACTCAACTCAGGAGAGACGGATGAACAGCCATAAGCATGCGAGATTGACGCCCAAAGGTCGAGCCCTCCTGGTAAGCC